>SXON01000042.1 GCA_005778355.1 Pseudomonadota bacterium | reverse complement strand
TATCACCTCTTTCCCAAGCCAACGCCCCCGTGGGCCCGATGTACTCGGCGGTCACCTCGCCCGACGGACCCGCCACGAGTACCGATCGCTCGTCCCCGCCGAGCGCGTCGTCGCTGAGCACGACATTGAGTGTCCCGCCGCGGACCTTGTCGCGCACCGCCACGAAGCGATCCCGCAGCCCGGCGGAAACGGACGCAGGCATGGTTGTGCAGGCGATGATCTGGAGCGCGTGGAGCGTGGCGCGGTAGAGCATGCCCCCACCGGAGTCCCAGAAGCAGCCCTTGAACCCGGGTGTCTCGTCGGACCTAATGTTCTCGGCGAGGTCGTCCCAGTCCATTCGGTTGGCGGCCATGTAGTCGCCCAGGAAGTCCTGGAACATCTGCTTCCGGGAGGTCTTTGGCTCGTAGCCCTTCGGGATGGCCGTGCTGAGTGAGACGTTCGCACCGCCCACGCGCATGTTCCCGATGTCGATTCGGCACCCGTCACGCAGCGACGAGGCATGCCGGGCCCACGCCACGACCAGCGGCTCCTCGGGACAGATCGGCTCGATGTTCTCGCCCTTGGCCCTCTTCTCCGCTCGCTCGACCGCCCGGTCGTGCAACCCGTCGAGGCTCAACAGATCGTCCCATCGGGGCCCCTCGAACCAGTCGGGGTGATCCTCCCGCTCGGGCGGTTCTTCCTCGAGGTTCGGTGCGGCGATAGAGGTGAACTGGGGATGCCTCGGGGACGGCTTCGCCGCGCACCCGGACTCCCGCTTGCCGCACCCGCACGAGCCGCCACAGCCACACCCGGTCCCCGGCGCGCCACCGTCGATCTGGCTCCAGTCGATGGGTTGGAAGGCGCCGTGCATGGCCTACGTGCTCAGGTACTGGCCGAGGATAGCACTCGCCACGCCCGTCTTCACACCGCTGATGCCGGCGGGGTTGCGCCACCACAGTTGCAGGCGCGAGTCGAGCAGGAAGTTCTGCACGTTGGTGTAGTCCGCCGAGCGCACGCCCTGTGTATTCGACGAGTTGATCGCGGAGGCGGCGATGTCGAGCGGGGTGGCGGGCTGGTGGTCGCGGTCGAAGCCCGAGAAGAAGGCCACGTTGAACTCGAACTCGGTCGAAGGCACGTTCTCGACGAGGCCGATCATGAAGAGGCCCGTGCAGCGCGGCAAGGCGTGACGGAACCGGGGGATATCCAGATCCTCGAAGCTCTTCTGCAAGGCGGTGCCGGTTGTCACCAGCGCGCGGCGGCGGAAGAGCGGGAGGAGCAGCACATTTGGCGCGGCAAGGGCGAGGGAGGCGGAGAGATCGGCGTCTTGCGTCGGGGGTCTCGGGTGCGGTGATTGGAACGCGATGCCGCGATGGTGTCGCGACAACGAGCACACAAAAGCGGAAGCCGACCCCCCCCGCAAGGCCGCATAATGTGGTCTACATTACCGCTCGTGATGATCGGGTGGTCGCGACTAAAGATGTACGAGAGTTCGGAGATTTTCGATTTGCCCCGCTCAACCGCCGCCCAGGTACGCCTTGAGCGGGGCCGCCCGGTCGCCGGGGGCGATGGCGTCGAGCCGCGCCGCGAAGGGGGTCGTGACCGGCTGGCGCACGAGCTTGTCCACCAGGAAAGGCGCGAGCTTCGGGTTGGCCACCGGGTCGCCCACGTTCTTGGTCACCGCCTCCCAGAGCCGCGCCTCGGTCATGTAGGCGTAGAGGTAGTTGGGGCTATACGCCGGGTAGTGCCAGGCGAGGCCGCTCAGCAGCGCCGGGTCGTAGGCGGAGCCGTCGGCCGGGGGCAGGGGCGAGCCGGTGAGCGCGGCGCGGGTGTCGATCGCCACCTGGAAGGCCCCGGCGAGGTCGTCGGGGTTCTCGTACAATCGGCGCTCGGCGCGGGTGGTGACAATCGCGTCGACGATGCCGTCGGCCACCTCGCGCACCCTCGCGCTCCGGAAGGCGGCACGGTCGCCCTCCGGCAGTTCGGGCACATACTTCGCGGTAAACGCGGGCTCGGCGAGCACCCGCTCGAAGAGCTGCGCATAGCCCTCGAACCAGGGGGCGTCCGGTTCCCAGGTGGCCGGGCTCTTGGCCGCCTCGGGGCTGAGGTTCATCCACCACACGGCGTGGCCGAGCTCGTGGATCAGGGCCTCGTAGGGCCAGGCCGACCAGCGCTCATCCACGCTGAGCACGATCGCCACGAACTGCGGCGGCTGGACGGCGAATCCGTACACACCGGGGCGCACCACGCGGGAGGGCCCGGTGTAGAGTTGGAGCGTGGAGGTGTCAAAACCCATGTCGCGGTAGGCGGTGACGATGCGATCTTCGGCGAGGTCGCCGTCGAAATAACTCTCGGCGCGGTCGCGGTCGGCGTCGAGCTTGGCGAGGCGGCGCAGGCGCGGGTGGTTGGCGAAGTCGTCGGCCTCGCCGGTGGCGGCGATCGCGGCGCGGTCGGCCTCGTAGCCGGGCTTCACCACCGCCTCCATCTCGCCGATCACCGCCTCGAGGTCTTTCTCCTCGATGCCCTGGGCCGCCAGTGACAGCTTGTAGTAGTTGTCGTGCCCCGCGCGTTTGGCCACCTCGTTGCGCAGCTTCACCAGGGCTTGCAGTTCGCCCCCGGCGAGGCGCATGCGGTGGTTCACGAAGGCGCGGGCGAGCTCCTGACGCTGCGCGTCGGCCAGCGTGTCAGCTTCCTTGCTCACCTCGTCCCACGCGCGGTCGAGCACGAACTTGTGCCCGTCGGGCGAGAACCACTCCGCCGTGGCCGACTGCGCCTCGTCGAGCACGCCGAGCAGTCGGGTTTCCTCGGCCTTGTCGGCCTCGGTCCACGCGCGGTTGACCATGGCCTGCCGCGCGTAGTGCTCGCCGCGCACCCGCAGGGATGTCCCCTCGGCGGCCTTCGCGGCCTCGTCGATGGCGGCCTTCACCTTGTCGTCGCGGAAGAACTCGACCTTGTCGCCCTCGGCCTCCGCCTTACGACGGCGCGCGTCCTTGTTGTGCACGTTGCGGGTGGTGTCGCGGTCGGCGGCGCCGAGGCTCAACATGATGTCGGAATAGCGGGCGTCGACCGGCGCGAGCACGTCGGCGCCGCTGCCGTTGCAGGCGAGGAGGAGGGAGAGCAGGAACAAGGGCGGCTCCGGGGGCGCGGGGAATGTAGCCCCTTGCCGTGGAGGGGGCCCTAGCCCTCGTAGATCCCCACGTACGGCAGCGCACGGTAGCCCTCGGCGAGGTCGCAGCCGTAGCCCACGACGAAGGCGTTGGGGATGGTGAAGCCCACGTGGTCGACGGCGAAGGGGAGCGCGCGGCGGGAGGGCTTGTCCATCAGTACCGCCGTGCGCACGGCGCGGGCACCCTTCGCGGCGACATGTCGCGACACGAAGTCCATCGTTCGCCCGCTGTCGCAGATGTCATCGACGAGCAACACGTCGCGACCCTCCACCGGGTGGTAAAGGTCGCTCTCCAGGCGGAGCACCCCGGTTGACTCGGTGCCCGCGCCGTAGGAGGACACGCGGAGGAAGTCCATGTCGTGGGGCACACCCACTCGCCAGAGCGCGCGGGACAGGTCGGCCATGAAGATGACACACCCCTTGAGCGGGCCAACCAATACTAGGCGCTCGGGACGGGGCCACTGGGTGGCGATCTCGGCCGCGAGGGCGGGGAGGCGCTCGGCGATCTGCTGCTCGGTGACGAGGGCTTTCATCGGTGGGGTGTATCGTCATGGCGGGACGACGGCGGGTCGGGTGGTGGCAACAAGTCGGGGGGACCCCGGGGTTCGGGGGACTTGTTGCCGGAAGGTGGCGGGATTGCGGCAACAAGTCGAGGGGACCGAGGGGTTCGGGGGACTTGTTGCCGCGCAGGGCCGTCGGCGCGGCCGTAAGCCTGCGGGACCGTCGAGTCCCGTTGAGCTGTTGCTGAGGTGTCGCGACAAGATGTGGTTTCCATTGCGCCCCGCGAACGAGGTTCTCGCCGAGAACCCGTAGCGCCACGTCGTCACCCCGCGGTCGCCACGGGATTCGCCTGGGGGCGACCGCGCTCGGTGGTGCGGTATACTTCCCGCCATGCCCGGCGAACCCGCCCTCCGCGTCGCGACCCTCGATGATCTGCTGCGAGCGATCCACGAGGAACGGCGCTGCGAGATCATCGACGGGGTGATGGTGGAGAAGGCCGCCGCCGACGAGGGCCATGGGGGGGCTCAGAGCGAGGTGGTCGGGCGGGTGCATGCACCCTACAACCGGCGCGGTGGCCAGGGCGGTCCCGGCGGCTGGTGGATCCGCACCGAGGTCCATGTCGCCCTGGGCGAGATGGTCGTCTGCCCGGACATCGCCGGTTGGCGTCGCGAGCGCGTGCCGGTGATGCCGAGCGCGTGGCCGGTCCCGGTGGCCCCGGACTGGGTGACCGAGGTGCTCTCCGCGAGCACGGCCGCCCGCGATCTCGGCGTCAAGATGCGCGCCTACTACCAGCACGGCGTGGGCCACTACTGGGTGATCGACCGCCAGAACCAGCTCCTCTACGTGTATGCCCGTGGTGATCGCGCCTACGAGCTGGTGCTCACCGGGAGCCCGGGCGAAACCGTGGCGGCGCCGCCCTTCGTCGAGGTGGAGATCGACGTGGGGCGACTGTTTGGGATCGAGGGGTAGACGGAGCGGGGACATCGTGCCCCGTTCAAATGTCCGTGCGTCGCGACAAATTGTAGCGTGAATCACCACGCAACGAACTGTTTTTTTTGCGACTCAAGTGCCGATGGATGCGCTACCCTCCCGCCGCAACTTGAGGCAATCAATGGCACGAAAGGTCACCGGAGTTCTACTCAAGCGCAGCCGCTACCTGGGCGGCACGCAACCCGCAGTCTACTTCCCGGCCGACCGGTCGAAGATGGCTGCCTTGCTCGGCGCGGCCGACAAGGTGTGGCTGCATGCGCGGGTGTACGATCGCTCGGGCGCTGGCTCGCCCTCCATCGACTTCGACGTGAGCCACGGTTGCCTGCCCGACCAGCTCCCCCGTGACGGGCTGCGGAAGTTCACCGTCTCCGCCACCGACGCGGCCTCGCCCTCGCTGCGGTGGAACGCCACCAACATGACCGCGGTCCCCGACGACGGCGCGGTGTCGTACACCCCGGGCATGGGCCTGCTCGACGTCGCGATGCTGGTGAGCGGCAACGCCACGACCTGGGTCGAGGTGGAAGTCTGCTACACTGCCATCTACTTGCAGTAGGCGACGATGGCAGACGGCGGTTGCAAGGGCGGCGATTGCGGGTGCGGCGGCCGGTGCGGCGGCGGCGGCGCCTGCGGCTGCCAGGGCACGAGTGCTCGCGCCCGGCGCCGACCCCCGGCGGCGCGCGAGAAGTCGGAAGTTCGCTCGCCCCTCTCGGCGAACGGTTGCGGCGGCCACGGGCCGGGGCAGGGCGAGTCCGCACCGGAGCGTCCGCGCGACCGCCGAGTGCGTGCCCGCGTGCAGGTGCGCAAGTTCCTCGGCGAGCTGCGCGAATCTGAACGTGCTCGCCAGAGGCCACCGCCCGCTGGATCCGTCCCCTTGCAGGTCAAGGGGGTTCCCCCCATCCCGGGCCTCGGTGCGACGCGTTTCTCTCGTGCCGACCTGGGCACGCGCCGGGACCACGAGCTGGTGGAGGCGGAGTGGGCGCAGCTCCTTACCGTGCCCCTGGGCGCCGAGCCCGAGCACCGTCGCGAGCCGAGAGGTTGTGGCACGCGGATCGCGGCCGCCTTCCACGAGGCGCTGTCCGGCGTGCCCCGGGTTCGCCACTCCACGGGCGATACGGGTGTCGACCAGGCGGTCCTCGCCCAGCGGCTCGGCGAGGCCAGCGAGGCGATCGGGGCCTACCGCGAGCGGGCTCGTTCTCTCGTGTTGAAGCTGGCCACGATCGACCCGGCCACGCTCGGCGTGTCCTCGGGGTTCGAGGCGCCCTCGGCCGAGGGCACGCGGGCTTACCAGTACCGCCGCTGGACGCGGACGGGCGATCCCTCGGGTCAACCCTGCCCCAACGAGCGGTTGACGGACTGGACCGCGACCGACTTCGTGGCCTGCATCGAGGGCACGCTCACCTACGACGCCGCCGCGAACCTGCTCCGCTCGATGGAGGACGACGCCACGGGGGAGGACTGGGAGGATGGCCTCTGGGCGCTGATCGGGCTCGGCGCGGTGGACGAGGCACTCGAAGACAACATCGCCCCGCGGGAAGAGGAGCCGCTGTGGTACCAGTGGTCCAAGAGCCGGTCGGGGTACACCCCGAGCGTTTCCTACGACCCCCGCCTGAAGTTCATGTCGCGGGTGCTCCAGACCATCTGTGACTTCGGCGAGGGGATGCCGAGGGAGTGGGAGGGGTGGACGCCCCGGAAAGCGGTGATCGACGCGATCGAGTCCGGTGCCATGGACTTCCGGATCTACGAGCCGGGCGACATGCCGGGCGGCGCCGAGCTCATCGAGGAGTTCGCGGAGCTGGTGGAGTCGGTGGAAGAGCTGGGCAAGCGCGTGGATCGCCTTGGGGAAGAGGTCGCGGAGTTGATGGGTGACGCTGCGGTTGTGCTCCTCCTGATCGCGGCCCTCCCCGGTGCTGCCCTTGGCACGCTCATCCAGTTCTTCATCGAGCTGGTCGACGCACTGGTGTCTGGGGAGGAGATCGACTGGGAGGCGGTGATCAAGCCCCTGGCCGACCTCGCCGAAGCGCTGGGAGAGGCGCTCGTGGAACTGGGGTCCTCCATTCTTGGCAGCTTGTCGGCGCTCGGCGACCTGGTGGTGTCGCTGGTGGAGGCGATCGAGGAGCTGGCGGAGGCGATCGCGGAGCTCATAAGCTTCATCGCGCGCTTCGCCGCCGACCTCGAGGAGATGGTGGTGGAGGCACTTATCCGGCCCGTGAACTGTTCGGCCCCGGGGGATTTTACCGTCACAACCTTGCCGGACACCTTTGGCGGGGGCGGCGGCGCCAGCACGGCTGGCTCCGGGGGCGGTACGCCGGCCGCGTCCTTCGCGACGCGGCCCACGTCCGTGTCGCTCGTGTCGACGCTGGGCGCCGCCTGGGCGAGCTGCGCCGACCTCGGCCCCGCCCAGGTGGTCGACTTGCGGGACACGATCACCTTCACGTTCGACTTTGACTCCACCGTCTCGCCAGGCCAGTCGACGGCCAACCACGGGGTCGTGGCCAGCTTCGGCCCGGACGTCACGCTCTATCCGTATGGCACCCGGGTGTGGGTGTGCTCCACCCGGCTCGACCGCGCCTCGATCATGTTCGACTGGTTCGTGGCCTTGGCCACCCGGCACTACTGCAAGGCGGTGGCCCCCACGAGCGAAGACTTCGCCCAAGGTGACGAGCTGGCCCGCCAACTGGAGGCCGCTAACTTCTGCTTGCGCATGGCCATGTCGGTGGTCGTGGAGTTCGCGGCGATGGTCATTCACGAGACCGCCCACAACTTCGGGCTCTGGCACTGTGGCGGTGGCCCCGAGGGAAGCATGGGTTGCGTGCAGGACGTGGCAGGGCAGGTGTGGGCGAGGTTTGTGACCGCGCGGCTGGGATTGCCTGGGATCTATCACTATTTCGCGGTCTCAAACTCGGGCGATCCGGTGGATAGCGATGTCTACTGGCATCCGGACCTGGGACAGATCCAGTCGTCGCGAGGATTCTCTACTCGCGAGATCTGCACCCGCGCCGTGGCGCAGACAGGGGGTGCCATCGCGCGCGCCTTCCAGACCGGCGGCACCAGCTCGGCCGGTGCGACCGGAGCGGGATCGCAGTTCCAACCCTATTTCCACCAGGGAGTGATCGAGTGTATCCAGGGGGGCGTGGTGGGTGGTAATGTCGCGCCGACGGTGAGGACGGCCCTCCAGGTGACCGGAGCCGCCCTCGCGGTGGCTGCTGGCTGGGAGCTACTGTCACTTGACGTGGCGACCGCGGCCGAACTCGCCGGCCTCTCCATGCTGAGCCTGTGGCTCGCCGACGAGCTCACCAAGACCGGCCACTTCGGCGATCTTTTCTTCAGTATCGACCGGCCGCTCGAGATGGACGGCAACGTGACCTTCTGTTGCGTGCTCAATCGGAACGCCGACTGCGGGGGCACAGCCGAGAGCACCCCGTGTTGGCCGTCGTCGCCCCCGGACGGCTACGGCGGCTGTTGCTGCGTGGGCGGCGACGACGGCGGCGGGGGCGCCGATCGTGGGCCGTTCTCGGGAGACTTCGATTTCCCCAGCCCGTTTGACCCCGGCCGGATGCCGGACATACCGACCGACGATGTCGAGAAGCCCGATGTCAACGTGTGACCGGGCTCGGACGCTGGGGCGATGCCTTTCGATGGCGCCGTGGACGCTGCTCCTTATCGCCTGCTTCGAGCCGGGTCCGTGTCCGAACGCCGAGGATCGATTTCACGTCCGGGCTAGAGAAATGTGCCTTTCCGGCGAGACTCCGTCCGTATGCTACCTCTACTCCGGCGCCGGCGTGGTCACCGATGCGCGAAGGCTGGTGGTGAGCTGCGACGATTGCGGGGGGGACTGGTGCGACGATGATGCCGTTCAATCGCCGAGAGGGGCGGATGACGACTCTGCGAGTGGAGCGGAAGGGCAGTCGTACGTGCCCTGTGGGCACGGCTATGCGGTCGACATCGAACGATTTTCCGCCTGGGCCACGCTGAGCTGTCCAGAGTGTCTCGTGACCGCCTTCGTTCCATCGGGGAACGGCCCGATCTTTCGCAGCTCCGGGGCGGGGTTCGAGGCTTCGAAGGATGGCCTGACCGCTGGCATGCTCGCGACGGTGACCTGCCAGCCTCCGTGACGCTGTGCGGACACCCTGTTGGTAGCTCTGCCTTTCCCAGGATCCCCCAAATGCTCGACATTCTCTTCCTCCTCGCCTGCCCCCCGGCCAACACGAAGGACACTGGCACCGTCGACGGCACATCCTCCGACGACACCGCCCCTGCTGCCGATGGCGAACTCACCGAGGCGGACCTGCTCGCCATGCTCCCGCCCTGCGAGCGCGTGGCCACCGACGGTGCCATCGACCTCGACGGTAGCTGCCTGTCCGGTGCCTGCCTCGGCATGACCTACGGCGAGATCAAGGCGGTGCTCGGCGAGCCCGACAACCTCAGCGTGTGGGCCTTCTGGGAGGAGGGGATCATCATCGAGTTCGTCGACCCGATCGACGAGCTCACCGACGAGTCAAGATCGAACGCCGTGTCCGCCAACTCCGACTACGCCGGCGGCACCTCGACCGGCCTCGGCATCGGCGCCACGATGAGTTGCTTCGTGGAGGACCTCGGCACTCCCGACGTGGCCACCTTCTACGACGTCGGCTTCGGCCTCCGCCTCCTGCAGGCCCAGTGGGTAGACCTGAACCTCCTGGTGACCGACCTCGACCTCACCGGCGCCAACGATGCGGTGGTCGATCTGCTCGGCTTCGAGAAGTACGCACTGTCGATCTGACCCGGCGATACACTCGCCCCCGATGTTCCTCCTCCTCCTCCCCGCCTGCCCCGACGACCCGGGCGATCCCGTCGCAAACCCCACGGGCGACGGTCTCTTCCTGGGCGGCTGTCCCGTAGCAGGCGAGGCCACGGCGCGCATGCTGGTCGACCCGGCGGAGCGCCCCTGGGGCGAGGAGGGGCTCGCCGGGCCGGGCGACGCGCTGCTCTTGAACGAGCACGCCGCCTTCGTGATCCAGGGCGTGGGCGACCCCGACACCTACTACCACTACGGCGGCGGCCCCATCGACGCGGTGGCCGTCCAGGATTGTGAACAGGCGGGACCGGAGCTGCTCGAGGAAATGGGCTTCATCGTGGGGCAGCTCGACCTCGCCGACTTCGTGTCGAGCACGCTCCACCAGGTCCGCGCCGAAGAGATCGAGGTGGTGAACGACGGGACGAATGGGGAGGCGGCCGTGGTGGAGGTACACGGCACGGATGACCACTTCTGGCTGGTGGAGATGACGCTCGTCCGGTCGGCCTGGGACAGCGGCAGCCGCAAGCTCATCGGCGACCCATACGGTCTGCAGGTCACGACGCGATACACGCTGGAACCGGGCGCGAGCGCGCTGCAGGTGGAGGTGATCCTCGACGGCGACCCCCCGAGTGACGGTTTCATGGTCGGCGCCGTTGTGTTCCCTTCCGACCTCACCGAGGTGAGCACCTACGCCGATGGCGACCTGTCTGTCGGTGGCTTCGGCCTCGACCTCGGCGTGCCCTGGCTCTCGATGGCCAGCGACGAGGGATCGCTCGTGGTGGCCATGCCCGAGGCCCAGATGGCCTACACCTCGGTGGCCGGGGTGCGCGCGCTGCTCGACGTGAACCAGGCCCTGTCGCCGCTCGACATCGCCGGCGCCGCCGAGGCCCGGGTGCCCTTCCTCGTCGGCGTGGGCCCGGGCGACGGGGCGAGCGCCTCCGCCTCGTTGGAGCCGAACCTGCCCGAGCCGCTCGGGGTGGTGGAGAGCGCGTGGACCGCCGTGTCCGGCACGGTGGCGGGACCGGACGGCCCGGTCGCCGGGGCGTGGGTAACCCTGGAGGCCCCCGACAGTAGCGGCGGCTGGGCCACCATCGACACCCTGGTGGCCGACGCGTCCGGTCGCTTCGCGGGTCGGACGGTGCTCCGCGACACCTGGCGGGCGCATGCCTCGGCCCCCGGGCGCGACGACAGCGACACCCTGGAGGGGACGGACTTCGCGCTCGAGATGGGCGCCCCGGGCGCGCTGATCATCGACGTGATCGACGACTCGGGCGAGCCCATCCCCGCGCGCGTGGAGCTGGAACGCGGCGATGGCTTCTCGACCGTGCTCTACGCCGTCCCCGGCGACGTGCTGGCCGTCCCCCCGGGTGACTACAGCGCCTGGGTGGCGCGAGGCTACGAGTACGATGTCGTGTCCACGAGTGTCACAATCCCCGAGTCAGGCGAGGGCCTCTTGTCCGTCACCCTCGACCACCTGGTCGACACCACCGGCTGGGCCAGCCTCGACACCCACGTGCACCAGGCGCCGAGCGCCGACAGCGACACGGTGAACGAGCTGCGTTTCCGGACGGTGGTCGCGAGCGGACTCGACATCATGGTATCGACCGACCACGAGGCGATCATCGACCTCGCGCCCGAGCTGGAGGCGAGCGGCCTCGGCCAGTGGATGGCCTACGGACTCGGCGAGGAGGTAACCGCCACCATCCCCGAGCACAGTAACGCCTGGCCCTTCCCAGCGGTGGACGACCCGCGCGGCAGCCCCCCGGAGTGGTACCAGCTCGGTTTCCCCGGGATCTACGCGGCCACGCGGGAGCGGGGCGCCTCGGTGATCCAACTCAACCACAGCCGGGTGAACGGCGAGTGCGGCATCCTCTGCGTGCTCGACTGGGACCGTCTCACCGACCCGCCCGCGACCGACGACCCCGAGGGACTCGCGTTGTTGCCCGGCACCGAGGTGTGGTCCTGGGACTTCGACAGCTTCGAGGTGCTCAACGACGCGCGGTCGCCCTTGATCGACCCCGCCGATCCACGTCACACGGGCGCGCTGGTCGACTGGCTCGCCTTCGCGAACCTCGGCTATCCGCGAGCCGGCGTGGCCGTCACCGACGTGCACGGCCTCGAGATCCCGGGGCAACCTCGCACCTACGTGCGCGTGGCCGACGACGACCCCGCCGTGGTCACCGCCGACGAGGCGGCGGAGGCCACGCTCGACATGGCGGCGCTCATCAGCGCCGGTGCTTTCGCCGAGGTGAGTATCGAGGGCGCCGGGCCCGGCGAGCTGGCGGCGCCCGGGCCATTGTCGCTGCGCGTGCAGGCCATTCCGCAGGTGGATGTCACGACGATCTACGTGCTCGTCAACTGCGACCTCGCGGCCACGGTGGCCGCGACCGACCCGGGCGGCGTGGTGAAGTTCGACGGCGAGGTCGAGCTCGACTTCAACGCCGACGCGCACGTGGTGGTGCTCGGCTTCGGCGTGGCCGACATGCCGCGCGGCCTCTCGGACTACGACCAGAGAAACGTGCCGCGTTTCATCTCAAACCCCGTCCTGGTCGATGCCGACGGCGACGGCGCGTGGACCGCCCCGGGCCCAAAGGCCTGCGACACCGGCGTGGAAGTGGGCCGGGCGCTGGAGTAGCGCCACGAGTCTGGTAGGCTCCGCGGGCGAGGTGACCTTGTCCCCACGGATCCTGACCTTTCCCCTGTCGCGACGTGGCCTCCTCGGCGGCGGCGCGGCGCTCCTCGCCGGGTGCGCCCATAAGCCCTCGCCGATGGTCCTCGCCGAGGGGCTGCCGGGCTCCCCGGTGGCGCCGGTGACGGGCCCGAGTGTCGGGTTCCAGGGGCCGGTGCCCGCGCGGGCCCACGAGCGCCTCTGGGACATCGAGGCGGCCATGGCTGGCGACGCGGGGATGCAGCGCGCGCCGCTGGTCATCGTCGGCGGGGGCCTCTCGGGGCTCGCCCTCGCCTGGCGCCTGCGGGACCTGAAGCCGGTGCTGATCGAGCACGAGAGCCGCCTCGGCGGCAACAGCCAGGGCCAAGACTGGGACGGCCTCGCCTTCTCGGTGGGCGCCGCCTACTTCGCGCAGGCGCCCGCGAGCAGCCTGCTCTCTCGCGAGTTCTATCGGCCGCTCGGGCTGCACCGGGCCTGGCGAGTGTCAGAGCCGGAAGACACGGTGATGCAGGCAGGCAAGACCGTCCCCGGCTTCTGGGAGGGGGCCACCGACCCGGCGGCCACCGATGCCTTCGTGCGCGTGGCCGACCACTTCCGGCAAGTGTCGGAGGCAGCCTACCCCGACATGCCTCCGGGCGAGTGGCAGGTACTGAGCGAGTCGCAACTTGCAGAGTTGGACAAGCAGAGTTTCCGCGACGCGCTGGTCGGGGCCACCGGCCCGCTGCACCCCCACGTGGAGGCCTTGCTGCAGAGCTACTGCTCCTCCGCCTTCGGTGGCACGCTCGACGAGATCTCCGCGGCTGCGGGGTACAACTTCTACTGCGCCGAGTTCGAGGGCAACTGTGCCTTGCCCGGGGGGAACAGCCGCGTGGCGGAGCGGATGCTGGCCGAGCTGGGGGCAGCCGGAGCGGACGTACGCGCTGGGCGGACGGCGCTCCGCGTGTGGCTGGGCGACAAGGGCGCGGCCGTCGCCTATTCCGGGGGCGAAAAGCCGATGGTCGTCCTCGCCGACACGGTGGTGATGGCCTGTCCCAAGTTCGTGTGCGCGCGGGTGGTGCGAGACCTCCCCGCCGACCAGCTCGAGGCCATGCGCAAGATCCGCTACCGCGCCTACCTCGTGGCCAACGCGCTCATCGAGGCGCCAGGGCCGAGCGAGACGATGGGCATGTACCTGCTCGACCCGCCGAGTGACGGTTTCACCGACTTCGTGGTGGCGGAGTGGGCGGCCGGCGGGCACCCCTCCCGGAGCGTGCTCACCCTCTACCGGGCGCTCCCGACCGACAGCGGCCGCGCCTCGGTGCTCGACGACGCGAGCTTCGAGGCCCACCGCGCCGCGTTCATGGCGCAGCTCGGCCCGTTGATGGCGTCGCTCGGGATCGGCGACGCGCCGGTGTACGACCTGCGCATCCAGCGCTGGGGACACGCGCTGCCGCTCGCGGCCAAGGGCCTCGTGGCCGACGGCACGCTTGCGACCGCGCGGCGCCCTCTCGGGGGTCGCGTGTTCTTCTGCAACCAGGACGACTGGGCGCTCCCGGCGCTGGAGACCTGCCTGGTGCGGGCGCTCGAGGTGGAGGCGGAGGTGAGGGCGTCGCTGTCCGCTTGAGCCTCCGGCGTGGTCTACGGGATGAGCATCAAACAAGGAGCTCACCATGATTGGCCTCGTCTCGTATTTCATGCTTGCCTGTGCCCCCGAGCTGCCGGCGTCGGAGGGCCTCGCCCTCCAGGACCAGCGCGACACGCTCCGCGACGCCGCTTTGCTCCTCGCCAGCGACTCGAGTTGGACTCCGGTCGCGGTCGAGGCGCTCGGCTACCCGGGCGCCGAGGTGGCGCTCTCCGCCCTCCCCGTGGCCCAACCCACCTACGATCTCGTCGACGAGAACGGCAACCCCTTCGAGCTGCGCGCGAGCCTCCTTCCCGCCGCCGACGGCGAGCGCGACGCGAGCGCCGGTTTCGCGGTGGCGGTCGATCCCGATCTCGCGGCGGTCGACGGCGCCATGGAGTACTGGCTCGTCCGCGAGGGCGAACTGGAGCACGGCTACCTGGCGCTCGGTGAGGTCGTCCCGGCCCTCGACGTGCCGACCTTTGTCGTGACCGTGGGGAGCGTGGACGTGCCCCAGGTGGGTGACGATGCCTGGGTGGCCGACGCGAAGGCGAGCACCACCTACCTCTGCCTGTGTGGCGCGTACATCAGCTCGGCCAAGGACAGCGCGACGAGTGACGAGTTCGAGCTCTACGTGGGCTCGGGCAACGCAAGCAGCCTCGCCAGCGCGGTTCTCCCGTACACGACGTCATACAAGTTCGACGGGTCGAGCCACACGGATGCGGCGGGGAGCTCCACCAAGTTCGTGGACATGAACAGCTCCGGGCGACTGTATTGCGCGAACACCGACAAGACGGGCGTGGCGCTCAAGTCCTTGAGCAGCTCCTGCTACACCGACGTCGTGCCCATCGAGGACGACCGGACGAGCGGGCAGTACGTGCCGAGCAGCTCATCGAGCGGGTCCGTGTCCTACGACTGCGGCTCGTCCACCTCCACCCAGTACTACAGCAAGTCGGTGTCGACCGTTACGCCGAGCGGCACGAGTAGCGGTACCGCCTACATCCGCAACTCCACGACCTACAGCGTCGACCCCGACGACTGGTACGGCGACGCCTACTACGGCTTCAACACCGGTACTTCCACGTCGGTGAAGTCCTACAAGCCGACGAACGTGACGCTCTACATGGTGCAAGACGACAAGTGCAGCGACTCGTGCTCCTCGTGGGCGAGCACCAACGGCTGCAACACCAACTGAAGCGAGGGTGGAAGGGGGGTTCCGTGGCCCCTCCCATGCCACGTGAGACGGCCGCCGAGCCAGGCCCGGCGACCGTCGTTTCACGCGGCTAGCCGCAGGTGGCGAAGTCGGTCGAGGCCGTCGACCAGCCGTCGGCCGTGGAGCAGTCGGCGTTGTTGTAGGTGTCGGCGTAGCACTGGAGGGTGTCGGCCGCCTCGTCGGCTGCGGCGCCGGTGACGCCGTCGTAGGCCGCGCAGGTGGTCTCGGCGTCGAGCTCGGTGCCGTCGCCGCCGGCCGCCTCGGCGTACTCGGTGGCGCAGTCGTTGTAGGCGGTGATGTAGTTCTCGCAGGCGGTCTCGAGGTCGGGACCGCAAGCAACGAGGGGGAGAACCGCGAAGACGGGGAGAATTCGCATGGCGTGTAGATCCAGTGTGGGAGTTCGCGCCAGGGCGACGATGCCCTGGTCGCGACACCGTCTACTCCTCGCGTTGCCGTCTGGCAAGCGATTGCCGGTGACGACTCCGCGACCAGCTGGGTCGGCCCTCGGTCGTCTCGTCTAGGCCTCGGCCTTCCCCGCCTCGGGATGCCGCCGCACCACGACACGGGCCGGCGGCATGTTGATCGGCACCGTCTTGCTGCTCACCACCAGGGGCTCGAGTTGGGCCTCGATCTCGAGCAGGCGCGCGATCCGGTCACGCGCTTCACCTGCGGCGAAGGTGTTGAGGATCTCGCGGCCGAAAACATGTTCGAACATCACGAAGCTGCCGCTAGGCTCGAGGAGCTCGAAGATGCGCCGGTAGACCGCCTCCACCAGCTTCGCCGGGAAGTTCGCCAGCGGGAGGCCGCTCACGATGTGGTGGTAGCGCACGCCGGGGTTGAACTCGGTGATGCTCACTTGGTGCACCGCCGGGACCACCGGCGCGGTGGCGAAGCGGTCGCGCAGGACGACGCAGAACTCTGGATTGAGCTCCACGACGTCGAGGCGGTCGCCCGGGAGCAACCTGGCCACGAGCTCCTCGGTGACCGGGCCCACGCCCGCGCCGACCTCGAGCACTCGGAGCGGCTCGCGCGTCTTGTGCGCCTCGGCGAAGACGGGCTCCACCATGGCGCGCGAGAGGCCCTTGCTGGACGGCCAGACCGCGCCCACGGTTTGCGCCTGGGCGAGCGACTGGCGGAGAAAACGCAGGGGTGCGGGAGGGGCCATGGCGAGGCCCTTCTAGCACGCGGCGTGCCCGGATTGTGGCCTGCCGCACCGTCGCCATTTGTCAGTCGAACAGGCCGTCCTCGAGGCAGCTCTCGTCACCCATCTGGATGCCCTTGGCGATGGCGGTGGCGCGCGGGATGATGTTCTTCATGTAGAAGCGCGCGTTGGCGATCTTGCCGCGGTAGAACTTGCCGTCTTCCCCGGTGGCGCCGTCCTGGAGGGCCTCGTGGGCCACCCGGGCTTGCCAGAGCGAGTGGAGCCCGAGCACCACCACGCCGAAGAGCTCGAGGAAGGGCGTGGCCTGGAGCATCGCGCCGCGCAGGTTGCCCTGCGCGCCCACCATGCCGAGGTGCATCGCCGTTTGCCCCAGCTGGTCGCGCGCGCGCTCGAGGCCGGCCACCTCCTCCGCCAGCGAGCCCACCGCCCGGGCGCGCTCGAGCTCCATGTTGGCCTCGTTGAGCCAGCTCATGAAGAGCATGCCCTGTCCCTTGCGCATCTTGCGGCCGAGCATGTCCATGGCCTGGATGCCGTTGGTGCCCTCGTAGATCGCCATGATCTTGCTGTCGCGAAGGTGCTGCTCCACCGGGTACTCGCCGATGTAGCCGTAGCCGCCGAACACCTGGACGGCCGTCGAACACACGTTGAACGACACGTCGGAGCAGTACGCCTTCACAATCGGCGTCATCAGCTCCACCAGACCGAGCAGGTACTCCTTCTCGGACTCGTCGCCGTGCTCAGTGCGGTCGAAGCGGTTGGCCACGCTGTAGATGAGCGAGCGCATCGCATCCACCTGGCACTTCATCGTCATCAGGTTGCGACGCACGTCGGGGTGCTTGTTGATGGTGATGCGCGGCGGGTCGGCATCGCGGAAGTGCTCGACGGCCGAGCCCTGGACGCGCTCCTTCGCGTAGGCGAGCGCATTCTGGTAGGCGGCGCTGGCGAGGCCGAGGGCCTGGATGCCCACGCCGATGCGCGCCTCGTTCATCATCCGGAACATGATCTCCATGCCCTGGTGCTCGCCACCGTAGAGGTAGCCGACACAGGTGCCGGTGGCGCCGAGGGCCAGCGTGCAGGTGGCGCTGCCGTGGATGCCCATCTTGTGCTCGATGCCCACCACCTTGGCGTCGTTGCGGGCGCCGAGGTTGCCGCTCTCGTCGAAGAGGAACTTCGGCACCACGAACATCGAGAGGCCCTTGGTCCCCGGGGGGGCGCCGGGCGTGCGGGCCAGCACCATGTGGAGGATGTTCGACACGAGGTCCTGGTCGGCCCCTGAGATGAACACCTTCTCGCCGGTGAGGTGGTAGACGCCGTCTTTCTCGGTGGGGATGGCGGCGGCGCGGTTGTCGCCCACGCTGGTGCCGGCGCCGGCCTCGGTGAGACACATCGTACCGCCCCACTCGCCCCCGAGCATCTTCGCCACGGCCAACTCCCGGATCCACGCGGGAGAATCGGGCCAGGTGAGCAGGTTGGCGGCCGCGCGGGTGAGGCCCGGGTACATGTTGAAGGCCATCGCCGAGCCGCTGGTCATCTCGTGGGTGGCGATGTCGACCACGTGCGGCAGCCCCTGTCCGCCGTACTGTTGCGGGAGCGAGGCGCCGATGAGACCCGACTCGGCAAGCGCCTTGTAGGCCCCCTTGAAACACTCGGGCGTGGTGATGTTGCCCTCGCTGTCGAGCTTGACGCCGTCGCGGTCGCCCACCTTGTTGACCGGGCTCAGCACGTTCTCGCTCAGGTCGCGCGCCATGTCGAGCACCGCCTCGTACATGTCGCGGTCGAAGTCCTTGTAGCGGGGCACGTCGGCGAGCTGCTCGTGCGCCTTCATCTGCTCGAAGAGCACGAACTTGATGTCGCGGAGATCGGCCTTGTAGGAGGTAGCGGACACGGGGGCTCCAGGGTGTGAATGAATCTTCATTCATTTACCCGGTCGCCGGTGCGGGGCGCAAGGGGCGGATCACCCGACCCGCGTTGCCGCGCCTGCCCCGGTGACGAGGTGCACGCGAGTTAGCGACGGCCCATGTGGCTCCTCGCCAGCATCTACGGCTGCGCGCCCGAGTCGGCCCCTGCGCCGCCCTCGCCCAACGTCATCCTCGTCACCTTCGACACGACGCGCTGGGACGACCTGGACTTCGAGGCGCCCACGGCCACCCCCACCTGGGCCGCCCTCGCTGCCGCCGGGACGCGCTTCGAGCACGCGTTCACCCCCGCGCCGCTCACCTTGCCTGCCCACGCCACATTGCTCACCGGGCTCGAACCTCCACGCCACGGCGTGCGAAACAACGGTGGTTACCGGCTCGATCCCGGTTTCGACACGTTGGCCGAGGTGGCACGCGGCCAGGGGTACGCCACCGCCGCCGTCGTGGCCGCCCCGGTCTTGTATCGACGCTACGGGCTCGACCAGGGCTTCGACAGCTACGACGACGCACCGGGGACGGCCGAGGAAGGCCAGCGGACGGCGACGGAGGTGACGGACCGGGCCCTCGCCGCCGTCGGGAGCCTGAAGTCCCCGTGGCTCTTGTGGGTACACTACTTCGATCCACACGATTCCTACGCGCCTCCCGCCGTCTACCGCCAACCCGGTGACGACGAGCCCGCCCTGCACCGCGGCGAGGTGGCCTACGCCGACGCGGAGCTCGGCCGCCTGCTGGCCGCCGTGGGACGGGGCGCGCTGGTGGTCGCGACAGCTGACCACGGGGAATCACTGGGTGAACATGGAGAGTTTCGTCACGGGTTCCTCGTGCACGACAGCACCACGCGTGTGCCGCTGGTGGTCTCGTGGCCGGGGACCATCGACGAGGGGCTCGTGGTCCCCGGCCCCGCCCGTCACGCCGATATTCTCCCCACCGTCGCGACGCTCATGGGCTGGCCCATCCCCCAGGGTCTCGATGGCGTCGTCGTCGTGCCGTGGTCAACGCCCGCCAGTCCCCGGCTCGTCTACGCCGAGTCGGCCGTCCCCAGCGAGAACTTTGGGCTCGCGCCGATCACCGCGATGCGCGAAGGCGACGTGCGCCTCGTCCGTACCCACCGCGATCGTTTGTTCGACCTCGCCAGCGATCCCGGCGAGCTGGTTGACGTCGTCACTGCGCGCGAGGGAGATCGCCAGCGACTCGGCGCCGCGCTCGATGTCGTCGTTGCCGCTGCGGCGACGAGCACGGCGCCCGGCGATGTGGGCGATGATGAGCGTCGTCAACTGGAGGCGCTCGGCTACGTCCACGCTCCTCTCGATGAAGCGGGCGGCGACATTTACGATCACCTCGACTTCGCCGTGCGCGTCAGCGAGGCCAAGGGGCTCGTCGGGAAAGAACCTGAGCGCGCCTACGCCGAGTTCCTCGCCCTCGCCGAGGCCTACCCAGGCGCGCCGGCCGTGTGGGAGTCCTTGTTCCCGCTCGCGCGCGATCTCGGCAAGCCGGGCTACGCCGCGCTGGCCGCGAAGGCGGCGGATGCCAACCCGGGCGAGCCTGCGCTCGTGTCGCGAGGTGCGTGGGTGGCGATGGAGGGCGGTGACCGAGCGCGCGGGTCGTCGCTGCTTGACGCCTTCCTCGTCCTGGCCAAGCGTCCCGGGCGACACATCGGGCCAGGCAGCCTCACCACGGCCGCAAAGGTGGCCCTCGGGCTCGGTCGCGACGACGACGCGCTCTACCTCCTCGAAAGCGTGGCCGACCCGCTCGACGACGTCGGCCTCTTGCTCGCACGGGCCCGCCTTCGTCACCGCGGTGGTCGCGTGGCGGCCGCCCTCCCCGACTATGCTCGCTGCGTCGAGCTCGCGCCAAACGACGCCTCGGCCTGGCTCGACTACGGCTATGCCCTGGCCTCGGAGCGCCAGCTCGCCGAGGCCGCCGGCGCCATCGAGAAGTCCCTCGCCCTCGAACCCATGCAGGTGGAGGCCTGGGCGCGGCTGGCCCTGCTCGACCAGGGACTAGGCCGGGCGGAGGCTGCGAAAGCCGCATGCGAAGCCCATCGCCAGCGCGGGGGCCGGTCGAAGCCCTGTGACTAGCCGCTAGCGGTCGAGGTGGCCCGCGTCGCTGTCGCCCATCTCCACGTTCCCCGCGGGGAAGTACTCCCCCCAGCGTCGCGACACGAGCGCGGCGGTGTCGGGGTCGCAGAACAGCTCCTCGG
Source organism: Pseudomonadota bacterium (assembly GCA_005778355.1). Taxonomy (GTDB): domain Bacteria; phylum Myxococcota_A; class UBA796; order UBA796; family SXON01; genus SXON01. The sequence continues at coordinate 23,834 of SXON01000042.1, read as the reverse complement.
GGTAGGTTGGCTTCATTCGCGCGTCGAAGACCAGCGGCCCTTCGAAGACCACGTGGTTGCGATGGATGCGTCGCGCGCCGTGAATGTCGGCGGCGGGCTCCATCCGTGTGAATGCCGTCCAGAGGAAACGGGCGTCGGTGGCGCAGGTGCGATGGGCGTCGTCGGCGAGGACCACCATCGGCCAGTCGCGCAGTGCGGCGTGTGAGGCGATGCGCGTGGCGGCCCCGGGGTCGTTGACGTAGGCCGGCGCGCTCAGCACGACGCACCCGCCGCAATACACCACGGCGTCACGACAACCATAGGGGAGATCACCCTGGAACTGGCACGGTAGTTCGCGCACCGGCTCGCCGACCCCGAGCATGATGCCCTTGCTGCCCTCGTTGACGGCGGGCCCGCAGTAGTCGAGAGTGTCCATCGACAGGTTGGAGAAGACGTACAGGTCTTTCTCGGGACGGAAGCGCGCGAGCACGGTCTCCAGGACCGTCTTGAAATCACGCAGATCCATGGGACGATCAAGCACCAGGAGAAACTTCGTCAGCGAGAGTTGCCCCTCGCCGAGGATGCGGAAGGCGCTCGCCATGGCCTCCCGCGAGTAGCGTTCCCACACGACGGCGGCCGAGAGCGAGTGGTAGCCGGTTTCCCCGTAGCTCCAGAGGTCGCGCACGGCCGGCATCACCACGGGGAAGAGGGGTGACAGCAACTCTTGCAGCCAGTCGCCGAGGAAGAAGTCCTCCTGGCGGGGCTTGCCCACGACCGTGGCCGGGAAGATGGCGTCCTTCCGGTGGAAAACGCGGCGTGCGGTGAAGACCGGGTAGTCGTGTTGCAGGGAGTAGTAGCCGTAATGGTCGCCGAAGGGACCCTCGGGACGCCTCGCGTGGGGCGCGACCTCGCCGACGAACGCGAACTCGGCGTCGGCCACCACGGGGAGCGGTCCCGCGTCGGTCGCGACACGGCGCACTGGCTCCCCCACCAGGAGCGAGGTGAGCAGCAGCTCGGGCACGTTCTCGGGCAGGGGCGCGATGGCGCCGGCGATGAGGGCAGGAGGACCGCCGACGAACAGGTTGAGCGGCAGCGGCTGGCCGTTCTTCTCCGCCACCGAGTAGTGAAATCCGCCGCCCTTGCCGATCTGCCAGTGGATGCCGGTCTCGCTGTCGGAGTAGCGTTGGATGCGGTACATCCCGAGGTTGTGCACCCCCGTCTCGGGGTGCTCGGTGTACACCAGGGGCAGTGTCACGAAGCTGCCACCATCTTTCTGCCAGCAATGCAAGAGCGGCAGGCGGCTGAGGTTGGGGGCGGCGCTCACCTCGGTCACCGGGCCCCTCGACACGGTTTTCATGCCCACGCTCAGGGCTTCCCAGCCGAAGTCGCGTAGGCCCCAGAGCTTGCCGAGCGAGGGGGGAACGAGCTCGTGGGGCAGGCCGGCGGCGCGCTTGATGAAGGTGTTGGCCCGGCGGCCGAAGGCCAGGTCGACGCGCTTCTTGGTGCCGAAGAGGTTGGTGACCAGGGGGAAGTCGGCGCCGCGGGGACGCTTGAAGAGGAGCGCGGGGCCGCTGCCCGCGATCACGCGGCGATGGATCTCAGCGACCTCGAGGTGGGGGTCGCACTCGGCGTCGATCTCGATGAGCTCGTTTTCACGGCGAAGAACGTCGAGAAAGGCACGTAAATCGCGCATGGGCGGCTCCGGGGCGAGGGGCGCGCCTAACGCGCGTAGGCGGTTGACCAGTCAAGAGCCAAGTCTTAACCCTTAACCTCCGGCTCCTTTTTCCAGGAGGGGTCGACGAGCAAGATCGACATCGGGGACGGCTCGGAGTCGGGGTCGCAGCGGTACTTCTTGAAGTCGGTGACCCCCGCTTCCCGGAGGATGTCCTCGTCGAGCCAGGCGCGGAAACGAGAGGCGCGAGGGTCGCGGGCGAGGAGCGCCACGGTGGCGTCGGCGAGGATGTCGACCGAGCGCCACTCGGCGGCGCTGCCCATGCCGAGGTTCACGGTGGCGGCGGTCTGGATGGCGGTGACCGGCCAGAGTGCGCAGGCGGCAACGCCGTGGGCTTGTTCCTCGGCGTCGATCGCCATCGCGAGCGCAGTCATGCCCCACTTCGACACGAGGTAGGGCGCCTTGCCGGGGAGCGCCTCGGGGTTGATCGGGGGTGACATCATCAAGACGTGGCCGCCTTCCTTGCGCAGGTGCGGGATGGCCGCGCGGGACAGCGCGAAGGCCGCGCGCATGTTGACGCCAAAGACGAGGTCGAAACGTTTCACCGGCCAGTCGGCCACGGGCGACCAGAAGATCGCGCCCGCGTTGTTCACCAGGACGTGCAGGCCGCCGAAGTGCTCGACGGCGCGCGCGACCAGCGCGTCGCAAGCCTGGCTGTCGCGCGCGTCCATCTGCACGACCAGCGCCTCGCCACCTGCGGCCTCGCAGTCCCGCTGCGTGTCGAGGAGCGTGCCCGGCAGCCGCGGATCGGGCTCGAGAGTCTTGCTCGCCAGCACCAGCTTCGCGCCCTGTCGCGCCAGTGCCACCGCGCAGGCGGCGCCCACGCCGCGGCTCGCGCCGGTCACGATCACCACCTTGTCTTTCAGCGTCCACATCGTCTCGCCCGGGGTACGATGCCGTCGTAACGGATGCGGCTCGTCCCGGTCACGATCCTGTTGCTCGGCTGCCCCAGCGGGGAGCCCGGCATTACCCCCGCGAACCCCGCCTGGGACCTCGCGGTCACGCTCGACGACGTCTTAGGTCGCGACACCGGCGACGCCGACACCGACGTGGACGCCGATAGCGACGCCGATAGCGACGCCGATAGCGACAGCGACTCGGACAGCGACACCTCCACCGACTCAGCCGGTGACAGCGGCGGCGACACGGGTGTCGGCACCGACACCGGCGACACGTCGCCCGGCAACGACACGGGCAACGACACCGGCAAGGACAGTGGTCTCGACACCGGCGCGGACTCGGGCGACCTCGACAGCGGCGACGCCGGGGACTCCGGTGCCGATGACTCTGGCGCGCTCGACTCGGCCAGCGGCGACTCGGGGACGGGGGACTCGGGCAATAGCGAGGCCGAAACCGGCTACCCGGAGTCGATCGACACCGGCGCTGGGGACAGTGGCTCTGGCGACCCCGCCGTCGACTCGGCCTCGGACGACTCGTCAGCATCCAGCGCCCTCGACACGGGCCTGGGAGACAGCAGCGCCGGCGACACGGCGACGGCCGACACGGGGAACCCGCCGAGCAAGGGCGACACCGGCCCGGTGGCCGACACCGGGAGCGCAATCGCCGACACCTCCGTGTACACCCCGGAGCCCTGCGACACCGGCGACACGGGTGGCTGCCACGAGGTGGTGCGCTTCGTGGCCATCGGCGACGCCGGGACGGGTGACTCGCGGCAGGAGCGCGTGGCGGAGGCGATGGAAGACATCTGCTCGCTGTACGGCTGCGACTTTGCGCTCTACCTCGGCGACAACTTCTACGGCTCCGGCGTGTCCGACGTGTCCGACCCCTTGTGGACCTCGCACTTCGAGACGCCCTACGCGGGCCTCGCCTTCCGGTTCATGGCGGTGCTGGGCAACCACGACTACGGCGGCTTCGACACGGCTCGGGCGGCCGCCCAGGTGGCCTACACCGCGTACTCCACGAAGTGGTACATGCCTGCGCGCTTCTACACCGAGATCGAGGATGATCTGACGGTGGTGGGGCTCGACACGCACGCGATGGTGATGGATAGCTACGCCGACCAGGAAGCCTGGATCCCGACGGCGATCGCGAGCCTCAGCACCACCTGGAGCATCGCGATCGGGCATCACCCCTACATCAGCAATGGTCCCCACGGCAACGCGGGCGACTTCGACGGCCGTCCCGGCGAGGGCCAGACGATGAAGGACTTCTTCGACGCCTACATCTGTGGCAACGTCGACCTGTACATCGCCGGGCACGACCACACCTTGCAATGGCTCGAACCCTCCTGCGGCACCGAGCAGCTTGTGGCCGGCGGTGGCGGCGCCGGGTCCTACCCGCTGGTGGGCACGGAGCCCACATACTTCGAGGCATCCGACAACGGTTTCCTCTGGGTTGAGATCAGCGGGCGCTCGTTGACCGGCGTGTTTTACGACGACACGGGCGCCGAGCTGTACCGGCAGACGATTACCAAGTAGGGGCCTTGACCCTCCGCACGCTGCCGCTCCTCTCGGTCGTCGCCTGCGCGGCGGGCCTCGCGCTCGATCTCCGGGAAACGTGGCTCGCGCTCCTGGTGGTGCCCGCGGTGTACCTGGGGCCGGGCCTCGCGCTGCGATTGCTCTTCGCGAAGGGGCCCGTCGACCCCGTGCGCGTGGGGCTCGACGCCTACTTCGTGGGCGTGGTGCCGGCGCTCGTCGTGCTCGCGGTGTCGCGACACACCGGCTCGCCATGGGCGGCGCTCGGGGTCGCTGGCTTCTTCGCGGTGGGCGGGCTGGCCTCAGGGGCCCGCGGGCAGGTGGCGTCGTCGCGACCCGAGCGCATCGGGCTCGCGGTCTCCGTCATTCTCCTGGGCGCCTGGTTTTTCGGGCAGCGCGGCGACATCGCGCGACCGCTGGAGCGCTACTGGTGGCCGGGCGAGGGTGCGGCGGAGCGTCTCCCCGAGCTGGCGCCAGCGCCGGCGACGACGGGTTTCGCCGAGGCGACGCCGGTGAGCGACGCCGGACTGCTTCGCCTTCGAGGCACCGGGAGTATCGAGGCCGAGGGCGCGGTCTTGCTCGCGCTGCAGGGGCCGGTGGGCAGCGTCGTGCGCGTGGGGACCGAGGAGATCGAGCTGCGGGCCTCGCCGGTGGAGGAGCTGGGCGAGGGGCCGGTGCGTCGCTACCTGCCGGGCAAGCTCGGCGTCGTGGCCGCCTGGATCGACGCGCCCACCGAGGTGGAGGCGCCGCTGGCCTTCGTGATCCCATCGCAAGACGCGCTGTGGACGCTCGACGGCTCCGGCGAGCTGCGCGTGGCCCACTACTACCAGCTCTTGAACATGGTGGAGCAGGTGGACTGGGCGCACGAACGCTGGGTGACCGACGTGCAGCCGCCGATGTGGACCCCCATCTACGGCGCGGTGCTCGCGGTGACAGGCGGCGACCTGCCCACGGCCAACGTGCTCCACGCCGCCGTGCTGTTCGCAGCCGTGCTGGCCGGTCTGCTTTTCCTGAGGAACTTCGCGTCGGCGGCACCGCTCCCGGCGTGGTGCCTACCGGGCGCGGCGGCGGTGGTGGTGGGTAAGCTGGTCGTCACCGCGGGGAGCGCCGGCATGCCGGACACGCTCTACGCGGTGGCGTTGCTCGCGGCGGTGTCGGCGCTTGGCGAGGAGCCCTTCCGCGCGGGTCGCTTCGAGTGCTTCGGCCTCGCGGCGCAGTTGCTGCGCTACCCGGCCACCCTTGTCACCGTGGTGGCCGCGCTCCTCGCGGGGCGGTGGCGCGCGGGCCTACGTGTCGCGACAGCGGTTGGGGTCGTCGCTACGGCCTTCGGTGTGGGCGGCTTCGCCACCGGCGCCCTCGACGGCTGGCTCGGGACCGTGGCCTGGGAGAGCGGGCCAGAGCACTGGCACGGTGAGACCACCCCGGCCGTGCTCCTCGCGCGCCTGCCGGGCTTCTACTGGGCCTGGCTCCTGTACAGCGGCGGGGGGCTCGCCCTCGCTGCGGTGGCCTGGCCCCGAGGCACGCGGGTGGCGCTCGGCACGGCGTTGGTCTATTCGCTCCTTCTCTGCACGATCGACCACCGGCCGACGCACTACTTCCTGCCGCTGGTGCTGCTCTCTGCGGCGGGCACCAGCGCCACGGCGGCGGCGCTTCGGCCCGCGCTGGGCACCGGGCTCTCGCTCGCTGGGCTTTCGGGTCTATTGATATTTTGGATTCGGGGTCCGATTGTCGAGTAGGTTAGGAACAAAGTTGACTATCGCCGGTTGGGCAACGCCCTTCCCAACGCCGTGCACGGGATCCTCACCCGCTTTTCCCCAGAGTTATCCATACGCCGCGACGGGCAACTGCGGTATCATCCCAGCCATGTCCGACGCGACCGAACCCCAGTCCAGCGATTCGACCCCCCAGCTCCCCGAGGCCCCGCGCGGGATTGTCTCGGAGTTCATCGACTTTCTCGTCCACGAGAAGGCCTGGTGGATGACCCCGATCATCGTTGTCCTGGTGGCGATGGTGGGCTTCATCCTCCTGGCCGAGGCTGCGCCGGTCCTGCCCTTCATCTACACGCTCTAAAATTGCCGGTTCGCCTCTTTCATGTTCATCGGCTTGCCGTCGCGGGCTAGCCAGTAGCTCTTGGCGTCTGGCGCGGCCGGTGCGCGGTCGATGAGCTGCTTGCCGGTCACCCGGAAGAAGATCGCGACCGGTCCCACGCCCACGAAGTAGGCGAAGCCCATCAGGACCGCGTTCTGGGCGGCCATGATGCCCTTGGCCACGCCTTGCCACCGGTCCCACATTGTCTTGAAGAGTTCGAGCACGGCGCGATCCTGCGCGAAGGTCGCGCCGCCGTCAACCCCCGATTGCGAAGCCCCGGCCAGGATGCTACCGATGCCGGCCTTTCCGCCCGGGGTCTTCGTGATCGCCCTCTTGTTCCTGTCCGCCCCCGCCCTCGCCGGCGAGCTCACCTGGGAGGGCTTCTACCGGGGCCGCGGGCTGCTCTTCGACTCCTTGTCCCTGTCCGACAGCAACCCCAACGCCGAGGGCACGTCCAACAGCTTCGACCACCGCCTTCTCTTGCGGCCGAGCTGGATGATCTCCGACCACGCGGCGATCCACGCCCAGGTCGATGTCTTCAAGCTCACCCTGTGGGGCGACACGGCCGACACCTACACCGACCCGGTCACCGGCGAGGTGATCGCGGTGGCCCAGGCCGACGGCGTGACGACGGACGGCACCGGCCTCCAGGCCGTGCGCGGCTGGGGCGAGGCCTACACCAGCTGGGGACGGTTCAGCATGGGCCGCATGCCGATGCAGTGGGGCGCGGGCATCCTCTGGAACGACGGTAACGATGTCACCGACGAGTTCGGCGACAGCGCCGACCGCTTTCAGGTCACGACGAAGGTCGGCCCCGTGTTCGTGATGGGCGCCTACGACGTGCAGTACGAGGGCTTCCTCGGCGCGCCCGACGACATGCAGGCGGTGTCGCTCGCCGTTGGCTACCGCACCGAGACGGTGGGCCTCGGCATGCTCAACAACTACCGCTTCCGGCCCGAGGAGCCCTACGCCTACCAGGCCTACACCGGAAGCCTCTGGGCGCTCGCCGAGATGGGCCCGGTGAAGGCCGAGCTCGAGGGCGTGGGCGTGTTTGGTGGTGGCGACTTCGACACGGGCGCCAACGACATCTCGGTGATGGCCTTCGGCCTGATGGCCAAGGGCGACTACCAGGGCGAGAAGCTCGGGATCAGCGGCGAGTTCGGCGTGGCCACGGGCGACGACGACCCCACCGACGAGAAGCTCACCGCCTTCACCTTCGACCGCGACCACAACGTGGGCATCTTGCTCTTCGAAGAGCCGCTGCCCACCTTGCAAACCAGCGTGATGAACGACAGCAACGCGGGACGTTCCACCGACGCGGCGCAGTCGGGCGAGGGCATCAATAACGCCATCTACTTCCGCCCCGCGATTCGCTACAAGCTCATCCCGCAGCTCGAGGCCGAGGCCGCTTGGCTCGTGGCCGGCCGTGCGGACAGCGAGGGCAGCAGCGAGAGCGCCGAGGGCTACGGCAACGAGCTCGACTTCTCCTTGCGCGTGGATCCCCACCCTCACGTGTGGCTCCAGGGCACCGTTGGCGTCTTGCTGCCGGGGCCGCTCTACACGGAGTACGAGGACGAGGAGCTCGGCGGCGGCTTCGACCAGCCAGCGGTGGGCGTACGCGTCGTCGGGGCGGTGGAGTTCTAGCGGTGGCCGGCCATGGCGTTTCCGGGGGCGTACACACAGCGCTCGCGACACCATTCGTCGAGGGGGCGCTCGATCTCCCCGCCTGGGAGGGCATCGTTGCCCGGCAAGTCCGGGCCGGGGTGCACGGCATCGTGGTGGCGGGCACGACGGGCGAGTCGCCCACGCTGTCGGGCGAGGAGCGCGACGCGCTGCTGCGCGATGCGCTCGAGCTGGCTCGCGGTGAGCAGGCACGGGGCAAGTGTGCGGTCACGATGGGCGTGGGCACCAACGACACCCGCAGCACAATCGCCAACGTGGAGCGGGCCCAGGCGCTCGGCGCCGACGCCGGGCTGTTGGTCTTGCCCTATTACAACAAGCCAAATCGCGAGGGGCTCCGGGCCCACGTGCGCGAGGCGGCGAAGCCCGGTTTGCCGCTGGTGGTGTACCACGTGCCGGGGCGCACGGCGCAGCGCCTCTCGCCTGCCGACCTCGCCACCCTGTGCGACACCGAGGGCGTGGTCGCGGTCAAGGAAGCCACGGGCGACCTGATCTACGGGCAGGAGTTCATGCAGCGGTCGAAGTGTCCCGTGCTCTCGGGCGACGACTTCACGTGGCTGCCGCTGCTTGCGGTGGGCGGCAGGGGCGTGATCAGCGTGCTCTCCAACGTGGCGCCGCGCCGGTGCGTCGCCATTTACGACGCCTTCTGCCGGGGCGACCTCGCCACGGCGGCGCGGGAGCACGCCGCGCTCTACCCCGTCACCACCTACCTCTTCGCCGAGGTCAACCCGGTGCCGGTGAAGGCCCTGATGTCGGACATGGGGCTCTGCCACAACGAGGTGCGCTTGCCCCTGTGGCCGGGTGCCCTGCCAGACTGGGACTTGAACAAGGATCTCGTGTGAGGATCGGCGTCCACGGCGCCTCGGGACGGATGGGCCGCCTCGTGGTCGAACAGATCGGCCAGCACACAGACCTGTCCCTCGCGTGGACCGCGTCGCGCGACCTGCCCAGCGACATCGACGCCGACGTGATCATCGACTTCTCCGTGCCCGACGGCTTGTCGCGACTCCTCCGTGCTGCCCGATGCCCGGTCGTGTCGGGCACCACCGGGCTGGTGCCGCCGTCGCATCCCCCGGTTGCGCTCTTGCACGCCGCGAACTTCTCTCTCGGCGTGGCCGTCTTGGCTCGGCTCTTGCGCGAGGCGCGCGTCGCGCTCCCCGGCTGGGACCTCGAGCTGGTCGAACTGCACCACAACCAGAAGCGCGACGCCCCCTCGGGCACGGCGCTCCGGCTGGTCGAGGGGCTCGGCCCGGCCACCACCGGTCGCGACGGACCCCGGGTGCCCGGCGAGGTGGGCCTCCACGCGGTGCGCGGCGGCGACATCGTGGGCGAGCACCACGCCTACCTCTGTGGGCCCGGCGAGCGCCTCCAACTCGCGCACGTGGCCACCCACCGGGGCCTCTTCGCGGCCGGCGCCGTGCGCTGTGCCCGCTGGCTGGTGGGCAAGCCGCCGGGGCTCTACGCCATCGACAGCGTGATCGCGGGCGAGGGTGGATAGACTAGGCCCCCTCCTGGAGACGCCATGTTCCTCGCCCTCGCGATCTTCGCCTGCACCGGCAACGACGACGAGCAGACCGACAGTGGTGGTAGCGACAGTGGCGACAGCGCCGAGGACACCGAGGTGATCCCGGTGTGGGACCAGCACCGCATCGAGACGAACAGCACCCTATTCGGAGTGTACGCCTCGGGCGCCGGCGTCTACACGGTCGGCACCGGGGGCTACGCCTGGCTGGGCGGGGCTGACCAGGACTGGTCGTTCATGACCATCGACGTCGACGACGCCGACCTCACCGACCTCTGGGGTCAGGGCCAGGACACCGAGACCATCCTCGCCGCGAGCACCAACGACGGCAAGGTGGCGCAGTACGCCGGCGGCGCCTGGACCACCGGGAGCCTCGACGACACCTCGGTGCTGGAGGCGGTGGGCGGATCGAGCGCCAACGCCTTGTTCGCCGTGGGCTTCGGCCGAGCCTGGTACTACGACGGCACCACCTGGACCTACGAGACCCTTCCTGGCAACGAGCGCCTGAACGACGTCTACGCCGACGGGACCACCGCGATCGCCGTGGGCGACGGGGGAGACTGCGCGTCGCGTCGCGACGGCGCGTGGACCGCCTGCGACACGGGCACGGAGTCCGATCTCAACGGCGTGGCCGGTTCGTCCGCCGACGACGTGTACGCGGTGGGCCCCGGCGGCCTCGTTCTCCACTGGGACGGCAGCAGCTGGCGCGACCTCGAATCGCCCACGACTGAGACCCTCTGGGCGGTTTTCGTCCCCGAGGCGGGCGTGGCGGTGGTGGTGGGCAGCAACGGCGTGGCGCTGCGCTACGCCAATGGCGGCTGGGAAGACCTGCCCACGGGCGTCGACAACGCCTTCTACAGCATCCACGGCGTTTCCGGCTCCAACTTCTGGGCCGGTGGCAACCTCGGGATGATGCTGCACTACAAGTCTGAGTGACCCATCTTCCAGCGGATCTTGCGTAGCTGTCCGCGCAGGATCGCGATCTCCCCCTCGTCGAGCTGGGCCCGCTGCAGGATTCGTCGCAAGGTGGACGACACCAGCAAGGGCTCGTGACCCACGAGGTAGCCGCCCATCTCCACGGTCTGCATCCAGTCGCCCACCAGGGGTTCGAGCAGGCCGAGCGGCGCGGCACGGTGCTCGCGGGTGGCGCCGGGGGCCGCGCCACGCCTCGGCCCCCCGCGTCGCCCCTCGCCCTCGGCCACGGGCACGTAGCCACGCCCGCGGGCCTCGGCGTAGATACTCGCCGACAACAACAAGACGGCTTGCGCCACGTTGATCGAGGCGTGCGCGTCGGTGGGGATGTGCACCAGGGCGTGGGCGTGGGCCAGCTCGTCGTTCGCCAGCCCGTGGTCTTCTGGGCCGAAGAGGATGGCCACCGGAGCGTCGTCGCCGAAGCACCGGGCGGCGAGACCTTCCGGTTCGAGCGCCGGCCAGGGGCTGTGACGCCGCCGCGCGGTCGAGGCCACCACGAGGCGGCAGTCGTCCACTGCGGTCGCGACATCGGGCACGAAGCGGGCACCGTCGATGATGTCGTCGGCGCCGGGCGCCATCCAGCGAGCCCGGTCGATGTCGAAGGCCTGCGGGGCGACGATCACCATGCGTCGCAAGCCCATGTTCTTCATCGCCCGTGCCGCAGCGCCCACGTTGCCCGACTGCAAGGGGCGAACCAGGACAACCACCACTCGCTCGCGCAGCGCCTGCCGCGCGTCGTCGCTACCCGCCAAACAGGCCCTTGAACCAGCCGGTGACCTTGTCCCAGATGCCGGGCTCGGCCGCCTTGGGTGCGGGCGTGGCGTCGGGCTTGGCGGCCGGCTTCTCGGGCGCCTTCTCGGCAGGCTTGGCCTCGGCGCGCTCGGTGACGGTGCTCTCCCCGCGGGTGACGGTCCTCGTGAGTTCCGGCTCCGTGGCCGGCCCGGGCGGCGTGGGCTTCGCGTCGGCCTTGGGGGCGGCCCCGCCGCCGATCGTCGCCGCCAGCGTGGACTGCGGCATGGTGAAGGGCATGGGCGGGGCCACCGGGGGCGAGGCCTCCGGCTCCTTGTCCGCTTCCTTCTTCTTCTCCTCCCCCGCCTTCCCGAGCTTGAGGGTGCTCTCGACCGTCTGGCCCGTCTGCTTGTCGCGCGCGGTGAGGTTGAGGATGCCCTCGCTGTCGATGTGGAAGGTGACCTCGATCTGCACCTTGCCCTTGGGCGCCGGGCGAATGTTGCTGAAGACGAAGGTGCCGAGGAGCTCGTTGTCGGCGCAGAGGTTTTGCTCGCCCTGGTAGATCTTCAGCATGATGCTGCGCTGATTGTCTTTCGACGTGGTCAGCGTGCGCGTCTTGTAGTCAGGCAGCGGCTGGTTCTTCTGGAACAGCACGTGCATCGAACCATCGACCTTGTTGATGCCGATGGGCATCGGGAGCACGTCGAGCAGGGTGACGTCGTCGTTCGTGGCGGCCGCGGCGAGCGAGTGCGCCATGATGCTGGCGCCGATGCCCACCGCCTCGTCGGGGTGGACGCCCTTGCTAGGCGGCTTGCCCATGAACTCGGTCACGCGCCGCTGCACCAGAGGCATGCGTGATTGGCCGCCCACCAGCAAGACCTCGTCGATCTGGCCCTTCGTGGTGCCCGCCTCGCGGAAGATGCGCTCGACCGTCTGCACGGTGCGATCCACGAGGTCGGCGCAGAGGTCTTCGAGCTTCTCGCGAGTGAGCTCCACGTCGACGTCGATAGGACCGGCCTCGCCCTTGGCGATGTAGGGGATGTGCAGGCGCGTGCGCATCACGCTGGAAAGCTCGATCTTGGCCGTTTCCGCCGCGTCGCGGATGCGCTGGATGGCCACGCGGTCGTAGCTGAGGTCGATACCGTGCGCCTTCTGGAAGCTCTCCAGGACCCACTGCATGATCCGGTCGTCGAAGTCGACACCGCCGAGGAAGGTGTCGCCGCCGGTGGCGATGACCTCGAAGATGCGCTCCTTGATGTCGATGACGGAGATGTCGAAGGTGCCGCCGCCAAGGTCGTACACAGCGATGCGCTGGTTGAGGTTCTTCCCCAGCCCGTAGGCGAGCGCCGCCGCCGTGGGCTCGTTGAGCACACGCAGCACCTTGAGATTGGCGAGCTTTCCGGCAGCGCGGACCGCCTGGCGTTGGCGGTCGTTGAAGTAGGCCGGGACGGTGATCACCGCCTGGTCGACCTCGCTGGAGAGCGCCTCCTCAGCGACCTCCTTGATCTTCCGCAGGATGGCGGCGCTGATCTGCTCGAGCGTGAAGATCTGGTCGCGGACCTTGATCAAGACCTCGTTGGACTCGCCTTCCACCAGCTCGTAGGTGAAGACCTGCTTCACCTTCTCGATCGTCTTGCTGTGGTAGTTGCGCCCGATCAGCCGCTTGGCGGCCGCGACGGTGTTCGTCGGGTTCAGCTGTGCTTGCTTCTTTGCGTCGTGACCGACGAGGCGCTCACCCTTCTCGTCGATGGCGAACACCGACGGGATGGTGCTCTGACCGCCCTTGTAGGTGATCACCCGGGGCTTGCCATTTTCGACGATGGCGGCGCACGAGTTTGTCGTGCCGAGGTCGATGCCGATGGCCTTGCCCATGCGCGCTACTCATCCAGCTAAGATCGCGCAGGGCTTACCACGTTCACGTCGATTCGGTCAAACCACCATCCATCGCGATCATCACCTTCCCGTCGCGCCGATCCGTGCTCTTGCGCAGCGCGCCGAGGGCCTGGTCGAAGCCGAACCGGGTGGTCACCATCGCAGCGACGTCGAGCCGACCTCGCTCCATCAGGCGTAGGATGCGGGGAAAGCAGCCCTGACCGCTGTGACCACGGGCACCGACGATCCCCGCCGCCTGGGTGACGAGCACGTCGAGCATCACCGGCGCCCGAAGGCCTGTCCGCCCGAGGTAAACCATGCGTCCCCCTGCGGCGAAAGAGCGCTCGATCGCGGGCATCGTGAGGTGGGCGGCGCCTGCCGCCTCCACCATCATGTCGGCTCCTTGCCCCCGCGTCATCGTTCGGATCACGTCGACGGCATCGACGGCGCGCGGATCGTAGGCCTCGTCGGCCCCGAGTTTGCGGGCCAGCTCCACGCGTTCCGGCACAACGTCGAAGCCGACAATGCCTGCGGCCCCGGCCGCGCGAGCCAGCGCGATCGCACCGAGCCCGATGGGACCACAGCCGAAGACGGCCACCCATGAACCCGGCACGAGCCCCCCCGCGGAGACGAACATCCCGTTGTAGGCGCAGCCGATTGGCTCGACCAACGCCGCCATCTCGAGGGCGGCCTCGGCGTTACCCAGGCGATCAGCGAGGCCGTCGAGCCGCCAGAGGAACCGTTCCTTCGCGACGATCAGCTCGGCGTAGGCGCCGGGGGAGGAGAAGCCCACCATCTCGAGGGCGGGGCACTGGTTGGGCCGCCCCACTCGACAGTTTTCACAGACGCCGCACGAGAGCATGCCCTCGGCGCACACGAGGTCGCCGACCCGCAGGTGTCTCACCTCGGGGCCGACCTCCACCACCTCGGCGGTGTACTCGTGACCCACGATGCAGGGCAGGCGCGTGGGCCCTGAGAATAGGATGTACCCGTCAGCGTCGGTCTCGTAGCAGTGGGTGTCGCTGCCACACACCCCGCAGCGGCGGATCCGCAGCAAGACCTCGTCGCGACCGGGCACTGGATCGGGGAGGGATTCCCAGGCGAAGGTAGGGCGGCGCCAGACTTGCGACGCCATCCGCGCTTTCCCAGACGCCAGCTCGCCGGCGTCGGGCACGTAGCCGGGCCGGGGATCCCATTCGGCGCGCATCACGAGGGCTTTCATCGAGGAAGGCGGTAGGCGGTAGGCATTAGGCTGTGGGGCGTTGGTGTCGGGACGATGGCGTCGATGCCGACGCCGCTCAAGAGCTTTAGCCTATAGCCTAGAGCCTGCCGCCTCATCCATCACCAGGCAGATCCGCCCGTCTGGCGCCACCGTCGTCCCCAGCAGGTGACGCAGTCGATGGAGCGGGAAGGGGGGCGCCGAGACCAGGTAGTCAGCCTCGTCCACCAGATGATCGTAGAGCAACTCGCGGCCATCGACAAAACAGAGGTGGGTCGCGTCGCGGTGCACGATGGACGCGGCCCGGTAGGCCATGGTCTCCCCCTCGCGTGCCACGAGCACGAGGCGGACCAGGTCGGCCAGCACCGGCGCCACGATGCGCACGCGCGTACCCTGGCCGGGCGTCGATGTGACGCTGAGCGTGCCGCCCACGCTCTCGACGACCTCACGCACGGCCGAGAGTCCCATGCCGCGCCCCGCGTCTTCGGTCACGCCCGCGGCGGTCGTCACCCCGTCGCGAAACGCGGCCCGCAAGGGGTCGGCGCCGTGCCTTCCGAGCTGGGCCACGTCGAATCCTCGGCCGTCGTCCTCGAGTCGGAGCACCAGGGTCCGCCCCACGCGCTCCGCCGCCAGAGTCACCTCTCCAACGCGAAACTTCCCGTTGTCGAGGCGGGTTTCTGGGCCCTCAATACCGTGGACCACCGCGTTGTTGAGCAGCGCCACTAGTGCCGCATGAAGTCGCGACAATAGCTCGCTATCCACTTCGACGTCCTCCCCCCGGACGATGAGGGTCGCGGCCTTGCCGTGCCGGCGTGCCACCGCGTGCAGCTGCCGACGCAAGCCGGGGACGATGCCCCCGAGGGGCACGGTGCGCAGGACGACGAGCTGCTCGTAGAGGCGTCGCACCGCCGTCTCGGCCCGATCGACCTCCGCTACTGCGTCGCCCTCCACGCGCGCGCGGATGCGGCCGAGGGCGCTCAGCACCTCGGCGATCGAGCCCTGGGCGTGCTCCAGGCGATCTCTGGGCGCGTCTGGGGCGGAAACGGGGGTTTCCTCGTCGATCGGCTGCAGGAGCGTGAAGGCGTAGGTGCCACCGCCGCGTGCGAACTCGCGCACCCGGTCTTCGAAGGCGCCTTCGGTGAAGGGCTCGTGACCTGCCATGAACGCGGCGAGTTGTGCGCGCAGTCGCTGGCTGCCCTCGGCGAGCAGGAGGAGCAGCTCGTCGTTGACGGGCAAGTCGCCAGCCACGACCCGATGACAAACCTCCTCCACCGCGTGGGCCACCAGGACCATCGCGGGCACGTTCATCGTGGCGCTCATGCCCTTGATGGTGTGGAACGCACGAAAGATCGCGTTTTTCTCCTGTCGCACTAGCTCGGCGCTGGCGACGTCGCGATCGATGGCGTCGAGGTGCCGCGTGGCCTCGGAGGCGAAAAGGCCACGGTAGCGCGTGAGGTCCATCGCCATCAGCCGCCGAGCTCCTCCGCCACGCGCCTCACCAGGCGGTCGAGCACCACCAGCCGCGTGCCATCGTCGTCGTCCGCGCGGTCGAAGCACCCTTCCGGGTCGCCCGAGGGGACGAGGCGCTCACGGGCCGGTTCGGCGAGGGCGAGGCCGAGCTCGGCCCCCGCTGCCGGGACCACGAGCACCTGCCTCACCGCACTCGGCGTCTCGACGAGGCCGCCGAGGACACCGCAGTCTACGACCGCGAGCGCCCGCCCGTAGCGATTGCACACGCCTCGAAGCCACGGGGGCGTCCCCGGGACGTGCACCAGCTGCGGGTGATCGATGGTATCGACGACGCAGCGCCGGTCGATCGCGAAGGCGCGCGCGGCGTCGTCCCAGGCGAACACCGGCCTCACCGCGTCGGGACCGGGCGGGGTGGCGCCGCGACGGTCACCTCGAGGATGGCGCGCTCGTTGGCCTTGGTCACCGTGATGGTCCAGCCGTCGTAGAGCACCTTCTCACCGACGGTGGGCACGTGCCCGAGCCGGGACAGCAAGAAGCCGGCGATCGTCTCGTAGTCGCCCTCGGGCAGCTCGAACTCCGTGGCGGCGAGCAGTTGCTCGGTCTCGACTCGACCCGACAATGTCCACTCGCGCTCCCCGCTCTTCCGGAGGAGCGGGCGCCGGCGGTCGAACTCGTCCTCGATGTCGCCGACGATCTCCTCGAGGATGTCCTCGATGCTGATGAGGCCGGTGGCGCCACCGTACTCATCGAGCACGATGGCGATGCGCTGACGCTTGCGACGAAGCTCCAGGAAGAGCTGGTCGACCCGCTTCGTTTCGGGCACGTACAGCACCTCGTGCATCACCTTCTGCACCGGCGTTTGCCCGTCGTTGCTGAACATGAGATCCGCGTGGTTGACCATGCCGACGATGCGATCGACGCGCTTGCGGTAGACGGGGAGACGCGAGAAGCCGTGTTCGACCGCGAGAGCAGCCGCCTCGTCGACGCTGGCCGTCTCCGGGACGGCCACCACCTCGATGAGCGGCCGCATCGCGTCTTGAACCTCGGTTTCCGAGAAGTTGAAGACACGGAGGATCATCTCCCGCTCCTCGGCGTGGATGTCACCCGTGGGTGAGCTGTCGAGCAAGAGTTGGATGTCCTCCCGTCGAACGCCGTCGCCCGCGTCGTCTTTGACGCCGAGCGCGGTGGTCACCAGCCGGGTGAAGCGCTCGATGAGCCAGAGTGCCGGCCGCAGGGCCGTCGCGACCGCACCGATGATCGGCGCAACGAGCGGCGCCGCAGTGGTGGCCCGCTGTTGGAACGCGGACTTCGGAATCATCTCGCAGAGCAGCACGGTGACGGGCGGGTAGAGGAGCGCCACCCAGAGTCCGGGCTGGCCCACGACGTCGGCGAGCACCATCGTGAGCACGGTGGTGCCGCCGACGCTCGCGATGGCGGTGCCGATGAGACAGGTGCTGACGAGTCGCGTGGGCCGCTGGAGCAGGGCGAGGGCGCGACCGGCGCCGGGGTCGCCCTCCTCGGCGCGGGAGCGCAGGAGGAGCCGGTCGGCGGCCACCAGCGAGATCTCGCTGCCGCTGAAGAAGCCCTGCGCCACGATGCAGCCAAGGAGGAGGAGCAGGGCGGTGGAGAGGCTCATGCGTCGCCGGCCGGGCGGGGTTCGTCGACGTCGAAGGCTACGGTCAAATCCGTGATGCGACGCCCGTCCATGCCGGCCACGAGGAAGCGCATGCCCTCCCAGGCCACCTCGTCGCCCTTTTCCGGCGCTCGGCCGAGCAGGTGGAACACGAAGCCGCCCACGGTGGTGTACTCGCCCTCGGGGAGATCGCGAGCAAACCTCGAGCCGAAATCATCCACATCCATGCTTGCCTTCACGCCCCACACGCCGGGTCCGAGCTCGGCCACCTCGCCCTCGTCGGCGTCGGTCTCGTCGAGCACCTCGCCCACCAGCTCGGTGAGCAGGTCGTCGAGGGTAACGAGGCCCACGCAGCTGCCGTGCTCGTCGACCACGATCGCCATGTGCATGTTCTTCTGGCGGAACTCCCGCAAGAGGTCCTGGGCCCGCTTCGACGGGGGAACGAACATCGCGGGGTGCAGCATCTTCTGGAGCTGACGCGCGTTGGGTGGCGTGCCCGGGCCGCGGGCGCGCAAGAGGTCTTTGACCAGGAGGATGCCGATCACGTTCTCCGGCTGCCCCTGGTAGAGGGGGACACGGCTGTAGCGGGCCTCCTTGATCTGCGCGAGCAGCTCGTTCCACGGGGTGGTGAGCGGCAGCGCGAAGATGTCGGGACGCGGCGTCATCACGCGCGACACCGGCAGGTCGCCGAACTCGAAGACACGGTGGATGATCTCCTGCTCCATCGGCTGGATCACCCCGGTGGCTCGCCCCTGGTCGATGAGCGCGCGGAGCTGGGCTTCCTCGAGGGCCTCGCTCGGCGGCTGCGGCGTGAAGCCCAGCAACCGGAGGGTGCCGTCGGCCAGCGCGGAGAGCACGAAGCGCAGCGGGCTCACCAGCTCGTTCCAGAAGGACAGTGGGCGCACCGTCGTGCGGGCCACGGTGCGGGCGAAACGGATGCCGAGGGTCTTCGGCACGATGTCGCCCAGCAAGACCAGCAGCGGGGCTACGATGACGACGTTGAGCCAGGGGATGGGTACGAGCTGCGCCGTCGCGGCGGCGAGGGCGATGTTCACGATCTCGTTGCCGATCAAGATGGCGGCCAGCACTCGCCTGGGGACGGCGAGGAGATGCCTGACCGTTTCCCCTACGCTGCGGTCCTCTTTCAGGGCCTCGCGGTCGATTCGCTGCAGGGAAAACAACGAGGCCTCGCTCGAGGCGAAGAAGGCGCTCAGAGCGAGCAGCGCGAGCAAACTCACCACCGTGATGCCGCTGACGGGCGGAATCGTCAGATTGGCCCAGTTCACGAGCTACATCCGGTAAAATGGTCGAACTGCGGGCTCGGCCACTCATGGTGGCCCAGCAGGCGGATCTCGGGTTCGGGCGTGGTGGTTCCGATGGCGGTGAGGGCGACTCCGGTCGCCGACGAGAGGGATTCTATCAAAGCGCGACGGCTGGGCGACGCGGTGAAGCACAGCTGGTAGTCCTCGCCGAAGGCGACGGCCTGGGCCAGGCCACTGCGGGTGGGCAGGACGAAGGGGTCGACGAGGGCGCCCACGCCTGAAGCCCGGCAGAGGCGGGTGAGGTCGCGCGCGAGACCATCGGACAGGTCGATCATCGCGGTGGCGAGGCCCTCTTCGGCGAGGCGAGCGCCGAGCGGCGCCGGGACGGACGGCCGCTTCAGCGCGCGCAGCGCCTCCGGTCGCGTTCGGGTGGAGGCGAAGCCCTCGGCGGCCAGTCCCAGCTCGCCGCTGACCCAGATGGTCTCGCCGGGCGCGGCGCCTGAGCGCAGGCAAGTACGGGCGGCGCGACCCGCGAGGGTCAGGCTGGCCACGCGGGGGCCGGGCGAGCGCGTGGTGTCGCCCCCGGCGAGCACGAAGGGCCAGCGTGAACGGGCCTCGGCGAAACCAGAAAAGAACTCGGTCACCCAGTCGCGGTCGAGCGGCGTCGGCAAGGACAGCGCCAGCACCGCCCAGGACGGGCGGGCGCCCATCGCGTCGAGGTCGCTGATGTTGGTGGCCACCAGCTTGAAGCCCACGTCGGCCGGGGAAAGGCGCTCGTCCCAGTGCACACCCTCGACCATCGTGTCGACCGTCACCACGGTGCCATCGGGGAGCTCCGCCCCATCGTCGCCGATTCCCACCACGGCGCCCTGGCCTGCGGCCGCCCGGGCCGCCTCGATCACGAAACGTTCGCCTGGGTCTTCCTCGGTCGCGGCGCGCGGACTGCCCATCCCCGTCTACTGGCCGTCGGCGGGCGGCGCCTGCTCGTACAGCGGCCGCACCGCGTCTTCCCGCACGGTCAGGTAGATCCAGTCACGACGGGCGGTGCGCTCCGGCGTGAAGCCGTGGAGGCCCGAGGCCCCATCCGTCACGTCGGCCGCCAGTAAGTTGGTGCCGATGTCCGCGCCCTCCGCCTTCAACGCCGCGTTGGCCACGCGGAGCGCATCCCAGCCCACGGCCTCAACCACTGTCGGGTCGCCCTTGCCCCGCTCGCGCCAGCGCCTCAAGAAGTCGCGACTGCCCACATTTTCTGCGCCGACCCAGAAGGCATCGACAAACACGCTGTCGTGCACGTAGTCGCCGCCGCGCCGGGGCCACTCGGGGTTGTTCCACGCGTTGAGCCCGACCAGCCCAAGCGGCACGTCGTCGGCTCGGGGACGGAAACCGCCGATCGGGAACTCCTCGAAGGCGAGCGCCGAGGCGAGCAGGGCCGAGCGCTGGTAGCTGTCGGGCACGAAGATCGCGTCGTAGTCGATGATCGGCGGCAGGGAAGCCTTCGCGGGGTCGCCCCCGGCGCGCGCGACCGCCGCCCGCACCGAGGCGAACTCGCTGGCCCGGGCCTTGTAGTCTTTCTGGCCGAGCACCTTGCCTACCGAGCGAAAGTCGGTGGAGGCGGGGTCGTAGCCGTGCACGGTGGCGATGGTGCCCCCGCGGGCCTCGACGGCGGTCCGGAAGCTGCGCGCGGCGCCCTCGCCGAAGGGGGTGGTGGGGTGGAGCACCGCGAACCGGGCCCAGCCTCGGCCGCCCATCAGGGCGTCGAGCAAGGCGCCCACCTGCTCGCCCACGGAGGGGTAGGGGCGGAACACCTGGTCGCCGGCGGCGAGGGCCTCGTCGGCGCTGGTGAAGGTGAGCATCGGCGTGTGCAGCGCCTGGGCGATCGGGGCGCAAGCCAACGCCTCGTCCCTGGTGAGCGGACCGAGCACGATCGCCGCGCCCTGATCGATCACCAGCGACTCGAGGGCCGCCTTGCAGTTGGCTGGGTCGCCCTTGGTGTCGAAGACGGCCACGGTGGTACCGCCCAGGGCCTCGGCGCTCAGCTTGATCGCCTCTTTCAGCAGCCCGCCGGGAAGGCCGTACTCGCCGCTGAGCGGCAGGGCCACGCCCACCACGTCGCGACGGATTGGCGTCCCTTTCTCCGCGCGGCGCAGCGCGTACGCCGCCTCGGCGGCGAAGGGCGAGTCGGCGTGGAGGCTGGCGAATGCGCCCGCAGCGGTTTTCGCATCGCTGAATCGCGATGCGGCGAGATCCGCCCTGATCTGCTCGATGGCCACGAGATCGGCGGGGCGCTGGTCGGCGGGCGCGGCCGCCGCGGCACCGCTCCCAATCTGCCCCCGGAGCTCTTGCACGGCCGCCTGCACCCGCGACTGGATGGGCGTGCCCCGGGCGCTGGCCTCGGCGCGTCGGAGGGCCTCGCGGGCCTTGCCGTTGTTGCCTGCGGCGGCCTCGGCCTTCCCCACCAGCAACCACCGATCTGCGTTGAGCGAGCCAGGCACCCCGGCCTCGGAGATGAGGCCCAGCGTGGCGAGCGTGTTGCCGCCGGCCTTGCCCGCGTCGAGGGTGGAGGCGTCGATCACCGCGAGGCCAACCTTCGCGGGCTCGCGCGCCGCGTGGTTGCCATAGTCGACCGCCACCTTCTCGAAGGTAACGCGTGACTCGGATGCCTTGCCCGCCAGCCGCAAGTACTCGGCGTCGTAGAGCAGGATCCAGCCCTGGTCGTCGGGGGACGCGCTTTTGAGGGCTTCCTCGAGGAAGGCCGCCGCCGCCTCGGGCGAGCCCGCGCTGGCGGCCTTTTTCACCACGGCGGGCGGGCCGCTGGCCGCGAGGGCGGGGAGCGCGAAGAGCAGAGCGAGGCACCAGGCGATCATGCGGACTTCCCCCCGGCAGGACGGGCGCCCATGGCCTCGGCGAAGGCCCGCTTCTGGGGGTGGCACTCGCCCCCCGCGCAGCGCGAGAACTCGAGCAGGGCTTGCTTCGCCGCCTCGTCGAGCGCGGGGGGGACTTCCACCGCGAGCTTCACGTGGAGGTCGCCTCTGGCCTTGCCATCGGGGCTCTGGAGGCCTCGCCCTGGCAGGCGGAAAGACTTGCCCGAGGGGGTGCCCGGCGGGACCCGAATGGTCGTGACGGCGTCGAGCGTGGGCACCGAGAGGTCGCAGCCGAGCGCCGCCTCCACGAAGGTGACGGGCACCTCGCAGAGCAAGTCGGCGCCGCGACGGCGGAAGAGCGGGTGGTCTTCCACGTCAATGAGAACCAGCAGGTCGCCGGCGGGGCCTGGCACACCTCCTGGCACACCGGGGCCGTCGTTTCCCTTCCCGCGCAACTTGAGCTTCTGCCCGGTGCTGACGCCGGGAGGAATCTTCACTTTCAGGGTCTCGTCGGCGACGGTTCGCGTTTCCCCGTTGCAGCGGGGGCAGCGGGCCGCGGGCTTGTAGCCCTTCCCGGCGCAGAAGGGGCAGTCGTTGCGTAGGAATCGCCGCGTCGTCGCCCGGCCCGTGCCGCCGCAGTCGGTGCAGGGCGCGCGGCCCTCCTGCGCGTCGCCCGTGGCACCACAGTCGCGACATGAAATAGTTCGCTGGATGCTGATGGTGCGCTCGGCCCCGCGCGCCGCTTCTTCCAGCGAGAGCGTGAGCGTGTAGCGGATGTCGTCGCCCCGGTCGCCCGGCTTCTTGCGGCCGAACAGCCCGCCGAGGGCGTCGAGGAGGATCTCGTTGAGCTCCTCCGGACGCGGCGGCTTGCCGTCATGGGTAAAAAGCGGCCCCATGCGGTCGTAGCGGGCGCGCTTCTCAGGGTCGCCGAGGACGTCCCACGCCTCGGCGATCTCGCGGAAGTGTCGCTCGGCCTCCGCGTCGCCGGGGTTGCGGTCGGGGTGCCACCGCATCGCCAGCGCCCGGAAGGCCTTCTTGACCTCGTCGGGGCCGGCGCCACGGGGAATCCCCAGGATCGCGTAGTAGTCGCGTCGCGCCATCGCGGGCCGCGTCTATCCGCTTTTTGCGCCGCTAGACCTCGCCGCCGATCCCTAGACCTCGTCGTCCACGACGTCGTCTTCGATCGACACCGAGGGACCAGCCCCCAGACCGGGCGCACCACCGTAGCCGCCGGTGTCGCGACGCGCTGCCGCGTAAATGCTCTCGGACAGCCGCTGCGCCGCCATGGCCAGCGTCTCCCGAGCCCGGCTGAGGCTGTCGACGCTGCCGCTATCGAGCGCGGCTTCGGCGCGAGCGATGGCCTCGCGGATGGCCTGCGTGTCAGAAGGCGGCACCAACTCGGCGTACTCTTCGAGGCTACGACGCGTGGTGTAGATGAGGCCGTCGAGTTGGTTGCGGGCCTCGGCCACGGCGCGACGCTCCTTGTCTCGCGCCCGGTGAGTTTCCGCCTCGGCGATCATCGCGTCGATCTCGTCGGCGCTGAGCCCCGAGTTGCTCACGATCCGGGTGCTCTGGCTGCGGCCGGTGCCCTTGTCCTTGGCGTGCACGTGCAGGATGCCGTTGCTGTCGAGCTCGAAGATCACCTCGATCTCGGGCAGTCCGCGTGGCGCCGGCGGCAGGCCGGTGAGCTCGACGAAGCCGAGCGACTTGTTGTCGGCCGACATCTCGCGCTCGGCCTGGAGGATGTGCACGCGCACCATGTCCTGGTTGTCCTGCGCGGTCGTGAAGACCTTCGACTTGCGGCAGGGGATCGTCGTGTTGCGCACGATGATCGGCTCGAAGGTTCCGCCGGCGGTCTCGATGCCCAGCGAGAGCGGCGAGACTTCGAGCAGAAGAACGTCTTTGACCTCGCCCTTGAGCACGCTCGCCTGGATCGCTGCGCCGACCGCCACCACCTCGTCGGGATTGATGCCGCGCTCGGGCTCCATCGCGAAGATCTCGGACACCTTCTCCTGCACGCGGGGCATGCGGGTCATGCCGCCTACCAGCAGGACCGCGTTGAGGTCGCTGGGACGCATGCGGGCGTCGCGAAGCGCCGAGAGGCAGGGCGTTTCAAGGCGGTCGACGAGGTCGGCCACCAGCCCCTCGAGTCGCGCGCGGGACAGGCTCGTCATCAGGTGCATCGGGCCCTGGGCCGTTACCGCGATGAAGGGGAGGTGAAGCTCCGTTTCTGTGACGCTGGAGAGCTCGTGCTTGGCCTTTTCCGCCGCCTCACGGATGCGCTGCAGCGCAACTGGGTCGCCGCTGAGGTCGGTGCCCGTCTCGGAGCGGAAAGTGTCGAGAAGGTATTGCACGATGCGGCTGTCGAAGTCCTCGCCGC
>SXON01000041.1 GCA_005778355.1 Pseudomonadota bacterium | reverse complement strand
GAGCACCCCGACTGGCTCGTGGCCGACAGCTCGGGCGAGCCGATGGCGCTCAACAGCTCCTACGTGTGGATGAGCCCGGGCAATCCCGAGGTGCGGCAACGCCTGGCCGACGTGTCGCGCGACATCGCCGAGCACTACGACGTAGACGGCATCCACCTCGACCTCGTGCGCTACCCGGGCAGCGGGTACTCCTACGACGCCGTGTCGCGCTCGCTGTGGGACGGCAGCGACTACGCCGACTGGCAGCGTGCCCGCGTGGTGGAGGCCGTCCAGGGCGTACACGACGCGGTGGACGTGCCGGTGACCGCTGCGGTCTGGGGCATCTACCAGGACAACTGGGGCTGGGGCACCTCTCAGGGATATTCTGACTACTACCAGGACAGTTATGCGTTCCTCGAGTCCGGTGCCTCCGACGCGAACATGCCGATGATCTACTGGCCGGTCACGGCCACCGAGGGCGACTACACCGACTTCACCACCCTGGTGAGGGAGTTCGTGGCCAACCGGCATGACCGGCACGTGTACGCCGGCATCAACGCCGAACTGAGCTACGCAGAGGTCGAAGCGTGCATCGCGAGCGCGCGCGCAAACGGAGCCCAGGGCGTGGTGCTCTTCGACTACGATCTCGTCAACCAGAATGGCTGGCTCGACGACCTCGCCGCGGGCCCCTTCGCCGAGTCGAAAGACCCGCCCCGGATGGACTGGCGATGAGCCGGCTACAGTGGTCGCGATGATCCTCGTGGGACTCGTCGCGACAGCCTGGGCGCAGGATTCGGCACCGGCGGAGGCGCCGCCCCTCGTTCCGGGGGAGGCGCCGCCCGTCGTGGTGGCGACCCCGCTCGTTGTCCTGCCGCGCACGCTGCCGACGCTGTCGCTGGTCGACGACGACGACGGCTGGTCGGTGCACGACGAGGCCGGTCGGCGCTACAACACCGTGCAGTTCGCCCGGCTCGTGGGCGACCGGGCCATGCTCCGGCGCCTCGAAGACCGCGAGGGCATGGCCCGCGTGGGGCAGGCCGGGATCGCCATCGCCGGGGGCGGTGCGCTGCTCGCTGGCGTGATCGTCGCCTTCAGCAACGGGGGGGCGCCGTCGGTGTTCGACTACAGTGTGGATCCCACCGACTACGAGACGGCCGAGGATTACGATGCCGCGCGCGAATTCGAGCGCGAGCAGTACGACAAGGCGGTCGACGCGTGGGAGGCCCAGAAGCTGGGCAGCGCCGCGTTCTTGCTGGGCGTGGGGGGCGTTTTCCTCGCGACCGCGCCCTTCGTGGGTCGAGACGCCTTCGAGGCGGCGGAACGACCGTCGCGGGCCTACGAGCGTGCGGAGGCGGAGTTGATCGTCACCCAGTTCAACGCGCCGCCCGCCGCGCCGGCCTCCGTGCCTTTCGAACCGGCCCCCGTGCCCGTCGAGCCGACCCCCGCGCCCGTCGAGCCGGCCCCCGTGCCCCGCGAACCGGTGCTGCCACCCCCGACCGGTGCGAGCCTCGAACTCCAGCTCTCCCCGGGTTTTCTCGCCCTGCACGGGACGTTCTAGGTGGCCGGGGTCTCCGCCGACATCGAGCTGGTCCGCCCGGCCTTCACCCCGGGGGAAACACCGGGGGTCGAGGCACCGCGCTACGGCGAGGGCGGCACGGTGACCGCCGGCGCGCTGGTCCAGTACGAACAGCAGCCGCTGGTGCTCTACCGCTATGGCGATGAAGACACCTCGGTGATCGAGGCCCGCTTCGCCGGCGCGGTGGGCGCCAGCATCGACTTCACGCGGCACCTCGGTGCGCGCGTGGTGTTGCCGATGGCCTACGATGTGGCTGGCACGACAGACGACTTCGCCGCTGGGGGTTTCGGCTCGGGCGATCTCGTCGCCGGCATGCGCGTGCTCGTGTGGCGCTGGGGGCCGGTCGATCTGGGCGCCCACGCGGACCTCTTGTTGCCCGTTGGCGCCACCGAGGCGTGGAAGGGCGAGGGGAGCCTGCGCGGCCAACCTGGCGTGCTCCTGGCGCTCAACGCGGGCCCCTTCTCCGTCCGCTCCGACACGAGCTTCATGCTGCGACAGGCCGTCGACACCGGCGCCGACTTCACGCTCGGCACGGAGCTCGGCGAGAACGCGGCCGTCCGTGGCACGCTCTGGGAAGACCACCTGTGGTTACACGCCGGCGTGGCCTCGCGCATCGGCCTCGGCGAAACCGACGGCACCGCCGAGCGCGTCGCGGAGGTCCTGGTGGGCGCGCAGCTGAGTCCGCAGCGAGAGTGGACGCTCGACTTCGGACTCGGTCGCGGCTTGACGAGTGGCTACGGCACCTCGCGCCTGCGCGTGATGGCCGGGGTGACGTTCTCGCGCGCGCCCCGGCCGGCGCCAGAGCCGGTGATCGCGGTCATGCCCCCTGTAGAAGACATCCCCGACGCCGTGCTCATCGAGCAGATCGCGCTCCCGCCGCCGGAGAAGACCTGGCAACAAACGGAGCTCGCGCGCGTGGAGCAAGACCAGATCGTCATCCGCGATCCGGTCCAGTTCGAGTTCGCCAAGGACGTGATCCTGCCCGTGTCGATCCCCACGCTGCAATTCGTGGGCGGCCTGCTCAACCAACACCCCGAGATCATGCACCTGGTGATCGAGGGGCACGCGAGCGAAGAAGGCAGCTACTACTACAACTACGACCTCGCGAAGCGACGAGCCGACGCGATCTGGCGGGCCCTGGTGGAGGCCGGCGTGTCGCCCACGCGCATCTCCACGCGTTCGATGGGCGAGGTGGAGCCAGTGGCCTCGGGGAGCGCGGAGGAAGAGCTCGCGCTCAACCGACGCGTCATGTTTCACATCGTTCGCAGGCTCGAGCCCGGCGAGCTCCCGCCGCAGTACCGGCTCGATATCCAGCAGCCCTGGACGGGAAGCCCACAAACCTTGCCTGCGCCGCCGCCGCTTACGCTGCCGCCAGCGCCGGAGCCGCCCAAGCCAAGCTACACGCCGCCCCCCGACGACCTCCCGAGCGAAGACGCCTTCGAGGAGGAAGACGAGTGACACTCCTCCTCCTCGCGCGCCTCGCCGAGGCCGAAGACAGTTGCGTGAACGACCTCTACCAGGACCTCAACTGCAACACGGTGGAGGTGTACGACGAAGAACTCGTCGACCTGACAGACCCGATCTGCGCCGCCACCATCGACCCGAGCACCGGGCAACCCTATCCGAACGCTGACTACTACTACGACTACACGAGCTTCGGTTGCCTGTACCCAGTGCGAGATTTCGACGGCGATGGCGACGGCATGTCGGCCGGGATCCTCTACGTGCCCCCCGATGCCATGTTTCCCGACGTCTACGCAATCTTCGCCTGCGACAACTGCCCCGAGGATTACAATCGCGACCAGTCCGACCTCGATTGCGACGACGTGGGCGACGTGTGTGACAACTGCCTCGACGTCTTCAATCCCGAGCAACTCGACACCGACGTGGACGGCGTTGGCGACGAGTGCGACATCTGTCCTCTCTTCCCCGATCCCGGTCAGGAAGATGGCGACGGCGACGGCGCCGGCGACGCGTGCGACAACTGCCCGGGCCTATCGAACCCCACGCAGGCCGACTCCGACGCGGATTTCTTTGGCGATAGCTGCGACAACTGCCCGGTCGTGTCGAACGGAAACCAGGAAGATCAGGACGGCGATGGATTCGGTGACGATTGTGATCGTTGCCCGCTCGACGCCAACTACACCTCACAGGATCGCGACCAGGACGGCCTGGGCGACGGCTGCGACAACTGCCCGGACGCGGTGAACCTCGACCAGGCGGACGTCGATGCCGACCTCGTGGGCGACCCCTGTGACACCTGTGTCTTCACCTGGGACCCCGATCAGGTAGACAGCGACAACGAAGGCGTGGGCGACCAGTGTGACAACTGTCCCGACGTGGCCAACGTGGAGCAGGCCGACACCGACGTGGACGGCGTGGGCGACACCTGCGACGTGTGCCCCGCTGTCGAGGATCCCGACCAGCTCGACATCGACGCGGACGGGGTCGGGGACGAGTGCGACAACTGCCCCAGCGTCCCCAACCCCGACCAGGCCGACGAGACTGACGGCGACGGCGTGGGCGACCTCTGCGACACCTACGCGCTCCGCGGCGGCGGGTGCCGCGGGGAAACTGCCCTGGGCGTGCTCCTGCTCGGGGGCATCCTCGGGCGGGTGCGGCATCGACAGTAGGGGCGGCGAACGCCGCTAGTCTACGCAGTCCCCGAGGATGGTGTAGTCGATCACCACGTGGGTGCCCGGCCCCGGGACGCTGGCCTCGTCGAACACCACCGCGTTGCCGCCGGCCTCGTAGGTCCAGCCCTCGCGGATGACGCTGTCGTCGACGGTCACGACGATGGTGACCGGATCAGGCGTGGAGGAAAGGCCGAAGCGGTCGGTTGCGCCCGTGGACGACAAGGTGGCGATCGCGTCGAAGTAGGTGCTCCAGTCTTGCTCGCAAATGCTGAGGAAGGCGCCGCGGGTGGCGGTCGCGGCCTCGTAGTAGCCGGTGCCCGGATCGGCGGTGGAGCAGCCGGCCGGCACGTCGCCCACGATCGCGGTGATGGAGGCGTCGGGCGCCACGGCCTGGATGTCGGCCACGTAGGTGCTCCACGAGCCGGGTGACTGGTCGGGCTCGTCGCTCACCAGCACCAGCTGGGGCTTGCTGTCTTCGCGCAAGAAGCCGTCGTTGCAGTTGCCGGGCGTGCTGTTCTGCACGCCGTTGGCGGCGATGTGCAGGCCCGCCTCGGTGTATCGACCCGCGTAGCCCTCCACCCCCGTGAGGAAGGCCGTCTCGAGGCTGGGCGTGTCGGGGGTGAGGATCCCCACCGAGGAGCAGCCGCTGTCGAGGGTCGACACCACGATCTGCCAGTCGAGATCGAGCCCGGCGAGCATCTCGGTGAAGTCGAGGAAGTTGTCGGTCATGTTCTGCTTGTCGTCGGCCATCGAGCAGGACTGGTCGACGTAGAAGAAGATGTCCGTCCGGTCCCAGGGGCCGTCGCCCTGCCAGTATTCGTCGGTCACCTCGGACTCGGTGGTTCCGGAGCCGGACACGCTGACCGTACTCGTTTCCACGAGCGAGTCGCTGGCCACCCAGAGCTCGCCGCCGTAGGCGACTTCCTCGGAGGGCAGGAAGTTGAGGTCGATGGACGAGGACTCGCCGGGCTCAAGGTAGAAGGGCGTGGCGTAGTCGCCAAGCGTGAAGCCCTCGGCGGCGATCACCACCTGGCTGACGGTGAGCGTGGCGGAGCCGATGTTGGTGAAGGTGATCGGTTGTGTTTGCTCGCAATCGAGCATCACCGAGCCGAAACCGTAGGGGTTGGGGCTGATATAGAGCTGAGGCACGAGCCCGGTGCCGTCGAGAGACACCGGCAGCTCCGGGCTGTCCGGGTCGTCGGAGAAAACGCTGATCGTGCCGAAGTCCTCCGGGTTGACGGGTGCGAAGGTGACCGGGACGGTGATCTTGGAGCCGGGCGCGAGCGTGGCGGTGGCCTGGTCGGTGCCCACGGTGAAGGCGGTGGTGCCGGTGAGCACGATGTTGGAGAGGTGGAGGTCGACGTTGCCGCGGTTCTCGATGGTGAAGGACTGCACCTCTTCCTGGCCGGGCATGAGGTCGGCGAAGGAGATGGCGTCGGGCTCGATCTCGATGTCGGGTTCGTAGGCCACGTCGCCGCTGTCCTTGGTGACGGCCGTCAGCTGCTGGTCGGGGCAGCCGAGGAGGGCAAAGAAGGCGACCATGAAGGCTCCCACGCCGGGGCATGGTAGCGCGGGCGTCGCCTCGCCGAAAGCACGATCGGAAAGTCGTGACTACCGGTCGAGCACCTTCGCCATGAACAGGCGGCGATCGGTGCGGAAACTCCCGTCGTTGCGACGCGCGGGGACTTCCATGTACACGCCGGTGTCTTCGAAGCCCATCTTCTTGTACATCTCGTACGGAGCGTTCTTCTGCGCGCTGGTACGCATGATGACGTGATCGTAGCGCTCGCGGTTGATGAGCGAGAGGCGCAAGGCGATGAGCTGGTTGGCGAGGCCCGAGCGGCGCCAGCGCTCCATGACGCCGAGCTCCGCGAAGTAGAACGTGCGATCAATGGGAAGCAGGCCGCGAATCTCTCGCACGACGTCGGGCTTGCTGCTCACGGGGAAGGCGAAGCCGAAGCCGCCGACAAGGCCCGAGTCGCGAACCGCCAGCAGCACGATGTTGTCGGGGATGCGCAGCGCCCGGGCGAGCACCGCGCCGGCCTCCTCCGACGAGAAGCGCTCGTTGTACGGAGGTTCAGACCAGATTTCCTGGTAGGCCCCGGCGAAGGCGGGGGCCCAGGGCTCGGCCTCGGCCGGGCTCTCGATGCGCAGGATGCGCAGGCCGTCATCGCGCTCGGCTACGGTGAGCATGCCGCTAGCCTAGCAAACCTCACGCGGCGAACACCACGGTCGCGACGACGCGACCATCGAAGTGGCCCACGCGAACACGCAGCGGTGCGCCGCCAAGCTCCGCGTGACGCGCAGCCGCCTCGCCGCGCAGGCGCACGGTCACGCTGCCCTCGGCGCGCAACCAGCCGGGCCCCCGCGGCGCGAGCACCTCGACCTCGCGCGGCGACAGGGCCATGCCCATGCCCAGGGCCTTGAGCACCGCTTCCTTCACCGCCCACGCCGCCGTGCGATCCGTGTCGGTCGTTGCCCACTCGCGCTCCCCGGCGCTGAACCACTCGTCGGCAAAGACGTCGGCGCGTGGCTCGACCTTCTCCATGTCAATGCCGGCGTGGGCGCCGCGCACCGCGAGGGCCAGCGCCTCGCCATCGACGTGGGTGATGCTGACCTCCACGGCCACTGCGCCCTCCACCACCGGCTGGCCGCTGTCGCGCCTTGCCACGGTGAACCGCGCTCCGGGGAGCAGGGCGGCGACGGCCTCGTTCGCCGCGAGCTGCCCGGCAACACGGTCGGCCTTGCGACGATCCGTTCCCCGGGCGGTCAGGCTGGCCAGCTCACCCGGTGGGAGCTTGGACGAGGCTTCGCTGGACACGGCCATGGCGGCACTCGGCCAGCCGCCCTCGGGGGGAGGGAAGCGGGAGCCGGGGTCGAGGGGGCCCTTCTCGACCATGCGGAAGCCGCGCACGCGCATGACGCGGCCCTCGGCGCCATCGACGTCGATGTCGTAGGCGCCGCCGCGGTGCACCACCACGATGTTGAGGGGGTCGCCCTCAACTGCAGGTCGCACCAGTTCCACCGCGTCGATGGCCGAGGGGAGCGCCATCACCCCCTCGATCGCCATCCGGTGAAGCCCAGCTGCCTGGAAGGCGGCTTCGAGCACCAGGGGGTCGGACACCAGTCCCTCGGCGATGGGCGCGTGCTCCACCACCGCTTCCGCGAGCAAGCCCTGCACCGCCAGGGCCTCTGCACTCCGGAGCACCTGGAAGCGTGGGCCGTGGAAGAAGCGGCGGTAGATGTCTTTCTGCGAGAGGCGTTCTTCCGGGAAGAAGGACGAGGGCAAGGAGGGCAAGAGCGGCATCTCGCCCAGCTGGACGCGCGCGGCGAAGTGCTCGGTCACCTGGATGCGACCGTTCTTCAGCGTGCGCGCGCTCCGCAACGAGCAGGCGTAGGCGCCATCCTCATCGGGTTCGGCCCGCACCTCGATGTCCACGGGGTCGTCGCGATGGAGCTTCAGCGGGGCCGAGAAGGTCACGTCCTCGCAGCCGGCGTAGCGACCGCGTGGGTTCGCGGCGAGCGCCGTCGCGATCATGAGCTCGAGCCCAATCACGCCCGGCAGCACGGCCACGTTGTCGATGGCGTGGTCGACGATCCACTCGTCGGTGGCCACGGACATCTTGCGACGGGCCACGGCCCGGTCGCCCACCAGCTCCACGCTGTCGAGCAAGCCGTGGAGCGCCGGCGATTGGAAGTCGCCGAGGCGACCGGCCACCACCACCTCGCCGCTGGTGCCGTGCGAGATCATGTCGCAGAGCAGTCGCGCCCCGGGGCCGGGGGGCAACAGCTCCACGCCTCGCGACGTCAGGAGCGTCTCCATGCCGCCGCGCACCGCCATGCCCACGCCGCCCCAGGCGGTCCAGGACACGTGCAATGACCGGGGGCGGAGCTGGCACACCTGCGACATCGCCTCGTTGGCCGCGGAGTAGTCCACCTGTCCCGCGTTGCCGAAGCGGCCGGCGATGCTCCCCATCGACACGAAGAAGGTCGCGGGATCGAGCGACTCCACCAGCGCGAGCCCGCCCTCGGCCTTGCCGCCGTACACGCGGTTGAAGGCCGCCTCATCCTTGTCGGGCAACAGGCGCGATTCCTCCACGCCGGCCCCGTGGACCACGAGGTCGATCCGCGCGTGTCGCGACTTGAGATCGTCGACCAGCGCGCGGACGGCGGCGGCGTCGGCGAGGTCGACGGCGTAGGCCTCCACCTCTGCACCGAGCTGCCGCATGGCCTCGACGTTCTGGCGCGCCTCCTCCGCGGTGCGCAGCGGGCGCAGCGCATCCTCGATCATCTTCGGAGTCACCCGGCGCCCGTCGCGACCGAGCAACGTCTTTAGCCGAATACGTTCGGCATCCTCGTCGAGCGGCGTGAGGCCAGGGGCCGTGCGGGCGACGAGGAGCAGCGTCGCGGGGCCGCGCTCGGCGATGGCCTTGGCCACCTCGGCGGTGATGCCCCGGGTACCGCCGGTGAAGAGCGCGATGGGGTGCGCGGGCCAGTGTCCACCGGCGGGTACCGTTTCCACGGCCAGGGCTGCGACTTCGCGCTCGCCGGGGCCGATCCAGACTTCAACGGCGCGATCGGCCTCGCCCAGCTCGTCGATGATGCCGCGAGCGGCGTCGGCGGCACGCCAACCGGCGTGGAGGTTCACCACGCGCGCGCGGCAGCCCGCCCACTCGCGGCCCAGTGCCTTGGCGAGGCCGGCGCGTGCGCCGCCGTCGCGGGTGTCGCGCAGGTCGACCGGAGCCGGCAATACGCACAGCCACTGTCGTGGCCGCTCGCTGTCGAGCCGCTTGGCCTGGAGGAAGGCCTCGAGCACGGGGATGCCGCAGTCAATCACGATGTCGGGCTTGCCCTCCATGCGGGCGCCGGCGCGGTCAACCTCGTCGCGTAGGGCGGTGGCGAGATCGCCGCCGCCGAGCACCCAGACGATCCGACCGCGTAGCGTGCTCACCGGGAGCTGCACGTGGCTCACCCGGACGACACGGCGCACGCGGAAGTCAGCGGGGAGGCCACTACACACAGGCCGGGCCTCGCGCTCGCAAGTCCATGTGGCCGTTCGAAAGTTGTCAATCATGTTTACAATTTTGTTGTCATTTATTTTTATAGTAAACTACTTAATCAATAGACTAGCT
>SXON01000040.1 GCA_005778355.1 Pseudomonadota bacterium | reverse complement strand
CGGGGTTCGAGTTGCACGCGAAACTGCTCGAGATGCCGCAGCACCGCCGGATACCGTGCGATATCGATCCCGCGACGCGCGAAGATCATCCACTCCCCATCCCACTCCGGCGCCCAGCGGTCGATATTCGCGCCGCGCAGGAACGGACGCAGGATCTCCGCCGACGCGGCATCCTCGCGGATAAGCCGCGCCCGCGTGGCTTGGTCCACAAGGAAGGCGTCGTTGAAACCGGTCTTCACGCCATAAAGCGGCTTGCACCCCGCGTACTCGGCGAGCCCCACCCCCCGCTCACGCAGCTTCGCCATCAGGCGCTCCACGCGGTCGTCCTCCAGGCTCCATGGATCGCGGCCAAGTCGCGACTGTGGAACTGCCCGCGCGTGGCCGCGGACGTACTCAGGCACGCTCACCGTCCGAAGTTCCTCCCGCGGGAATCGCGTCACCGCCACGTCGCGGGCCGGTGCGGGTCCGGCCTTGCGCAGGGTCATGATGGACGGAAAGGCGTCGGCGTCGGGAAAAATCGGCGCGTGGCCGAAGTCGATGAGCGTCTCCACCTCGGTCGTCTCCGCGATCAGTCCGCGCAGGGGGGCGGCGTACCCTGCTTTCAACCACTTGTTCGCCACCACGAAGCCCAGTCGACCGCCGGGTTTGAGCAGCGAGAGGCCGAGTTCGAAGAAGTACACGTACAGGTCGGCCACGCCGTCGTACGCGCGAAATCGAGACTTCCAGTGTGCCTTGTAGGCGCTGAGCAATTCCTGCCGAACGTACGGGGGGTTGCCGAGCACGATGTCGAAGCCCTCGTGCCACCGGGCATCGACCGCCGCTGCCTCGACTTCCTGCGCCTCGTCGATGTCGCCAAAGAGGTGGTAGGGGCGCTCGCCCGTCCAGTCGATCGCTCGACCGTGTACGCGCGGGTCGCTCACCACGCTGTTGCCACAACGGATGTTGCCATCCAACCAGGTGAGCTTCTTGTGTTTCTGCGCGGTCTTGAGCCACAGCGAGAGCTTGGTGATCTCCACCGACTCGGGGTTCAGATCCATGCCGAACAGGTTCTGGTTGAGGATGGTCTTGTCGAGATCGAACAACTCCCGCTGCCCGCCCTGGAGCTCGGCGAGCGAGGCGTTGACACGCTCGTACTCACGATGCAATCGTTCGAACGCGGCGATGAGGAAGGCCCCCGAGCCGCAGGCGGGGTCGAGCACGCGGAGGGTGCGCAGCCACTCCCGGTACCGCGTCCACAACTTGATCCACCGGTCGCGGCGCTGGTTCGCCCCTCGGGGAGCGTCGGGCTCAATCTCCGCCTGTAGGCTTGCGAATCGCTCGCTGAACGCGCGGCCCAGCGTCTCATCGACGATGAAGCTGGTGACGAACGAGGGCGTGTAAAAGACACCCTCCGCCTTCCGCTTCGACAGCGCTTTGCGCTCCCCCGATGCCGATTCCCTGAGCTCCTCGAGGTCGGAGATGGACTGCTCGAAGATGTGGCCGAGCACCTCGACCGAGACATCCTGGCCGAAGTCGTAGCGCGTGAGGGCACCGAACGAAGCGCAGGTGGCGTCGTCGACATCGAGCGCGTCGAGCTGGGGGTCCGTCGTGAAGAGGCCCCCGTTGTAGGGAGGGAAGCCCCGCTCGGCCATGCCCGAGTCGACCCACGAGAACACGGCGACGAGGTTGTCCCAGATCGGCCTCGGCCGGTAGTAATCGACGTGCGCGAGGGCCTTGCGTAGCGCATCACCCGGGAGCAACTCGCGGTCCTCGGCGAAGGCGATGAAGAGGACGCGGTCAAGGAGTTTCTGCGTGAGCTTCAGCACGTCGAGCGGCGGAAGGTTCGAGTTCGATCTGAGCAGGCGCTCGAACAGGTCTTTCCTGAGCTTCTGGTAGTCGGTGTAGAGCTTGCCCGTCACATCCTCTTGCGCGTCAGCCGACTGCGCGAGCAAGTCGTCGAGCTGCGATCGACCACCTGGGGCCTCCGGCAACAGGGCCGCCCGTGAGAACAGGAGCCAAAAGAGGCGAAATCCCTCGTCGCTGTCGAGATCGTCGAGCAGCACCGTCTCGAAGTGCTCCATCGAGCGGGCCTTGCTGTAGAGCCGCGTCTCCTTGTAGTTCGAGACGATGATCCACCGGGAGCCCTCGATCCGGTTGGCGTAGCCCCAGGCCTGTTCGACGGGGGTCTGCGCGCGGCTGCCTGCTGCATCCAGCGGCTGGTCTGCGCCCTTCAGCTCGATCGGGGCGTGCACGCGGTCGGCGCCGCTGCCGAACCACCCAATCGCGCCGTCGGCCTGCTTGCGCCCGGCCACGCGCTCCTCCTGGTGCAGATCGAAGCCGGGCGAGGGTCGATCCCAGGTGCGGTAGCCCAGCACCTCGCCGAAGACCCCCTGCAGGAAGGGGCCATGCAGTTTCACCTCGTTGATGCTGACGAGCTCGCCGTTCCGGAGTCGCAAGATCCATGGTTGGAGCCGGGCCCGTCGCGCCGGGGCATCTGCGGGCAGCGTCAGGTTGACGAGCGCGGCTTTGAGTACGCGAGGATGGAAGAGCGAAGCCATCGAGTCTGCCCCCCCGCTGCCCTAACGCGAGCGCTCTGATCCGTCCAGGAGGACGTTGGCTAGCCTGGCCCGCGTCCTTGGCGTCTGCCGACCTGCGTGCCGGTCGATGCACGGCGTTGCCTCATCCCGGGAAGAGCCCACGAGCCTCCCCGAGAACGCGGTCGCGGACGAGGGGCTTCAGCCCCCTCCGAGGGACAAGATCGACCTTGCGACCCCGCATCGCCTGGAGCTGGAGTTGGAGGCCGGCGAGGCGCAGGAAGCCGACCGGCGTGCCCGGCATGAACGGCACGAGCAGGTGGATGTCGCTGTCGGGTCGGTGCTCCTCCCGAGCGCTGGATCCGAACACTTCCAGGCGAAGCCCGGCGTACTTCTGGCACAGCGCTGCGAGGCGCTCGTCGCCCACCTCGACGTCGGCGCGGATGCGCTCCCGCCAAGGGTATCTGACTCGACGCGGCCCCGCCGCGATACACTCGCCCCCCCATGGCGGAGATCACCAGCACGATCGCGGGCGGCGGCACCCGGCAGATCCACATCCGCCGCGCGCGTCTCACCGCGATGAACGGCGGCGACCAGGGCAAGACCTGGCAGGTCGACCGCGACCTCATCCGCATCGGCGCCCGGGCCGACAACGACGTGGTGCTCACCGACGCCACCGTGTCGCGACAGCACGCGGAAATCGTACGCAGCGCGCAGGGGACGATCTTGCGCGACCTCGGCAGTACCAACGGCACCTTCGCCGGCCCGGTGCGCGTGCGCGAGGTGTACCTCGCCCCCGACACCCGCTTCCGCGTGGGCAACACCGAGTTGGCGTTCACCACCAACGACGAGGTGATCGACATCGCCCCCTCGATGTTCGACCAGTTCGAGGGCATGGTGGGTCGCTCCATCGCCATGCGCGAGGTGTTCGGCGTGCTCGAGCGGGTGGCCCCCACCGAGCTCACCGTGATGGTCACGGGCGAAACCGGCACCGGCAAGGAGCTGGTGTCGCGGGCGCTCCACGCGCGCTCCCCCCGGAGCAAGGGGCCCTTCATCGTCTTCGATTGCGGCGCGGCGCCGGAATCGCTGGTGGAGAGCGAGTTGTTTGGGCACGAGCGCGGTGCCTTCACCGGCGCGGTGGCCGGGCGGGAGGGCCTCTTCGAAGCGGCCCACGGCGGCACCATCTTCATCGACGAGATCGGCGAGCTGCCCATCGAGCTTCAACCCCGTTTGTTGCGCGTGCTCGAACAGCGCGAGGTACGTCGCGTGGGCGCCACGCGCGCCAAGCCGGTCGACGTGCGCGTGGTGGCCGCCCCCAATCGCGACTTGCGACAGGAGGTCGCGGCCGGCCGCTTCCGCGAGGACCTGTACTACCGCCTCGCGGTCGTCGAGGTTCGCCTCCCCGCGCTGAGAGAGCGCCGCGAAGACCTCCCGATCCTCGTCGATCACCTGCTGCGCCGCTCCACGGGCAACCGCACCGTGCGCGGCATCGATCCCGAGGTGCGCGCGCTCTTCGACGCCTACCACTGGCCGGGCACCGTGCGCGAGCTCAACAACGTGGTGGAGCGCGCGGTCCCCTTCTGCGACGGCCCGCTGGTCAACATGGCGGCTCTGCCCGCGGCGCTGCGCGCGGCTGGCGCGGTCTTGCCGCAGGCAACGGCGGCCGCCGGCGTGAGGGTCGAGGCCAACAGCGACGTGCCCTTCAAAGACGCGAAGGAGCTCCTCATCGAGGCCTTCGAGCGGGCCTACCTGGTGGAGCTCATCGACAAGCACGACCAGAACGTGTCGAAGGCGGCCCGAGCCGCCGACATGGACCGCAAGTCGATCACCCGCCTACTGAAGAAACACGGCATCAAGTACCGCGACGTGTGAGCTTCTCCAGGCTGCCCGCGGCTCTCGCGCGCGTGGCCAGCTCATCGTTGAGGCGACGGATGAGCCCCGGCCCATGGAAGATGAGCCCCGAGTAGAGCTGCACCGCAGCGCAACCCATCGACAGGTACTCCAGCACGTCGTCGGCGGTCGACACGCCACCCACGCCAATCACCGGCACACGCCGCCCCGCCGCCGAGAGCGCCACCCGGATTTTCTCTCGGGACAGGGTGCGTAGGGGCTTGCCCGACAGGCCGCCGTACTGGTCGAGGTGCCCGGTCGTCCCCGGGCGGCTGGTGGTGGTGTTGGTGGCGATGATGGCGGCGCAGCCGCTCTCCACCGCCACGTTCACCGCCTCGGCGAGCGCGTCGTCCTCGAGGTCGGGGGCGATCTTCAGCATCACCGGCGTGCGCTGGGCGGCCGGGACCACCGCGTCGAGTAGCCGTTTGAGCGGCTCCTTGTCTTGGAGCGCCCGCAAGCCCGGCGTGTTGGGCGACGACACGTTCACCACGAAGTAGTCGACCTTCCCGCGCAGGGCCCCCACGCTGTTGAGGTAGTCGCCCACCGCGTCTTCGTTGGGTGTCAGTTTCGACTTGCCGAGGTTGGCGCCCACCGGCACCCTGGGCCAACGACCGGACGCGCGCAGGCGAGCGAGCGAGGCCGCCAGGGCCACCGCGCCCTCGTTGTTGAAGCCCATGCGATTGACGAGGCCCTCCTCGTCGACCAGGCGGAACAGTCGGGGGCGAGGGTTGCCCGGCTGGGGCAGCGCGGTGACCGTCCCCACCTCCACCGCCCCGAATCCAAGGGCCGCCCACGCCGGCACGCCCACGGCGTCCTTGTCGAGCCCGGCCGCGAGACCCACCGGCGAGGGCCACTCGAGCCCCGCCACCTTCACGGCGATGATGGGGTCGGGCCGCCGGTCCCCGGCGAGCAAGGGCACGAGCCCAATCCCGGCGAAGACGAGGCGGTGCGCCGTTTCCGCGTCGAGGCGAAAGAGCAGCGGGCGCGCGATCCGGTACAGGCTGTCGAGCACGGGCCTGCGCCCTATCTCGCCCGTGGTACCCTGCGCGGCCATGCCCGGCGCCGCCTTCGCTCTCGTTCACGCCACGCTGCTCACGATCAGCGGGCCCGAGCTCCCCGACAGCACCCTCGTCGTGAAGGACGGCAAGATCGTGCAGGTGGGTGGCGCCGTCCCCGCGGGCATCGAGGTGATCGACGCCAAGGGCGGCTATGTCACGCCCGGGCTGATCGACCTGCACAGCCACATGGGCGTTTACCCCTGGCCTGAGGGTCGCGCACACGGCGACGGCAACGAGATGAGCGAGCCCTTCACGGCGCGCGTGTGGGCGGGCGACAGCTTCGACCCCGAAGACCCCGCGATTCCCCGCGCGCGGGCCGGCGGCATCACGACCATCCAGGTGCTGCCCGGCTCCGGCAACATCGTCGGCGGCCGCGCGGCGGTGCTCAAGCTGCGGCCGAGCCGAACCATCGGGCCAATGGTGTTTGCCGAGGCGCCCCCTGCGATCAAGATGGCGTGTGGCGAGAACCCCAAGCGGGTGTACGGCGACAAGCCCGACGACGACCAGATCATGTCGCGCATGGGCGAGTTCGCCGCGATCCGCGACAAGTTCACCGAGGCGCGCGAGTACCGCGCCGAGCGCGGGGGCAAGTCCCCGCCGGCCTGGGACGAGAACCTCGAAGTGTTGGCCGATGTCATCGACGACAAGATTCGTGTCAACCTGCATTGTTACCGCAGTCACGACATCGCCGGCTGGTACCGCGTGGCCGACGAGTTCGGCTTCCGCATCGTGACAATCCACCACGCGCTGGAAACCTACAAGGTGCGCGATCTGTTGGCGGCGCACGGCACCGGCATCGCCACCTGGCCCGACTGGTGGGGCTTCAAGCTGGAGAGCTGGGACGGCCTCCCCGAGGGCGCCGCGCTCGTCAGCAACGCAGGCGTGCCCGTGGCCACCCACTCCGACTCTGCCAGTCACATCCAGCGCTTCAACGTGGAGGCCGCCAAGATGGTGCGCTACGGCATGACCGAGGCCGACGCGCTGGAGAGCATCACCCTTGACCCCGCGCGCTTGCTTGGCGTCGACACGCTGGTCGGCAGCCTCGACGTGGGCAAGCAGGCCGACATCGTGCTCTGGGACCGTCACCCGCTCGACGGCGTCGCCCTCGCGCAGAAGACATGGATCGAGGGCTCTGTCGTGTACGACCGCGCGGTCGAGGGGGTGCCCAGTGGCAGGCGATAAGGTCTCCAGACGCGAATGGCTCGCCGGGGCCGGCGCCGCCGTCGTCACCGCGCCCGGCACGCTCACGTCGCCGCTCCCGCCCGAGAACACCGGCCCCCGCGGGGGGCTCGACGGCTATGTCGGCGCCGCTGCTGACTTCACGCTCTCCAACGCGCACATCCTGGTGGGTGAGCTCACCATGCTCTCGGGCGGGGTGAGGGTGGAGAAGGGCAAGATCGTGGAGATCGGCCCGAGTGTCACGGGGGGCACCGATCTGCTGGGTTCGGTGATCTTCCCGGGCTTCTTCGACGGTGGCAGTCCGATCGGGCTCTACGAGATCGACCAGGAAGAGGCCACCCACGACGACAACGAGTCGAGCGACGCGGTGGTCCCGACGGCGCGGGTGGTCGACGCCTACAACCCGCTCTCGGCGCCCATCGGCGTGGCGCGGCGACAGGGCGTGCTCGGTGGCCTGTGCCTGCCGAACGGCGGGCTGGTCGCCGGGCAGGCGGCATGGATGCGTTTTGCCGGGCTCACGGTCGCCCACGCCACGGTGATCGATCCGGCCGGCGTGGTTGTCAACTTCGGCAAGGGCGGCACCGGGGGGCAACCCAACGCGCCCAAGTCCAGGATGGGGGTGGCCTCGAAGTTGCGCGACATCCTGGAGGCCAACAAGCCGCCGGACGACCCCCACGCGAACTGTTCGGAGAATGACAAGAAGAGTGGCCGCTGCGGCAAGGGCAAGTGCAAGGTCAAGCCGCCGGACAAGCCCCCGGAGTACACCCCGGCGCAACGCACGTGGCACGCGGTGCACCGTCGTGAGATGAAGGTGATCCTCGGTGCCAACCGCGCCGACGACATCCTCACCGCCATCGAGTGGGCGCAGGCCTACAAGCTCGACGCGGTCTTGCTCGGTTGTGCCGAGGGACACCTCGTGGCGAAGGAGATCGCCACCTCGGGCCTGACGGTGGTCGCGGGTCCGGTCACCACCCAACCGAGCGGCTGGGACAACGCCTACTCGCGCTACGACAACCTCGCGCTCTTGCACAAGGCGGGGGTCAACCTCGTTCTACGTCACGGTGGCAGCCACCAGCTCCGCGAGATTGGCACCGAGGCCTGTCTCGCGGTGGCCTACGGGATGCCCTATG
Source organism: Pseudomonadota bacterium (assembly GCA_005778355.1). Lineage (GTDB taxonomy): Bacteria > Myxococcota_A > UBA796 > UBA796 > SXON01 > SXON01. The sequence goes on along the minus strand of SXON01000040.1, from coordinate 5,888 downwards.
GCCACGCCATCGCTGCCGCCTGTGGCCACAACGCGCGAAAGGTCTGGAACTTGCCGCTTGGCAAGCTCGCTGTCGGCGAAGCCGCCACCTTTGCCGTGGCGCTGGGCGACCCCATCCAGCCCCGCACGCGCATGTCGCGCGCGTGGATCGACGGTCGCGAGGTGACACTCCGCTCGCGACAGTCGGATCTCTTCGACCGCTTCCGAGTGCTCTGGTAAGTCTACGGGCTCAGCGTGGTGGAGGTCAAGGCTTCAACCTCGCCGTCCGCCTCGGCCCGCACCAGGCCCACGCCCCGGCAGAAGTGTTTGTACTCGCTAATCGCCGGGTCGAGCGGGGTGGTCTCATGGAGCTTGACACAATCGTTGTAGCTGCCGGCGGGGACGCTGACAGACTCGCCGGTGCCCACCACCTCGCCCACGTCTTCCGCCTCCCCGGCGTAGTATTCTTCGTAGTAGGGTTGGTTCTGAGCCTCTGGATCGGCCCACATCACGATGCCGGGCAAGGCACCGTCAACCCCCCACTCCCAGGCGCCGTGGGTGTCGACGCACACGTCGCCCTCGTACTCGCAGGTGTCTTCCCCGAGGTACCACACGTTGCCGTCGCTGTCCTGGGCGTACCAGTCCCACGTGTCTTCCGCGAGCTCTCCGTCGATGGTCTCGGTGTCACGCAGCACCGTGGCGGTCACGCCGTTCACCACGCGGGTTTCCGACAGCACCTCGATCTGGATCACGATGGCCTCGTCGGTGCCCTGGCCCTCGATGGTCCACGTGGCGCCGACGGGCATGGGCATGAAGGCGTTGTCGACGCCGGCCACGAATGTTGCCTTTGACACATCGGGCAGGAGCACGTCGTCGTTTGCCGAGTCGGTGCTGTCGCCACCGGTGTCGGCTGTGCCGCAACCCACCAGAGTCATGAGGAAGAAGGCAGATGTATACACGTTGACCTCCGTGAAGTGTGGGCTTCATCGTCCACGCTTCCAACTTAGCGCCGCTGCCTGAAATCTCGATGAAGGGCTAGCAAGGTAGCTCGACGGTCACGGCGGTGCCCTTGCCGGGCTCGCTTTCCACGCGGGCGTGGCCGCCGTGGCGCTCAGCCACCGCGCGGACGATGGACAGGCCGAGGCCAGCGCCACCATCTTCTGGGCTGCGCGCCTCGTCGACCCGGAAGAAGCGATCGAACACGTGGGCGAGGGCAGCGGGCGGGATGCCGTGGCCGGTGTCGCGAACGACGAGCCGGGCCATGGGACCGCCGTTTGACAGGCTCACCGTCACGCTGCCGCCGGTCGGCGTGTGGCGCAGGCTGTTGTCGACGAGGTTGCGCAGGAGGCTCTCGAGCAGCGCGGCGTCGCCCGGCACGGCCAGGCTCGGCGGCCCTTCCACCCGGACGTTCACCCACTGCCCGGGCGCGCGGCGAACCACCTCGCGCGCGATCTCGACGAGGTCCACCTTCGCCGTGGGCCGCGCGCCGCTCTCGGCCCGCGCGAGGAGCAGCATCGCGTCGAGCGTGTGGTGCATGCGAGCGGCCGCCTCGGCGATGCCCTCGAGCGAGGCGCGGTAGTCCTCCGCCGCCCGGGGACGCCGCAGCGACACCTCGGCCTCGGTGCGGATCGAGGCGAGCGGCGTGCGCAGCTCGTGCGCGGCGGCGGCGGTGAAGCGGGCCTGTCGCGACCAGGCGGCGTGAAGGCGGGCGAAGGCGCGGTTGAGGGTGCGCGCCAAGCGGTCGATCTCATCGCCGCTGCCGGAGAGCGGCAACTGTGGGGCATCACTCGGCTCTTCCACCGCCTCTGCACGCTCGGCCATGCGGCGGAGGGGTGCCAAGACTCGACCAGCCACCGCGTACGCGAGCCCCGCGGCGAAGACCGAGAAGACGCCCCCCGTGGCCGCGAGGAGCCCGAGCAAAGCTACGAGATCGGCGCGGAGTGGCGCCGCATCGACGGCGACGCGAACGACCACCGGCGTCCGGCCGAGCACGGCCACGTCGTCCATCTCTCCCTCCGGCTGGTCGTCGAGCTCCACCTCGACCGTCTTGGTGACGATCCGGGCGTCGATACCGCCCACGCGCGCGTCTCGTGCCGAGGTGTCTCCGGGCTCGGCGGCGGGGAGCGCGAGTCCGCCCTGCCCGAGCTTCTCACCGCCTGGGGTCCACACCTCCCAGCCGGCCAGGCTGGCGACGACCGCCTGGCCGTCTTTCTCCACGTCGACCTCCCACTCGCCGTGGTCGAGCTCCACCATGGTGCCGAGCGCGCGGGCTTGGGCGGCGAGGCCCTCGTCCAGCGCCCGGAGCCGGTCGGTGCGGACACGGAGGTACACCACCGCGCAGAGCGCCAGCAAGAGGGCCACGGTCGTGCCGAAGATGCCGAGTGTCACGCGGCCGCGGAGGCTCACGGGGCACCTTCCCAGCGGAGCGCGTAGCCCACGCCCCGGATGGTATGGATGAGCGGGGCGGCGCGTTCGCGGTCCAGCTTCCGTCGCAAGTTGGCCACGTGCACCTCGATGGAGTTGCTCTCGGGCTCCATGTCGGCCTCGTAGAGGGCCGCCGCGATGCGCGCGCGGGAGAGCACCGCGCCGGGCCTTCGCATCAGGAGTTCGAGGATCTGGAACTCCTTGGCCGAGAGGGTCACCGCTACGCCGTCGCGCCAGGCCTCGTGGGTGGCGGTGTCGAGCTCCACCGGGCCGCAGTGGTAGCGGCTCGAGGGCTGGGCGCTCCCGCGTCGTAAGAGCGCGCGTACACGGGCGAGGAGCACCTCGAAGGCGAAGGGCTTCGCGAGGTAGTCGTCGGCGCCGGCGTCGAGCCCTTTCACGACGTCGGCTGGGTCGTCGCGGGCGGTGAGCACCAAGACGGGGACGGTCGATCCGCCCGCCCGCAGGCGTCGGCAGAGCTCCAGGCCCGGGAGGCCCGGCAACATCAGGTCGAGGAGCAAGAGGTCGTGGTGCCCGTTCCGCGCGGCGTCGAGTCCAAGGAGGCCGTCGCGAACCACGTCGGCGGCGTAGCCCTCGTCCTGGAGGCCGCGCTGGATGGCCAGCGCCAGCCGGGGCTCGTCTTCGATCACCAGGAGGTGCGCCATGCCGGGAGCGTAGCGCTGCAAGCTGAAGCTGGGATGAACACTCGGGGAGCGTGGTACGGTGCGGCTCGAGGTGTACTGGTGATCCTCGTGTTTTTTGCGGCATGCGAGCCCGAGTGCGGCGGAGAGATCGTCATCGTCGCGGGGTCGGGGAGCGCGGTGTCGGTGGCCTGGGACGCGCCCCAGTACGTGACGGCGGAGAAGACGGATGTGCTCATCGACTGGTCGCAGGTCGACGCGGACTGGCTGTGCGAGGCGATGGACCCGGTGAGTGACGTGGGGACTGTGGGGATTTGGCGCTTCCCGGTGATGGAGCCGGAGGAGGTCGCGGACGCGCTGGTGAATGATGCGCTCACGCAGATGGATACCAACGGTTTCGTCGCCTGCGAACCCGGGACCGACACCCAGTGCTGGCTGTCGGAGCTCGCGGCTGGCGGATACGGCGACCTGTCATTCTACGCCGACGCGGTCGCCACTTTCATGCTGACCCTCTCCGGCGGCGCGGTGTTCGACCCCCTGCGCTTCGTCGCCTTCCTCATCCCTTCCGCGGAGAGCACGGTCACGGAGGTGACGCTGTTGCCCGAGTGTCCCGGCGGTCCCGAGGTGACGGTGGATCTCGACGCCTCGGCACCCGTGACACCAACCCCGGCCGAAAGCGGGGCCTGCGCCGACACGGGGGGCATGGCCTGGCCGCTCGACTGGTCCACCCTGTCGAATCCGTCGCTCGTCGACGAGGTGGTGGTGGCTCGCTACACGCTGGCTGTGAGCGAGCTGGAAGCCCAGTTCCTCGACCGCGACGCGCTCGCGGTGGAGCGGTACACGCTCGTGGTGGCCGACCAGACCCCGGTTGACTTGGCCGAGGCGACGTCGTCCTCGGGGGTGCACTTCAGTGGCTTCGAGGGCGACGGCACCTGGCTCCTCGAGCTGCGGCAGAACGAGAGCCTGCTGGCCATTCCTTTGTACGTGGCGGTAGTGGCAGGGGGGTAGCCGGCGTCGCCGTCGTGGTGGTGCGCGACAGGGACAGCGACGGGGTCATCGTGATCGTCGTCGTGATCGTCGTCGTGATCGTCATCGACGTGCTCCCTGTCGTTGTCGCTGTCGCTGTCGTTGTCGTTGTCGCTGTCGCTGTCGCGGTCGCTGTCGCTGTCGCGGTCGCGGTCGCTGTCGCGGTCGCTGTCGCTGTCGTTGTCGCGGTCGCTGTCGTTGTCGCTGTCGCTGTCGTTGTCGCTGTCGTTGTCTCCGCCCCGAAGGGGTCATCCCCCAATTTCGAGACACTCACCCCAGTCATCCCACAAGAAATAGGACTCGAGCGCCCTCGGCAGCTTGGCGGCCACGGGCAAAGGCTCATTTTCGTCGATGCTCCGTGTCTTGGAGCCGTTTTCTAGGCCGATCTGTCCTATTTTTCCCCCGATGACTCGTTCGAGTGTCTCGAAAACCGCGCGATGAGGGTTGCCGATGTTGTCGCGACACCGTCGTTGCGCGGGTTCCGAGCCGTCGGAGCGGCCTCCACGCCCGATGTCGACGACGATGCCGCGGGCAGCGCAGGAGTAGAGGCGGAGCGGGGAGGCGAACGCGGGAGTCCACCCGCGGCGGCTGGACGAGACGCCCTCGCCGGGCAACAGGAGCGCGGGGACGCGCTGCCTGAACGCGGGAGGCCGCCCCAGGCGTGCGGGTGGTGGTACACCCGCACGCCACCACCGGGGCGGGGCCCGGCTACCGCGGCGAGTCGATCACCGCCCCCGGCGGCGGTGCCAGGCGCTGATCGCCGGAAACACGCGCTTTCTGGTCGACGCTGGCATGTGTTCGCTGCCGCGTTGACGCGGTCCGTCGCGCACCCGGTCCCGGCTAGCCGCCTAGCCGCCGCAGCATCGCTCCCACTCGGCGCAGCTTGGCTTGCTGCTCCTCGGCGCCGGCGACACCGCAGAGGTCGAGGGCTGCGCAGGCCTCGCCGGCGGAGCCCCGTGCGATTCTGAAGTGTTGTTTGCTGGTGGCGCCTTCTCGCGCTGAGGCCTCGGCGATGTTGAGTGCAACCGAGGTCGCGGCTCGAACGGCCTGATCGTGGAGATCACCGCTTCGCGGGGGGAACTTGGCCTCGCGGACCCACAGGGCGACTTCGCGTGCGAGCCGGTAACAGTCGAGACGTTCGTAGGGGAAGTAGTCGGACATTGGGGTCTCCGGAGGGCCGCTCGGTTCGAGCACGCCGCCCTCGCTTGCGAGGGGGCGGCGCGCGCAGGACCGAGCGGCCCGGAGGAGGCGACCGAGAAACATCTCTGCGGCCGAGTCGTTGTCGTTGTCGCTGTCGATGTCGGTGTCGATGTCGATGTCGCTGTCGCTGTCGCTGTCGATGTCGCGGTCGCTGTCGATGTCGCTGTCGACTCGCGGCAATCGCGCCGCCGCTACCACCTCCCCGCACCCTGGGACGGGTGCTCAGCCCACGATCAGGTACCGCCGAGGCGTCGATCCAAACGTAAAAAGTGTCGCGACAACGTTGACGCACCTCATCGGGTGCTTTTCGAGACACTCGACCGACTCATCGGGGAAAAAATAGGACAGATCGGCCTAGAAGAGGGCTTCGGGGCACGAGGACGTCGACGAAAACGTGCGTTTGTCCGTGGCGGGCCGATCGAGGAGGGCGCACGAGTCCTATTTCTTGGGGGATGACTGCGGTGAGTGTCTCGAAAATGGGGGGATGACCCCTTCGGAGTGCGGGGGGACAACGACAACGACAGCGACAACGACAACGACAGCGACAACGACAACGACAGCGACGACGACAACGACAACGACAACGACAGCGACAACGACATCGACACCGACCCAGACAGCG
>SXON01000039.1 GCA_005778355.1 Pseudomonadota bacterium | reverse complement strand
GTACACCGCCTGCGCCGCGGAGGCCTCGTTGATCTCGAAGAGATCGATATCGCTCACCTTGAGTCCGGCGCGCTCGAGCGCCTTCGGGATCGCGGCCACCGGGCCGATGCCCATGATCTCCGGCGGCACGCCGGCCACGGCGTAGCTGCGCAGGTAGCCCAGGATCGGCCAGCCCTTCGCCCGCGCCACGTCGGCGGCGGCGATGATCGTGGCGGCCGCGCCGTCGCTCATCTGGGACGAGGTACCCGCCGTCACCGTGCCGTCTTGCTTGAAGGCAGTGCGCAGCTTTGCAAGGCCCTCCATCGAGGTGTCGGCGCGAGGGCCCTCGTCGGTGTCGAACACGAGATCACGCCAACCCGAGTCGGTCATCACCCGCGTGTGCACGGGCACGATCTCGTCCTTGACCTTGCCTTCCTTCTGCGCCGCCACCGCCAACTGGTGCGAGGCCACGGCGAACTCGTCCTGGACCTGTCGCGACACACCGAAGCGCTCGGCCACGAGCTCGGCGGTGATGCCCATCGGCGTGTACGCCTCGGGACGGGCCGCCATCAGCGAGGGGTTCGGCGAGGGCTTCTGGCCGCCCATCGCGATCTGGCTCATGCTCTCCACGCCGCCGGCCAGCACCACGTCGTTCCACCCGGCGGCGATGTTGGCCGCGCCCTGGGCGATGGACTGGATGCCGGAGGAGCAGAAGCGGTTGACGGTGATGGCCGGCACGCTGTCGGGGATCCCCGCGAGGAAACTCCCGATGCGGGCCACGTTCATGCCTTGCTCGGCCTCGGGCATGGCGCAGCCCACCACCACGTCGTCGATGTCGGCGGGGTCGAGTCCGGGCACGCGCTCGATGGCGCCCTTCAGCGCCACGCCGAGCAGGTCGTCGGGACGGGTGTCTTTCAACGAGCCGCGCGGGGCCTTGCCGACGGCGGTGCGAACGCTCGAGATGATAGCGATTTCACGCATGGAAGGCTCCTAGTTCCGAAGTGGCTTGCCCTTCTCCAGCATGTGCTGGATCCGGGCCTGGGTTTGGGGGTTGCCACAGAGCGAGAGAAAGGCCTCCCGCTCGAGGTCGAGGATGTCTTGCTCGGTGCGCACCGCCCCGGCGGGCACGTCGCCGCCGCAGAGCACGTGAGCCACCTTCTTGCCCACCACCACGTCGTAGTCGGTGGCCTGGCCGCCCTTGTTGAACTGGTAGAGGCCGAGTTCGAGAGTGGCGCGTCCCGAGACGCCCGGCACCTTGATGGTCTTGCGACGCGGTGGCTGGTAGCCGCCCGCCACGAGCCCGAGCGCGGCGCGCTTGGCGCTGCCGATCACCGCCTCGGGGTCCATCTCCACGCGGTCGGTCACCCGCAGGAAGCGCCCGTCCTGGGCTTCGGCCGCCGACATGAAGATCTTGGCGGTGGCGATGTACTCGAACACCTTCTGCACGTAGGGGTTCGGGTCGTAGGCCACGCCGGGCGGGATGTCACCGAGGTAGCGCAAGAGCATTTCCTTGCAGCCGCCACCGGCGGGAAGCAAGCCCACGCCCACCTCCACGAGCCCTGAGTACATCTCGCCACAGCCGACGGTGGCCGCCGAGTGCATGGTCACCTCCACGCCCCCGCCGAGGGTGAGCCCCCAGGGCGCGGTGACGATTGGCTGCTTGCTGTACTTGGCGCGCATCAGCCCGTCCTGCATGCCCTTCACGGCGCCCTCGAGCCCCGCCCAGTCGCCCTGCATCGCGAACATCAGCACCATCATGATGTTGGCACCGGCGCAGAAGGCGGCGCCGCCTTGCTCGTAGGCCTGGTTGCCGACGACGAGCGAGCTGTACTTGCCGGCCTCGAGCAGATCGAGCGCCTTGCTGTACATCGGGAAAATCGCGTCGTCCAAGGCGTTCATCTTGCTGTGGAACTCGAGGCAGAGCACCCCGTCGCCGAGGTCGAGCAACGACGCCGAGATGTTGCTGTCCACCTCGCCACCGCGGGCCTTGACGTCGGCCAGCGAGAGCTGCCCGGCGCTACGCGGCACGCGCGGCGCCGACCGGTCGCGACCGGAAAACGTGAGGTGGCCCTCCCCATCGCGGGCATAGAAGCTCGAGCGTCCCGAGGCGAGCATGTCCTTCACCCAGGCGGGCACCGCCCGACCCTCGGCCTCCATGCGGTCGACGGTGGCCTGCACGCCGAGCGCGTCCCAGGTCTGGAACGGGCCCTGCTCCCAGCGGAATCCCCAGCGCATGCCGCGGTCGATGTTCACCACGTCGTCGGCGATCTCGCCCACGCGGTTGGCCGCGTAGATGAGCGTGTCGGCAGTGACCGACCAGGCGAACTGGGCGGCAACGTCGGTGCCCCCGAGGATGATCTTCGCCTTCTCGGCGGCCGTCTCCGCACCGCGCGCCGCGCCGAGGCAGGGGAAGCGCACCTTCTCGGCGGGGCGGTACTCGAGGGAGGCGAGATCGAGCGCGAGGATCTCGCTCTTGCCCCCGGCGTTCTTCACCTTCTTGTAGAAGCCTGAGCCCGTCTTGTCGCCAAGGCGCTTGGCCTCAATCAGCTGGCTCACGTAGGCTGGGACCACGAAGCGACCACGCTCCTCGTCGGCGGGGCAGGCGTCGTGGATGCCCTGGATCACGTGGGCGAGCGTGTCGATACCGACGAGATCGGCGGTACGGAACACCGCGCTGTCGGGACGGCCCATCGCCTTGCCAAACACCGCGTCGACCTGCTCCACGGTGAGACCGAGTCGCGCCATGTGGTGGAAGACCGAGCACATGCCGTAGGTGCCCACGCGGTTGGCCACGAAGGCCGGCGTGTCTTTGGCGTAGACGATGCCCTTGCCGAGCACCCGCTCGCCAAACTCGGCGACGGCGGCGCTCACCCCGGGCAGCGTGTCGGGACCGCTCACGATCTCGAGCAGCTGCATGTAGCGGACAGGGTTGAAGAAGTGCGTGATGACGAAGTGCGCGCGCATGTCGTCGCTCATCGTCTTCGCCATCACCGCGAGCGGGATGCCGCTGGTGTTGCTCGCGACGACGCTGCCCGGCTTGCGGTTCTGCGCCACCCAGCCAAACACCTTCTCCTTGATGGGGAGCACCTCGGCCACGACCTCGATCACGAGGTCGCACTCGGCGAGGCGCGCCGCGTCGGCGTCGTAGTTGCACGGGGTGACGAAGCTCACGTCGGCGGCCCGGTAGAGCGCGGGCGGCTTGAGCTTGCCGATGTTGGCGATGCCGGCCTTGGCCAGCGCGCGCGGGTCGCCCCCTTCCTTCGGGGCGATATCGAACAACAAGCTGGGAATCCCGGCGTTTGCGAGGTGGGCAGCGATGCCCTGCCCCATCACGCCAGCCCCGAGGACGGCGACCTTCTCGATGGCCATGCGGCGCTCCTGAATGAACAATCATTCATTATCGTCCTGGGGCCCGCGGAAGCAAGTCACGGTCGGTCAGGGGGCGGTGAAGCGGGACGACGACTCGGGCGGTCGCGATACGGTCCCACCCGCACGGAGACCGCGATGCGCGCGATGCAATACCCGGACTACGGCGCCGAGCCGAAGCTGGTCGACCTGCCTGTCCCTGAGCCCGGCCCCACCGAGGTGCGGGTGCGCGTGAGCCACACCAGCGTCAACCCGGTGGACTGGAAACAGGCCTCCGGCAAGATCCGCCTGGTGATGCCGCAGCCGCGCCCGTGCGTGCCCGGCTACGATCTGTCGGGCATCATCGACGCGGTCGGGGAGCGTGTCAAGAGCTTCACCGCAGGCGACCGCGTTCACATCCGCATCCCGATGTCGGGCGCCGGGGCGAACGCCGAGTACGCGGTGGTGCCGGCCGACCACGCCGTGCGCCTACCCGATACGATGGACATGGTGACGGCCGCCGCGCTGCCGCTCGCCGGGATGACCGCGCTCCAGGGCTTGCGCGACGTGCTCCAGCTCGACCTCGACGGCGACACCCGCCGGGTGCTGGTGATCGGGGCCTCGGGGGGCGTGGGTCACTTGGCCGTACAGATCGCCGCAGCGGCCGGCGCCGAGGTCGTGGGGGTGTGCTCGGGACGGAACGCCGACCTCGTCCGGTCGCTCGGGTGTCGCGACGTGATCGACTACACGCAGCCGGGTTGCTGGGCGGGCGTCGCCCCCTTCGACCTCGTGTACGACTGCGTGGCGGGCGATCCCTCGCCCTATCTGGAGTACATCAAGCGGGGTGGCGCCTACGCCTCGTGCATGCCCGGCCCAGCCACCTTCCTGCACGCCGCCAACGTGTTCTCAGGCAAGCGCGTCCGCCCGGTGCTCCTGCATGGCAACGCGCCCGACCTCGCCACGCTCGACAAGCTCTTCGCGGAAGGCAAACTTCGCGCCGTGATCGACCGGCACTTTGGCCTCGCGGAGCTCCCCGCCGCGTGGGCGTACTCCCAGTCGGGCCGGGCCCGCGGGAAGATCATCATCGACGTCGCGACGGGCTAGGTACGCGTTGCCGCCGTCACTCGCGGCGCGTATTCTTCGCTCGTGATCTGCCCTACACCACTCGACAAGCTGTGCGACGCCCAAGGGCGGCCACACTTCCTCTGGGACAACGATCTCACGCTGGGGGAGCTGCGGGCGCTGCTCGCCTCAGCTGACGAGATCGAGCGTGGCTACTGGATCGGCGTGACCATGCGCCAGGCCCGTCCCGACGACGCCCTGTCCCTTGTCGACGACGCGGAGATACGACGACTCTGGCGTCACGTCGAGCCCTTCCTCGGAAAGAGCCGCGCGTTTTGGACCTGGTACCTCTCCGCGAAGGCGTGACCGTGGAGTCTCGCCTCTCCTCAGTCCAACGCCGCGTGATCGCCGTCCTCGCCGGCTTCGAGCCGAGGTGGACACTGACCGGAGGCGGCGCCCTGGCGGGCTTCCACCTTGGACATCGCGACACGCGCGATCTCGACCTCTTCTTCCACGGCAGACGAACACTGGACCACGTGCCGACGGCGACCGAAGGTACACTCCGCGCCGCCGGACTCGAGGTCCGAGTCGACCAGTCCTATCCGGGCTTCGCCCGCTTCATCGTCAGCGATGAATCGGGGAGCACGAAGCTCGACCTCGTCGCGGCGTCGGTACCAAGCCTGATCCCCCCCAGCGAGCTCGCACCCGGGGTGTTCGTCGACGACCCTCAGGAAATCCTCGCGAACAAACTCGGCGCGATCCTTGGGCGCTCGGAACTACGCGATTTGGTCGATGTCAAATCGCTGGTAGAAGCGGGCCACGACCTCGATCGGGCGATCGTCGATGCCGCCACGAAAGATGGCGGCATGAGTCCGCCAACGCTCGCCTGGTTGCTGGATCAAATGCCGATCGAGCAGATGGCGCGTGGTCATCGCCTCGACCCCATCCCCCTGCTCGCCTTCCGCGACCAGCTCGTGAAGAAGCTCCTCTCCTAGCTACTCTTCCAGCACCTTGACGTTGCCGTTCTCGTCGACCTTGAGCCGCACCGCTTCCTCGCGGAACGGCGTCTGCACGTCGGTGGTGGCCTTCAGGTCGACCTTGATCTTCTCGCCCCCCGCGGCCGCCGCGATCGCCTCGATCGCGTCGAGGTAGTCCACCGCAAACGGCAGAGTGAGGCGCTTAGTGGTGGCGCCCTCCACCGAGCCGAAGTCTTCCTTGACCCCGGCGCCCACTTCCACGCCCGCGAACTTCACCTTGAAGTCGAGGTTGGAGAAGTCGACGGTGCTGCCGTGGTCGTTGTCGACGTCGACGCCCAGCTCAAAATTGGCCGACTCGGCGTCGACCGTGCCCATCTGCAGGTCGGCGACGGTGAACTCGGGGATTCGGAGCGCCGGGAAATCGCCTTCCTCGTCGTAGATCACGTCGACGGGGCCGATGTCGGTGTCCCACCCGAAACCGCCGCGCAGTCGGAAGGGCATGGCATCGACGCCGCGCTCGGTGGTGGCCAGCTCGTAGATGCCCTCGAAGTTGAGCGACACCGGCAGCGCCATCTCGCTGGTGGCCTCGCTCCGCAGCTCGAGCCCAGTGGGCGAGTCGCCGCTGAGAATCTCGATGTCGGCCAGATCGAGCGCGTAGTCGAATCGTTCGAGGGGGATGTCGACGGGGTTGGGGTTGTCGACGTCGAACACGAAATCGACGCTCAGCTCCTCGAAGGAGAGATCCGTGAGGTCGAGCCGGTTGAACTTGACGGTGGGGAGGAACTCGGAGAGGTCGCCGCCGCCGCCGGAACACGCGATCAGGGTGAAGATCATCATCGGAGGAGCTCCTCGCTATCCAGTACGTAGACGGTAGGGGAAGATTCGAGCGACCGCCACGGTGACGCGTCGGCCGTGACGATCACCCCGGTCGTGGGACGCTCCCCGTCGGCGAGTGACGACACCGTCACCACGTGCTCGATCGAGGAGGCCAGCTCGGGATCGCCGAAAACGTCATCGAGGAGCAATTCGCCGGCCTGCTCGGCAGCGCCCGATCCCGCTGGGGCGCGAAAGCTCGGCACGGTCGCGACGCAGGTCGAGTCGACCGGCGCTTCCACCACCATCAACGGACGCGAGGGCGAGGGCATGACCGCAGGGGTGACCGAGCGCGACAGGCGCGGCGGCACGGCCGCCTCGATGGGCGCGAGGATGGCGGGGTCGACGGCGCCTTCGAGGCCGATCGCCACCGCGTCGCGAACGTAGCGGGCGTCGCGAAAGGCCTGCGCCTCGGCCAGCGACAAGGTCGGCACCACCGACAGCCGCCCGGCCACGGCGTGACCGTAAGGGTGACCCGCCCACAGCCAGGCGGCCCCGGCGGCCTGTGCGAGGGTGGTGCAGTCGCGACCTCGAAGCTCGGCGAGGGCGGCGGCGCGCCCAAGTGCGAGCGCCTCCTCATCGAGGGGCGCCCGGAGAGCCTCGGCCATGCGGGCCACGCCATCGGCAGGGAAGCTGAACGACAGCCACTCGGGACCAACCCTCACGTCGGCACCCGCGCGCGCACCCAACGCGCGCGCCACGACGTAGGCAAGGCCCTCGCGCGAGGGCGGATCGTAGGCGCTACCCGCGCGGACCACGACGTGAACGCGGGGCGACGCGGCCTCCACCCGCACGACCCTGAGCGGCCCCTGAGCCACCTGGAGCGGAGGCATCTCGGCCGGTCGCTGGTAGGGGCGACAACCGAGCACAAGCAAAGACAGCCACGCGAACTTCATCGCTGTGCACGCTATCGGGGCAAGGCCAGGCGCGCCGGGAGTGGATGTGCCGCGCGTTTCGTGGTGTATGATACTGCCATCAATGGCGGAGGATCCGGTGGCCGACAGCCATGCAGTCGATTTGAGCGCCCCGACGCGCGACCTGGTCAGGATGATGCGCACACCACCGGAGGGCGCCGAGCGACTCCCCGAGAGCGTGTGCTGGCAGGTTTTCCTCGAGCTGAAGCGCCGAGGCGAGCCCGACGCGACCCCCAACTTCCTCGGGGGAATTCGTTCCCTCCACCGGCGCCGTACCATCGGCGCCTCCTCGCTCCCGGTGGTCGACGCCGACCCCGACGAGCACCGGCTGGCCACCGACCCGTACCTCGGGGAGCTGTGGCGCTCGTACAAGCGCTGCCTCTGCGCCAACCGCACCGGCCCCGCCGCGCAGATCCTCCGCGAGGTCGAGCAACAGTTGCAGGCGAGTTAGCCGAGGCCTCCCCCGGGAGGCCCCATGCTGGACTGGTCAGACATCCGTGCCCGTGCGCAGCGCGGCGTGGGCATCAGCGAGGCCGAGGCCAACGCGATCGCCGGCCTCCCGGCGTCGCAACTCGGCGAGCTCTTCGAGGCCGCAGGCAGCGTGCGGGTGGAGCACAAGGGCAACTTCGTCAACACCTGCGGCATCAGCAACGCCAAGTCCGGCCGCTGCGCGGAGGCGTGCTCGTTCTGTAGCCAGAGCGCGCACTACACCACCGACGCGCCGAAGTACCTGATGAAGTCGGCCGACACGCTCGTGGCCGAGGCCCAGGAGGCCTGGGGACACGGCGTGCGCGAGTACTCGCTGGTGGCGAGCGGTCGGTCCATGACCAACGAGACCGAGCTGGCCACCGTGAAAGACGCCGTGAAGCGTATTCGCGACACGACGGGGATGCAGACCTGCGCCTCGCTCGGGCTCATGTCGCGCGAGTCGCTCGCCGAGCTCCAGGCCGCGGGCCTGCAGAGCGTGCACCACAACCTGGAAACGGCGCGATCCTTCCACAACAACATCGTGCAGACCCACACCTACGACGAGGAAGTCGATACGGTGAAGGCGGCGAAGTCGCTCGGCATGTACACCTGCTGCGGCGGCATCTTCGGCATGGGCGAGAGCTGGACGCAGCGGGTGGAGCTGGCAATGGAGCTCCGCGAGCTCGACGTCGACAGCGTACCCATCAACTTCCTCAACCCCCGGCCCGGCACGCCGCTGCAGGCGCAGCAGGAGCTCTCGCCGGAAGACTGCCTCAAGATCATCGCGCTCTACCGCCTGGTGCTCCCGACGAAAGACATCATCGTCTGCGGCGGCCGCGCGGTAAACCTCGGCGAGCGGCAGGACGAGATCTTTCGCTGCGGCGCCAACGGGGTGATGCTCGGCAACTACCTCACGACGGCCGGCCGCTCGGCCGACATCGACCTCGACATGCTGGAGGCCGAGGGCCTGGTGATTCGTCCCCCGCCGCACCAGCCGCATCCGCCCTCGCTGCGACCGTCTGTCCGCGCCGAGGGCACCGACGACAACGGCGTCAACCCCTGAACGGGCGCTACGCGCGCCTCGAGGCGCGCGTCCAGGACATCGCCTCGCGCGGCCTCTCGCGCCAGCTTCGCACGCTCGTCCCCACCGGTCCCACGACGGTGCGTCTCGACGGTCGCGAGCTGGTCAACTTCTCCTCCAACGACTACCTCGGCCTCGCCTGGCATCCCGAGGTGCGCGCGGCCTACGGCGAGGGGGGCGGCGCGGGCTCGGCGCGGCTCATCAGCGGCAATCGTCCCGCCCACGACCTCCTCGAGGCGGCGCTGGCCGAGAAGCTTGGTCGACCGGTGCTGCTCTTCTCCAGCGGCTACCACGCCAACCTCGCGCTCCTCGGCACCGTGCCCGAGGCGGGCGACGTCGTGGTGTCCGACGCGCTCAACCACGCCTCGATCATCGACGGGCTGAGGCTGAGCAAGGCCCGGCGCGTGGTCCTCCCTCACGACCATCCGAGCCAGATCCCGGCCGACGCGCGCCTGGTGGTGGTGGAGGGGCTCTACTCGATGGACGGCGATACGCCCGACCTCTGCCGGTGGACCGGAGATCATTGGCTCGCGGTCGACGAGGCCCACGCCCTCGGCGCCCTCGGCCCACAGGGACGCGGTGTCGCCGCGATGCAGGGCGTGGAGCCCGACTTCATGGTCGGCACCCTCGGCAAGGCGCTCGGCGTGGCCGGGGCCTTCGTGGCGGGCCCTGCGGCGCTGCGCGAGCTCCTGATCTCGCAAGGCCGCGCCTTTATCTACACCACGGGCATGCCCGAGCCGGTCGCTCTCGCCGCGCTGGTGGCGCTTCGCCTCGCGGACGACGAGCGTCGCGAGCGACTGGCCCAGAACGCGCGGCGACTACGGCAGGGACTCCAGCAGGTGGGTGCCCGAGTGCTCGGCGCGCATCATGTCGTTCCCATCGTGACCAGGGAGCGCACGATGGCGGCGGCAGCGCGGCTCCTGAAAGAGGGCATCTACGCCCCGGGGATCCGCTTCCCCACCGTGCCGCAGGGCCAGGAGCGGGTGCGCTTCACCGTGTGCAGCGAACACAGCCCCGAGCAAGTCGACCGATGCATCGACGCGGTCGCGACGGCATTGCGCTAGAGGAACGCCCAGCGCCAGGTGTACATCGCGCCCTCGGTGCTGGTGGAGCCAGTGCTGTTGCACTCTTCCTGGCCGTCGTCGGCGTAGTAGGCGTCAACAGTGAACTTCACTAGCTCGCCGCTCTCCAGTTGGAGCACCCACACCTGGCCCGTGGTGCCGACGCAGCTGCCCACGTACTCCCAGAACGTGGCGAGTTGCGTGGCGGGGCTGCCCGGCATGCCCGAGTTGTCTTCCTTGAGCTCGCAGGCCTCGGTGTAGAAGTCCTCGAGCTTGAACTCCAGGTCGGTGGCCGAGCTCTCGTCGACGGCGTTGAAGTCGTCGCGCACCTTGGCGGCGCCCACGCAGGAGGGGCCCGAGGCGCCGCCGTTGAGCCGGATGATGTAGCGACGGGCGGCGATGTGCCACGTCATGTCCTGCAGCGCGGTCTCATCGTCGATGTCGACCTTTTCAAGTCCGTTTTCCGTGAACTTGGCATAGATCCAGGCGTTCTTCGAGGCCGAGGAGGAACCGCCGGCGGTGGCGTCGACGATCGACGACCAGGTGCCGCTGGCCTCGGTGTTTTCGATGTCGCCCTTCGAGGTCTTGTCGTCGTGGAGCGAGAAGTCGCTGATGATCTCGTCTTCGCAGGGCACGTCGGTGGCCTCCGTGCACACCGCGTCGGTCACCTCCTCGGTGCTCCCGGTGTCGTTGGCGGTGTCCTTCGGTTCGTCGCTCGCGACGGGACAGGCAAGCAGGAGGCTGAGCAGCATGCCCGGACTCTAACCGCGCCCGCGTGACGGCGCGCCGTGCCGGATTGCACAGCCGCCGCGAGGGCAGGAGCGCGGTAAGGTCGCCCGCATGCTGCTGTTCGCCACGCTCGCGCTCGCCCGCCCCACCGAGGGCGGTTCCTGGGCCTTCGACGAGACCGACACCGTCGTCACCTACGACAGCGAGCAGGGCCTCGTTCGCGTGTGGTACTCGGTCGAGGGCAATAACGCCGTCGACCTCGACGATGTCGATGGGAGCGGCGTCCCCGACTTCGTCGAGGCCGTAGGGGCCTCCTCGGAGAACGTGCTCCTCGTCTACGAGACGGCCGGCTTTCGCCTCCCGCTTTCCGACGAGGGCAAGGGCGGCAGCAACGCCCTCGACGCCTACCTGGTGGACTTCGGTGGCGATGCCGACGGTATGTGGGCCAGCGAGTGTGGCGGGAGTAGCGGCGCGTGCAGCGGCTATTTCACGATGGAGAACGACTTCGCTGGCTACGGCTACGGCGACCTCGACGAGGCCGTGCGCGTGCTCACCTCGCACGAGCTCTTCCACGGGGTGCAAGCCGCCTACGCGCAGAGCGAGGCGGTGTGGTTCCTCGAGGGCACCGCCACCTGGGCGGAGCACCTCTACGATCCCTACAACGACGACTTCATCCGCTTCTGCTCGTACTACATCGACGACGCCGGTCGTTCGTTGTCGGAACCCCCGGCCGGCCCGGTCCCCGCCTTCGCCTACGCCACCGCGCTCTGGTGGTTTCACCTCGCCGAGCGGCACGGCGAGGCGGTGATGGTGGAGATGATGGAGGCCTTCGCCGACCATCCCGACGACGACGAGCTCCTTGTCGCGATGAGCGAGATCGAGGCTGCGCACGACAGCACCTTGTGGGACGACTTCTCCGAGTTTTCCATGCGCAACCTCGCAACGGGGGATCGCGCGGGCGCCTACACCGGGGAGTACCCCTTCGCGGCCGAGCTACGCGAGGTGAAGGACGAGGAAGCCGGGACGAGCTTCAACGTCGAGGACCGTGTCTACCCGCTCGCGACGGTGTACTACGAGCTCGACTGGGCGGGCGGCGACCTGTACTTCGCGATGGCGGAGGATGCGCCCGACCTGTTCGTGTCGGTGCACGCGCTCGACGCCGAGGGACGCGCGCTCGACGCCACCTACTTCCCCGAGCCGGGACCCGTGTCGCAGTCGGTCAGCGCCGAGGCTGGCACCTACTGGATCGTACTCAGCAACCCCAGCCTCGCCGACGACAGCACCAAGGTGCCGACGTGCATCGGCACGGCCGCCGACATCGAGCCCTGCCTGCCCGACGAGGTCGACACCGGAGACGACACGGCGGGTGGCGACGACGACACCGGCGAGACCGGGAGCGGGTGTGGCTGCACGAGCGCGCCGGCGGTCCCGCTCGCGACAGCGGTAATGCTCGGCCTCGGGCTCGTCACCCGGCGGAGGCGAGGGCTCGGTTAGACGGGGGTGCTCTCGGAGTCTTCCCGTGTCCTTCTCTCGCCGTGATCTTCTCGGACAAGCAGCGGTCGCGACCGCTGCCGTCGCCGCGTTCCCCGCTCTCGCGGGCGACACCAAGTCTCTCCAGCCGGCGACGACGACCACTGCGCCCGCGACGACGGCCGCAGCGCCGGTCGCCACCGGCGGACCGTTCGCGCTCATGGCGCTGCCCTATACCGACGTCGATCTCGCCCCGGTGATCTCGCAGAACACCGTCGGCTTCCACTACGGCAAGCACCACCTCGGCTACGTCAACAAGCTCAACGAGCTGGTGACGGGCAAGGACTGGGAGAAGAAGTCGCTGCTCGACTGCATGAAGGGCACCTACGGCACCGACAACGTCGGCATCTACAACAACAGCGCGCAGACCTGGAATCACGACTTCTACTGGCAGAGCATGAAGAAGGCCGGCGGCGGCGCCTGCCCGGCCGGCAAGCTCGCCGACGCCATCAAGGCCGCGTTCGGCGACCAGGCCGGCTTCGCGACGGAGTTTTCCAAGGCCGCCACGGGACAGTTCGGCAGCGGCTGGGCGTGGCTCGTCGCGAAGGACGGCAAGCTCTCGGTGGCCAAGACCAGCAACGCCGACAACCCGGTGGTGCTCAACCTCGGCACGCCGCTCCTCGTCGTCGACGTGTGGGAACACGCCTACTACCTGGACTACCAGAACAAGCGTGCCGACTACGTGACCGCGTTCCTCGACAAGCTCGTGAACTGGGATTTCGCGATCAAGAACTTCGGCTAGCCGCCTCGGCGGGTTTGCCGCGTTAATCCTCCGCCGCGCGGCGCCGTCGCGCGACAACTCCTCCCCAGGGTGAATCGTGAAGAAGCAGCTTCTTGGCGCGCTCGCGCCCATTATCGTCGCGTCGCTGGCCTGCGGTGGCCAGGAAACCACCACCACCACCACCGAGCCCGCGCCGGCCCCCGTCGCCGAGCCCGCGCCGCCGCCCCCCGCGCCGGCCGCCGCGCTCGTGGCCCCGTGGTCGACCCTCGGTCTCCCCGTCGGCACCGGCACCGTGGAAGAGCAGACCGCGGACCACCTGCTGGTCATCTACACCGACGCGGCGATGACCCCGCAGACCATCACCTCCGACTGGCAGCTGGCGCTCACCAAGGCCGGCTACACCGCCAGCGAGACGGTCGACACCGGCACCGCCGACATCACGGCGATCGTCTACAAGACCACCACCACCGCGATGGGCCTCGCGACGGGCCGTGAAGACGGCGTGCTGTTCGCCTACATGGAAGACATCACCGCCGGCGGCGAGTCCGTGGTCCGCCGTGGTGGCCGCGGTGCCCGCAAGGGCGCCCGTGGTGCCGCCGGTGGCGGTGGCGGTGGCGGTGGGGGCGGCGGCGGTGGCGCCGAGG
>SXON01000038.1 GCA_005778355.1 Pseudomonadota bacterium | reverse complement strand
CTCCAAGGGTCTCGATGTAGCGGGTGAGGTCGATCCAAAGCTCGGTGGTGTCGGTGGCGACGAGCTGGACACGGGCGGCAGGGAGCTTGATCGCGGGCACCAGGAACCTCCAGGTGCGGGCGAGCGTACCCCGAGCACTCCTGGACGGAGGGCGGGCGCGTACGTAGGATATTTGTAGTATAAGCTGAGTAGTTGTCGTTATCGATGTTTGTCGCGACAAACTCGGGGGCCGGTCACTACACCCGCCGTCGCCGCGCCGCCGCGATCACGAAGGTGGTGAACGGCACGGCGAGGGCGCTCGCGCAGCAGCTCGATGACGCCGACGACTCTTCGTCGTCCCCCGTCGCGACCGGCACATCGTCGGGTTCGCCCTCGGGCTCCGGGCATCCCTCGGCGCCCTCCACCATCCCCTCGTTACAGACGGGGTAGTAGGCGTACATTTCCTCCGCGGCCTCGATGTAGCGTTGCTGCTGGAAGGAGGTCCAGCCCGAGGGGTAGAGGGCGAGGTCCTCGGTGATGGTCTCGGGGCTGCCGCGCATGTGGATGCGCGTCACCACGCTGTCGGTCACGCCGCCCACGAAGCCAAGCGTCGCGAGGGTGGCCTCGTCGAGTGTGCCACCCGTGTCGGGACAGGGGTCGCACTTGCCGCTGTAGGCGTTGTACTCCATGGTCCACCCCGCCTTGCCCTCGGCCTGCTCGTCGTGCTCGGTCGAGAAAAGTGCCTCGTACTGGCTGCCAAAGTCCTCGCCAATGGCGGCGTCGAGGATGCACTCTTCGTCCACCGTCACCAGCGGGTAGTTGCTCACCGCGAGCGCGCCCTCCGAGGCCGAGGTGATGCCGTAGACCAGCAGGTCTTGCACGCCGGCGGAGGAGGTGGCCCCGAGGCGGATGGGCAGGACGAGATTGTCGGCGGTGTAGCGAATTTGAATCGGTGAGAGCCAGGTGTCGGGCTGCGTGGTGTCGACCCCCGTCACCTTCGCGACGAGGAACTTGGCGCGTTGATCGATGGCCTCGGCCAAGAGTGGGGCGGCGGCCTCGGTCACCACGAAGCCATTACCCGAGAGCCAGGCCTCGAGGCCGGTGCTGCCGTCGGCGTCGACCAGCGCCAACTCGTACTCCCCGGCGGTGAAGTGCTCGGCCTCCACGGTCCCGAGGAAGGCGCCGACCGGGTTGCCGCCGGTGTCGGCGGTGCCGGCCGCGTCGGCACTGTATGCGCTGCTCTCGTAGCTGGTGCTGCCACAACCGCTGGAAGAACCGCTGTTGTAGCCCACCCACTCGTCGCCATCCCAGTAGTACACGAAGTCGCTGCAGTCGTACGACACCAGCCGCGGCGAGGTGAAGGCGTCGATCGCGTCGATCACCGAGCGATCGACGACGGACACGTCGGTGACCTCGACGGTGCGAGGCACCGGAATGACGAGGCCGAACTCTGCGGCGTCGCCCTGGAAGTCGTTGGCCAGTGTGAGCACGGTGGTGCGGCCCTGGCGCACGATCACCACCTGGCTGTCGGTGTTGGTGACGGTGCTGTCGGCGCTGCCGACGTAGGTGCCGCAGAAGGCCTGCGCCTGGGGCATGAAAAACGCGATTGCGAGAAGGGGCATGCTGCCTCCTCCCTGACCCACGACGACCTTAGACCGCAGGCGCGGCGACCCGCAAGCGCCGCGATAAGCCGGGGAGATGAATGTCTTGTTCCTGGCCCCGAACTACCCCCCCGAGATGCAGGACTTCACCCGTGGCCTCGCCGAGGTGGGCGCGCGGGTTTTCGCCATCGGCGACGGGCACCCGGGCGGGCTCTCGCCCAAGGTGCAGCGGGCACTCGCGGGGTATCGAAGCGCGAAGTTGTTTGATCGCGATGCCACCATCGCGGCAGCGCGTTCGTTTGGCGTGCGCTTCGACCGGATCGAGTGCCTGTGGGAGCCCTTCGTCGAGCTCGCGGCCGACCTGCGCGAGGTGTTCGACGTGCCCGGCATGTCGCTCGACGTGGCGCGCGGGTTCCGCGACAAGGAGCTGATGAAGCAGCGCGTCGAGGCGGCCGGGCTCCGGGTGCCGCACCACACGCGGGCCAACTCCGCCGACGAGATCCGCGTGGCTGCCGAGCGCATCGGCTACCCGGTGATCGTCAAGCCGATCGCGGGCGCGGGCAGCGCCGATACCTACCGGGTGAATAGTCGCGACGAGCTCGAGGTGGTGCTCGGCAAGACGCGGCACGTGCGGGAGGTGAGCGTGGAGGAGTTCGTCGATGGCGACGAGTTCACCTTCGACACGGTGTGCATCGACGGTCGGCCAGCCTTCTACAACGTGGCCTGGTACCGTCCCCGGCCGCTCATCGCGCGCAGCAACGAGTGGGTGTCGCCCCAGGTGATCGTCCTGAAGAACCCCGACCAGCCCGAGCTGCGCGGCGGTTTGGAACTTGGTCTCGGCGTGCTGAAGGCGCTCAAGATGGGCACCGGTTTCACGCACATGGAGTGGTACCGGAAGGCCAACGGCGAGGTGGTTTTCGGGGAGATCGGCGCGCGCTCGGCGGGCGGTCATCTGGTCGATCAGATGAACTACAGCTCGGACATCGACCTTTTCCGCGAGTGGGCCCGGGCCGTGTGCTGGCAGAGCTTCGAGGCCAAGGTCACCCGCGACTACAACGTGGCCATCATCTTCAAGCGCGCCCAGGGTCAGGGCAAGATCCGGCGGCTCGACGGGATGGAGCGCTACTTGGAAAAGTATGGCGAGCACGTGGCCACCGACCAGCTCTTCCGCCCCGGCCAGAGCCGTCGCGACTGGAAACAAACGCTTCTGTCCGATGGTTTCATCGTGGTGCGCCACCCCGACCTCGCCTTCACGCTCCACATGGCCGACGAGTTCGGAGCTTCTGTCCAGCTCTACGCTTCGTAGCCGCGGGGGGGGCAGCGGCCTAGTCAGGCCGCTCCATCTTCTTCACGGCCATCTGGACGTACTTCCGGATGTTCGGGATGTCCGGATCGAGCGAGTAGGCGCGCTGCAAGTCTTGGAACGCCTGGCGATAGTTCTTCCGGTAGTAGTGCGAGATGCCGCGACGGCAGCGCGCCATCGCGTGGCTGCCGTCGAGCTCCACCGCCTGGTCGTAGAACTCGATGGCGCGGCGGTACTCCTTGCGGGCGAAGTAGAGGTCGCCCATGGCCACGTGCGCGTCGGGGCGCTCGGGGTGCAGATCTTCTGCGCGTTGGAAGTCGCTCATGGCGGAGCTGTAGTCGCCGAGCTCGAGGTAGCAGCGGCCGCGGCCGATGTGGGCGTCGGCGCGGTCGTGCCGCATGTCGAGCACGTCGGTGAAGGCCTGGATGGCGCGGTTGAGATCGCCCTTCCCGGCGGCGGCCACGGCGTCGTCGAGCAGGCCCGAGATGCGCGCGTCGTCGCCCGCCGGTTTGATGCTGGGCGTCTCGGCCATGGGGGAGGTGTGTGGCTCCTCGTCGTCGGTGAGCCGGGGAGCTGCGCTCTCGGGCCGGGACGGAGTCGTCACCTTCTTGCCGCCGAAGCCAAGCTGGATGCCACCCCCGGCCGCGCTGGTGCCCGCCCCGAGCATGTCGTCGTCCTCGTCGGCACTGCTGCTGATGGCCTCGTCGTCGAGCGACGGGCCGGCGGCGCGGACGCCAGCGGGTGACACCGCGTTCTCGGCCTCACCACCCCCCGCGACGACGCTCAGCACCGGGCTGGCGCGGCGCGGGCGCCCACCCGCCACGGCCGGCGCCACTTCGGGCGTTGCCGCCACCGGGTCGGGGGCGAGGATCATGGGCGGCGGCGCGACTGGGCTGGGCGCATCGATGGCCTGCACCGGGGGCTCGGCCGGCGCGACGATGACGGCGGCGACGGGGACCGGCGGCTCCTCGGCGAGCGCCGGGGGCACGATCAGCTCAGCCAGAGGCGCGCTCACCGCGGCGGGCGGGTGTTCGGCAACCGGCGCGGTCCCGACCACGGGCGCGGCTTCCACAACCGGCGGCGCCTCGACGAAGGGCGCGGCGTCCACAACCGGCGGCGCCTCGACGACGGGCGCGACTTCCACGACCGGCGGCGCCTCGACGACGGGCGCGACTTCCACGACCGGCGGCCCCTCGACGACGGGTGCGGCCACGACCGAAGATGCCGCAGGGCCGGCCGTCGCGGGGCCCACGCCGAGCGCGGACTCGGGCTCGGCGCGCGTTGGCGCTCGTCGCTCCAGCCCGGGTGGCCGCGGCGGCGCGGCGGCGGGCGACGGGACCGGAGGGGTCTCGGGCCGCTTGAGGATCTCGGCACGCCCGATGGCGCGCTGGAGGCGGCTCGGCTGCTGCGCGGCGGTCGACGCGCCGCGTGGGGTGGGCTCGTCGTCCACCCTCTCGCCATCGACGGGGACTGCCTTGGGCGGGTGGCGAAGGCGCCCACGCAGGACGTCGATGCGACGGTCCAGCAGGCCCACCACCTCAGCGATTCGCCCGGGCTCACCGCCGAGCGCCGCGTGCAGCCCGACCTGCTGCTCGAAGGGAAGGTACTCGGCCCCAATCTGGGTGATCGCGGCGCGGCCAGCCCCGAGCGTGGCGAGGATCGCCTCCGCTGCGGCCAGCGAGGAAGCTTGGCTCATCCGGGGCTAGTCCTTGCCGCCGAGGTTGAGACCCTGCATCTGCGCGTTGAGCGCCGACAGGCTCTGGGTGAGCTCTTCGCGCAGCTTCTTCGCCTTGGCGATGTTCTGCTCCAGCGCGTCGCTCTTCTTTCGCAGCGCGTCGTTCTCGCGCTTCACGGTGTCGGCCTCTTCCTCGAGCTGTCGAGAGCGGCCACGAAGCCGGTCGCCCTCGGCGTTGCCGTCGCGCGCTTCGCCCTCGAGCCGGTTGACCTCGCCGCGCAGCTTGTCGCGGTCGGCCGTCATCGCCGCGTGCTGGGCGCGCACCTCGTCGGCCCGGGCCTTGAGCGCCCCCAGCTCCCGCTTCATGTCGCCCATCTCGCCCGTGAGCGACTCCGCGAGTTGTTTGTAGCGGGCGGCCTCCATTTCCCCGGCCACGATCTGGCGGGTGGCGCTCTCGGCGCCCTTCATGGCGGTGGCAAGCTCCGCGAGGCGGGCGGCGAGGATGCCCTGCAGCTCGCTGTTGATCTCGTTCAGGCGGTTGGCGTCGTCGGTGGACATTCGCTCTCTCGGGGTGGGTGAACGGCGACGGTAACTGGCGAGCGTTTGCCGCGTCAATCGACCGTGCGGGGCGGACCGGGCTACAAGCGGCCTGAGCCCGCCCGCGATGCCCACGCGCCTGATGATCGTCGACAGCGACGCCGCCACGCGCCTCCGGCTGATCGCGGCGCTGAGCGCCGACTACGAGCTCGTGGTCCCAGCGCCGGGGGACGATCCGTTGCGTATGGCACGTTCGTCGCGACCTGACATTGTTCTGGTCGCGGCGGGTGGTGGCGCGCGGGGGGTAGCGCTGCGCCTTTGTCGCGTGCTGAAGACCGACGTGCGCACCGTGCCGGCCATCGGCCTCTACGCGCGTAGGGGCGAGGAGTTCCCGTCGGCCGCCGCGGCCGCCACCGCCATGGTTGACGGCTTCTGCCTGCACGAGGGCGACGCAGCGGCGCTCTTGAGCATGGCGCGTGCTCTTGGCCGAGGCGAGCGCCCGCTACCCACGCCCTGGCCCGACGCGTCGACCTCCTCGTTACGACGGGTGCTCAATCGCCTCCTCGGGCCCCGCTGAGGCCGGGGAAGAGGGTCGCCTGCCGGGGCTCGGGCTCGGGGACGAAGGGCCCCGACTCGTCGAATCCGAGCTTCGCCCGAAGTGTACGGAATAGGGCCAACGTGGACGCCCATTCCTCGCCTTCTCCCTCGAAACGGCGGCCGAAACGGGACTCGTTCAATGCGCCGCCCCGGAGTCGCCGGATGCGCTCCAGGATGCCCTTGGCCCTGAGCGGCTGTCGCGACTCAAGGCGCTCGCGGAAGATGTGCTCCACCGGCCCTGGAAGTCGAACCGGCAGCAAGCGCGCATGCCGGGCGCCGGCTTCCCGCGCATGCCTGAGGATTGCCGGGATGTCGCGATCGGAGAGGCCGGGAATGACCGGCGCGATGTTGACGCTGACGGGGATGCCGCGGGCGGCCAGCCCGGCGATCGCCGCGTATCGCCTGGCCGGCGGTGGCGCTCCCGGCTCGATGTCGCGACAGGCGACCGGATCGTGGAAGGGTATGGAGATCGCCACCGAGGCGTGCGGGATGCTCGCGATGATCTCCGCGTCGCGGGCCACCAGCGCCGACTTGGTAATGATGCCCACCGGGTTTCGGGCTGCGGCACAGGCCTCAAGGCAGCGCTGCGTCAAGCGAAGGCGAGACTCCAAGGGTTGGTAACAGTCGGTGTTGCCCGAGAAGAGGATCAACTCGCGGGTCCAGTTGGGACGAGCGAGCGCCGCCGCGAGGAGCTCGGCCGCGCGCGGCTTGTAGACGATCTTGCGCTCGAAGTCGCTCCCGGCTCCGAAGCCCAGGTATTCGTGACTCGGGCGCGCGTAGCAGTAGGTACAACCATGGAAACAGCCGCGGTAGGGATTGACCGACCATCGGAAGTGAAGGTCGGGGCTGTCGTTGTGCGAGAGGATCTCCTGGCTGTGGTCCTCATAGAGCGTGAGATCGGCGGGCAGCGGCTCGTCGTACTCGGTGTGCGCCTGGGCGAAGCGCTGTGGCGGGTTGGCGACGTGCAGAATCACCCGCTGAACATACGTTCAGGTTGGTCCTCGCGCAAGCACGAGTCCTCGTTAGGTGGCGCGGGCGGTGAACGACGCTGCCTTCCGGTCCATCTTCCGCGCGCTCCACGAGGGCGTGGCGATCTTCGACGCGGCGGGCAGGGTCGTGGAGATAAACCCAGCTGCGGGGCCCATCCTGGGCCTAGTTGAGGACGACCTCCATGACGGACCGGCGAGGCCGGGGCCCATCAACGCGGTCGACGAAAAGGGCGAGCCCATGCCCGAGGACGAGCTCCCGTTCTACGCGTGCCTGCGCACCGGCACCCCCCGTACCGACGTCGTGCTCGGGCTCCGGGGGAGAAACAAGCGTGTGCGGTGGTTCCTCGTGAGCGCAGTGCCCCTCGATGGCGGCGGCACGGTGGCCTCGATGAGCGACTTCACGGCCATCAAGAACGCCCGCGAGGAGATCGAGCAGCGCAAGGACGAGTTCATCACCACGCTTTCGCACGAGATGCGCACACCGCTCATGTCACTCAACGGTGCGGTGTCATTGTTGCACGCTGGTGCCGCTGGCGCGGTGCCGGAGAGCGCGATTCCGCTGCTCGGCGTGGCGCGAAGAAACGCGGATCGCTTGATTCGTCTAGTCAACGATGTGCTCGATCTGGAGCGGATCCTCGCGGGGACCATGTCGCTGAGCCTGGGGCTCCACGAGCTCAACAAGGTGACCCGCATCGCGGCGGAGGCCGCGAGCCCGCTGGCCTCTGCGGCCGGGGTTCAGCTCTCCGTCGTCCCGTCCGAGAAGTCGATAGTGCTCCAGACCGACGCCGACCGGGTGCAACAGATTCTCGCCAACCTCCTCAGCAACGCCATCAAGTTCTCGGCCCGAGGGGAAACGGTGGAGTTGCGCGTGGCCAGGATGGGCCAGCGTGGTCGCGTGACGGTCCGCGACTTTGGTCCCGGGGTGCCGAAGCACTTCCGGAGTCGACTTTTCCTGAGGTTTTCCCAGGCTGATCCGGGGGGTCGCAAGCGCGGCGAGCGCGGCGCGGGCCTGGGGCTAAGCATCTCGCGCGCCATCGCAACTGCGCTCGGCGGCGCGGTTGGACACGAGGACCCCGTGGGTCGCGGCGCCGCCTTCTTCCTCACTCTCCCGTGCGAGGATTCCACCGCTTGACACCCCTCCGCCGTGTGCTCTGCGTCGATGACGACGAGGACATCCTCTCGGTCGTGGCCCTCGCCCTACGCTCGTTGGGCGGCCTCGAGGTGACGGTGGCTACCGGCGGCGCCGACGCGCTGGTGGTCTTGCAGCGGCAGCCCATCGACCTGGTGCTCCTCGACGTGATGATGCCGGGCATGGACGGCATGGACACGATGCGGGCCATGCGGGAAAACCCGGCCACCGCTGGTATTCCCGTGGTGTTGATGACGGCCCGGGTACGACTTTACGACAGCGCTCGGAAGGCCTTCCCCGGGGTGCACGCGGTGATCAGCAAGCCCTTCGACCCGGTGGCCTTGCCGGGACGCCTCGCCAGCATCTGGGAGCAGATGCACTCGACCTGAGGCCGGCATCGGCGACGGTCAGCGCGGGCCCAACCGCCACGGGCTCAATACAAGCGCCTGGATGCTCCCCGACGCGCTCCGCCGGGCCTGGATCGTCGACGTGGTGGTGGGGACTTGTCTCGCCGTGACCGCGTCACGTTTCCTCGCCGCCGTTCCCGGCCCCCCCAGCGAGGGGCTGCCCTTCTGGGCGGGCGGGAGCGATGCGTACATCTGGGGTCCCGACGCGGGCGCGTGGGCGCTGAACACGCTGGCCTTTGCCACCGGACGCTGGGAAGATCTCGATCCCCATCGCATGCCCACGTGGTCGATCTTCACCGCCACACTCATGCACATCTCGGGCCTCAGCGTGGCGCTCTCCGGGCACCTCGTCAACAAGCTGTTCCACGTCCTCTTGGGGCCGGTGGTGTACCTGCTCGGCCGGGCCATGGGGATGCGAGCGGGCGCGGTGGCCGCCGGCCTGCTCGCGATCGGCCAGCCCGAGCTCATCGCCTCGGCGGGCCGCTACGGCATCGATCCGACCGTCACGTTCCTCGTGCCTCTCACGCTCCTGGCAGGCTGGGCCTCCGGGCGCTGGTGGATGCTGGCCCCCATCGGCGGGGTGATCGCCGGGTTCACCACGGTGTCTCACCTCACGGCCCTCGGCTTCGCCATTCCCGGGTTCTTGCTGGTGCTCGCGTGCGGGAAGGGCTGGTGGCGGCTGCTCGCTGCGCTGTTGTACGCGGCCGCGGCGGTGGGCACGGTGTACGGCGTCTACTCAATCTTCCCCACGATTCCCGAGAGCTTCGTGGCCGACGTGTTTGCCGAGGGTATCGCGCCGACCTCGGGCACGTCTCCGGCCGACCAGGTGCAGCACCAGGCCGACGCGCTCGCAACCCTCAAGGCGAATGCGCCGCGCGCCTTGGACGAGGCGGTCGCCCTCGTGGTGGACGCCTTCCGGGTTCGGGGATTGCCCTGGGCGCTCCTGCTCGCCTTGCCCTGGCTGGGCCTCTTCGGTCCACCTGCCGTCGAGGAGATTGCCCAGGGCAAGGGTGGGCTGCCGCGTCGGTTCGCGCGCGCGCTGGGGATCGGCCTCGCCTCGGGCGTTCCGGTGGCCTGTGCGCTGGCGCCCTTGCTTGCGCTCGTCGCGGCCGACGCACCCACCCGCTACAGCGACAACCTGCTGCCGGTCGCGGGCCTCATCGTGATGCGCGGGCTCTCGCTGCTCATGTCGCCGGTGAGCATGTTTGTCACCCGATTCTTGTCGATCTACGCGGCATTCTTGCTGGAGGCTTTGGCGTTCACCTGGGTGGCCTGGGCGGCGTGGCCGATCGTCGTCAACCCGGCCTCCGTGGGCATGGGGGTGCCTCCGGAAGAGGCGCGGGCGATGCCGGTGGGCAAGGCGCTGGCCGAGCGCTTCGAGTCGGGGATCGGGGCGGCCTCGCCGCTGCGCGAGGCACTGCCCTACGCCGGCATGGTGTACTGTCCCACGACCGTTTGCCCCTTCTCCGACAACGAGCAGGGCTACCTCAACTGCGTGGAGATCATCCGCAAGGAGTGTCGCGGCGATGGCGACATCCCCTACGTGGTGACCCCCGGACTCACGCCCGAGCAAGAAACCGAGCCCCGTCGTCACATGGACGCGTGGATCGGCCAGAAGCTCGAGCCCGTCGCCGAGGCGGGCAGCACCCGTATCTACGCGATTCCCCGCGAAGGGAGCTTCTAGATGTCGCTGACCGCCGTGGTCCTCGCCGCTGGCCTCGGCACGCGCATGCGCTCACCCATGGCCAAGGTGCTGCACCCTCTGCTCGGTCGCCCGATGGTGCGCTGGATCGTCGACGCGCTCCAGGCGCAGGGTGCCAACGTGGTTGTCGTGGTGCACCATCACGAGGACCAGGTTCGCGCCGCGCTGGCCCACGCGGGGGTGCGCTTCGCGCGACAGTCCGCGCCCCGGGGAACGGGCGACGCACTGCTCTCAGCCTTGCCTGAACTACCTGATGGAGGGCCGGTCCTCGTCACTGCAGGCGACACGCCGCTCTTGCGACCCCTGAGCGTGGCCCGGCTCCTCGCCGAGCATCGTGGGCAGGCGACGGTGGCCGCCTTCGAGGCGCGCGATCCCGTCGGCTACGGACGGATGGTCGAGGGAATCGGGATTGTCGAGGAGGCGGCCTGTACGCCCCGCCAGCGACTGATCCGCCTGGTGAACAGCGGCTTCTACGTGTTCGATGCCGCGTATTTGCGTCGGCGGCTGCCGACACTCCAGCCGCACCCGCCGAAAGACGAGTACTGGCTGACCGATCTGGTCGACGCCGAGGCCAAAGTCGTCTCTGGCTTCCTCGAAGAGGAGTTCCTCGGCGTGAACGACCGCGCGGCGCTGGCGGAGGCAAGGGACATCCTATCGCGACGCATCAATCGGGAATGGGCGGCAGAAGGTGTGGAGTTTGACAGTCTCGATCACGCGGTGGTGGAAGCGAGCGTGAGGCTGGAACCGGGCGCCCGCGTTGGCTACGGCGCCGTGCTTCGCGGGACGTCCCACGTCGGGGGCGACGTGGGCGAGCAGTGCGTGATCGTCGATACCCACATCGAGGCGGGCGCGTGGGTACGCGCCGGCTCGGTGTGCGAGGGGGCCATCGTGCGCTCAGGGGCCATCGTCGGGCCGTTGGCCCGTCTTCGCCCTGGTGCGCGGGTCGAGTCGGGCGCTCATGTCGGCAACTTCTGCGAGGTCAAGAACGCGACGATTCACTCCGGCGCGAAGGTGAACCACCTGAGCTACGTGGGCGACGCGAACATCGGTGCGGGCTCGAACTTCGGCGCAGGCGCAATCACCTGCAATTACGACGGCGTGCGCAAGCACCACACCGAGGTCGGCGCGGGTGTGTTCATCGGCACCAACGTGGCACTGGTCGCCCCCGTGAGCGTGGGCGACGGGGCCATCGTCGGGGCGGGCTCGGTGGTGGGCCAGGACGTGCCCGCCGACGCCATCGCCGTGGGTCGTCCGGAGCTGAAGATCCACCCCGGGCGCGCCGAGAAACTGCGGGCCCGCAAGCGGGCCGCGAAGGGTTAGAAGCCGGGCCGGGCGGGTGCATGCACGAGCTGGTCACGGGGCTGAACGACGAACAGCGGCGAGCGGTGGAAACGCTCGACGGGCCGCTTCTGATCCTGGCCGGTGCAGGTTCAGGCAAGACGCGAGTGCTCACCCGTCGTATCGCGAAGCTGCTTGAGCGGGGCACGATCGGTGACGATCCCTACGGCCCTTCCCTGCGCCCCTGGAACGTCCTCGCGGTGACCTTCACCAACAAGGCCGCGGGGGAAATGAAGCATCGCGTGGAAGAGCTCGTGGGCGAGTCCGCGCGGAACGTGTGGATTTCCACCTTCCATTCTACATGTGTGCGCATCCTGCGGCAGGAAATCGAAGCGCTCGGCTACACCCGCGACTTCGTCATCTACGACACCGACGACCAGATGCGGGTGGTGAAGCTGGTCTTGCAGGAGCTGAAGATCAACCCAAAGGACCTCGCGCCCGCCGCCGTTCGTTCAAGGATCGACCAGCATAAGAATGGAATCGGAGCCGTCGAGCGCATCTCGCGGAGCGATCCCTTCCCCAGGATCCTCGAGCTGTACAACACGCGCCTGAAGCTCGCGAACGCGCTCGACTTCAACGACTTGATCAACAAGGTGGTGGAGCTCTTTTCCGACCACGAGGGCATTCGTCGCAAGTGGCAGGACCGGTGGCGCTACGTACTGGTCGACGAGTACCAGGACACCAACCCTGCGCAATACCGCTTTCTCCGCCTCTTGTGCGAGGGGGCGGCGCCGAACCTCGCGGTGGTGGGCGACGACGACCAGAGCATCTACCGCTTCCGCGGCGCTGACATCCAGAATATTCTGGGGTTCGAGAAGGATTTTCCGACATGCGCGGTGATTCGCCTGGAGGAGAACTACCGCTCCAAGGGCCACATCCTCAAGGCCGCTAGCGGGGTGGTGAAGAACAACAAGCAGCGCAAGGACAAGACCCTGTGGACGCAAGCGGAGCTCGGCGAGCAGGTTCACTTCTCCACCCCGGAAGACGACCAGGCCGAGGCCGAGGGCGTGGTCCGCTGGATGGAGCGGCTTGGGCGTCCCTGGGGCGAGTATGCCGTGATCTACCGCACCAACGCCGCGAGCCGCCCGATCGAGCAGGCGCTGAGCCGGGCGCGTGTGCCGTTCATCCTCGTCGGCGGCAAGAAGTTCTACGAGCGCCTCGAGGTGAAAGACCTGGTCGCCTACCTTCGCATCCTGCTCAACCCGGACGACGATTTGGCCTTCGCGCGCATCGTCAACGTGCCGGCGCGCGGCTTCGGTGAGAAGGCCATGGAGGGACTGCGCCAGGAGGCCACCCGGCGGGGCGTGCCGCTCCGCGCCGCGGCGCGCGAGATGGGCAAGAGCGGCGGGCGAGTGGGCAACACGCTTGCCGCCTTCACGCTTTTGCTCGACCGCTTCGAGAACGCAGCGAAGCTCACTCCCGTGGGTGACCTCGTCATGTACGTCGCGACCGAGAGCGGGTACCTCGCGGCCCTGGAGCAGGAAGACAGCGAGGAGGCGCGGGGACGCATCGAGAATATTCGTGAGCTGGCGCGTGCGGCGGCCACGGCGGCCGAGGAGGACAACGCGGCCCTTGACGAGGCGCCCGGGGGCCCCGCCGTCGCGACGACCGGGATCTCGGCGCTCAGGGGCTTTCTCGACCGCGCCACGCTCAGCGCGCAGGCCGACGACCTGCCCGACGAGGGCACTGGCGCTGTCACCCTGCTCACGGCACACCTAGCCAAGGGGCTCGAGTTCCCCGTCGTTTTCGTGATCGGGATGTGCGAGAAGTCGTTTCCGCACGCGCGGTCCGAGACCGAAGACGATCTCGAGGAGGAACGCCGACTCGCCTACGTGGCGTTCACTCGGGCCCGGGAGCGGCTTTTCCTCAGCGCCCCCTTGCGTCGGCGTACCCCCGACGGCTGGTGGGACGACGCGCTGCCCTCGCGCTTCGTGTCCGAGATCCCGGCCGAGGCGCTGACGGAGCCGCCCCGAGGCGGATTTCGTCGGCCGGGGGGCGGGGGCCTCGGCCTGGGGCGCCCCGCCGCCCCCCCCTCGGGCTTCGGCCCGGGGCGGCCAGCGACGCCGCCCAGCTTCCGGCCAGCGGCGTCCCCGGGTACCAGCTTCCCGGCTCGCCCCAGCCTCACCTCGCGCGCCGCCGCCGCGCCCACGCTGCGACCGGTCGCGCGCCCCCGGGGCCTGCGCACGATCGTCCCCGACTCGATGGAGGGTTTCACGGAAGGAGCGGATGTTCTGCACCCGTTGCTGGGTCTAGGGACCATTCACAAGCGCGAAGGAACTCCCTCGAACCCGCGACTCACTATACACTTCACCTCCCACGGCCCTCGCACGGTTTACGCTGCGTCGGCCGCCCTCGAGCTTGTCATCAGCCCTCAGGATTAGGAGTCCCGCCGGCGTGATTGTCTCCTGCGAATCCTGCAAGTCAAGCTACAAGCTCGATGACAACAAGATCACCGGGCGCGGCGTCAAGATCACGTGTCCCAAGTGCAAGCACGTCTTTGTCGTGCTCGCACCGGCACCGCCGCCTCGAGAGATCGTGCGGCCGGGGGTCGTGCCTCAGAAGGCCGATTCTGACTGGGAAGACGACGAGCCAACCCGCGTGGGCAGCGACATGGCGGCGGCGGCCAAGGCTGCTCTCGGCGAGGAAGAAACGCCCATCGGCAGCGCGGTGGGCCGCGCCGCGCGAGAAGCTGTGGGTCGAGACGCCTACGAGGTGCAACGACCGCGCGCCGCCGAGGCCCCGGCGACGCCGCCCGCACCGGCACCACCTGCCCCCACGAAGGAAGAGATCCAGGCGCGGGCAGGCACGCTCGACTTCCGCAAGGTGGGTGTCACCGCGTGGAAGGTGAAGGTGCGCATCGGCCTCGTGTACGACTTCAGCGATACCCGAACGCTGCGCAAGTACATTGCCGACGGGCGCGTGACGCCCGCCGACGTCATCAGTCACGACGGCAAGACCTGGAAGCCCATCGGCGAGATTCCCGATCTAGACGCCTTCTTCGTAGAAACCTACGACCGGCTCGCGGTCGACCAGGCGTCGCGAGGCGAGCCGCCCCGCGAGTCGCCGGCTCTGGCCGACCTGGGCAACGTGGCCGCTGAGCTTGCGGCGGCGGCGGCGGCCGAGGAGGCTCGGAAGTCGCCCTCGCCGCAGGGGCCCACCTACCAGGATCCCTTCGAGCAGCTCAAGCAGAAGCAGCGCGACCGCATGCAGCAGAAGCGCGGCCCCAAGGATGCGGGCGGCCGGTCGAATAACGGGCTGTGGATCGGCGTGGCGGCGGTCTTGCTGCTCGGCGTGGCTGGGATGTGGTACCTCAGCTCGAAGGCGGGCGGCGGCAGTGGCACCACCACCAGCACCACCAGCACGGATCGCGCCGTCACCAACGGGTCGGGGCCCAAGACGGGCAAGGCCGTGACCGAAGGCGGGACGGGTCCGACGGCAGACGACATCACCGATGCCATCGTGAGCGGCTCGTCAACGGTGCCCGTCGAGCCACCGCCTCCCCCGGAACCCGAGACCAAGGTGGAGTGTCCGGCGGGC
The DNA here is from genome assembly GCA_005778355.1 of Pseudomonadota bacterium. Lineage (GTDB taxonomy): Bacteria > Myxococcota_A > UBA796 > UBA796 > SXON01 > SXON01. The sequence continues at coordinate 10,040 of SXON01000038.1, read as the reverse complement.
TGGATGGAGCTGGCCAACGGGAGCTGCGCGCAGCCCACCTCGGGCGTCCCGACAGCGTCGTCGGGCGGCGTGAACATGCCACCGCCGCCGAGCACGCCCAAGGCCAGCGTGGGCAGCACGGCCCCCGCGATGGCGAGCAGCAGCAGCGTGACCGACGACGAGGCCGTGGGCGACGAGGCCGCGCGAGGCGGCGACTACAATACTGCGGTGACCGCCTACACCAAGGCGCTCGGCAAGCAGGGTGAAACGGGCAGCCTGCTGGCCAAGCTCGGCGAAGCGCAACTCCGCGTGGGCGACAGCGCTGGTGCCCAGGGCACGCTCAACAAGGCGGTCCAGAAGGGCAACGCCCGCGCCCACAAGCTCCTCGCCCGCATCGCCGCCGACGCGGGCGACACCGCCGGCGCAAAGAGCCACTACGAGGCCTACCTTCAGGCCTACCCCGCCGACCAGGATGCCAAGCAGGGGCTCGCCGCCCTCGGCGGCTGAAGCATGGAAGTCGTCTGCCCCCGCTGCCACGAGCGCCACAGCGTCGACGCGCCGTCGTCGGCGCGGGTGCGCACGCGGCCCTTGCGATTCCGGTGCTCCGAGTGCGGCCACACCTTTCCGGTCCACGGCGAGGGCGGTGCCCCCTTGCCGCCCGCACTCTTGCCGGTCGAGCCTCCCGCACGCCTCGTCGGCGATCCGCGGCCGGTGCCACCGGGCGAGCCCGTGGAGATGCTGCGCGTCGGCGGCGACGTGTACAGCGTCCCCGACCTCGCCACCTTGCAGCGTTGGATCCTGGAAGGGCGCGTGGCCCGGACCGATCACGTGTCGCAACATGGGATGCGCTGGGCGGTGATCGGCGAGCGCGCTGACTTCGCGCTTTTTTTCGCCGCTGCTGACCGCCTTGCGGCCTCGGGGCCCACCCTGTCACCCACGCCCTCACCGATCGGCGCGGGCGAGCCTGAAGCGTCGCCGCGTCGCGACGCGGGCCTCAAGATGGCCCCCGAGGAGGAGATCTACGTCCGAGAGGAGGTCGAGCCCGGAGACAGTCCCACGGCGTTCGTGGCCACGCCGCCGCAGGCCGACGAGCTTCCGCCCATCTCCGACGTGATCCCTCGCGAAGCCACCTCGGAGACGATCGCTGCGCTCGAGGCCAGCTCGCCGGCGCTGCCGCCGGTCGACGATCCGACGGTGCAGCAGCTCGTCGACGAGGTGCCCGCCGACCTGCTCGGCCGCCAGGCGGGCGCGCCCTTCGAGGCCGACGCGCCCACCCAAGACCTCCACGCCGACGCGCGAAGCCTCGGATTCCATCTCGGTCCCGATCCCGACACGCAGGAAGCGACCATGGAGGCCACGCAGCACTCTGCGTCCGACCTCGCGGATACCTTCATGGCCACGGGCAACATGCCGGTCGCCACGCCGGTGATCGGCGCCCCGCGCGGGTCGGATGGTCCGCGCCCCAGCTGGGGAACGCGCGCCGAATCGCCCCCTGTCCCGCAGCGGCCGACGCCCGTGATCGCGCCGCCGGTGCCGCAGTTCGACGGCAAGGTGCCGGTGACGGTGGCCCCGCAGAGTCTCCCGCCCCGCTCGGTGCTCGACGACGACGACGAACCGCTCGATCGCCCCCGCTCCAACGTGGCCGTCTGGGCAGTTTTCGGCGGGGTTGCCCTGGCGCTGCTCGTCGCCCTCGCCTGGATCGGCTGGGCCAGCGCGCGGCGGGTCGAGGCCGAGAAGGCGGGACTCATTCCGTCGACCGCGACCGTGGTCGAGCCCGAGCCCGAGCCCGCCGGAGTCCAGCCCGAGGCCACGATGCCTGCGGGAACCGGGGTGCCCGCAGGCGAGCCGGTGCCCGCGGAAACGGCGGCGAGCGAGGCGGCCGCGGTCGAGCAGGCCGCCATGGAAAAGGCAGCGGCTGAGAAGGCAGCGGCGGAGAAGGCGGCCGCGGAGAAGGCCTCCGCAGAGAGGGCGGAGGCGGAGCGCAAGGCTCAAGCCGACGAGCGGGCGAAGGCCGATGCCGCCAAGCGGGCCGAGCAGAAGGCGCGGGCTGAGGCATCGAACACCGCCTCGACCACCAGTACCGCGACGATCAAACCCAAGGGTACCAGTGCCAAGGCGCTCACCGACGCGGGTTGGAAGGCGATCGACAACGGAAAAATCGAGGAAGCTCATGGATTCTTCGCGCGCGCCCTTCAGGCCGACGGCGGCTACGGATGGGCCCTGTACGGTCGTGGATATGCCAACGAGAAGCTGGGCGACCGCGTGTCGGCCCGCGCCGACTACTGCTACGCGCTGAGCCGCAGCCCCGACGACGGTGAGCTGGTGCGCGAGCTCACTGGCGGTCTGCGCCGACTTGGGCAGAGCTGCGGCTGAGGGCCAGCACGCCTCGCGCCGGTTAGAATCGCGGCCGAGGATCTACCGCATGTCTACCGACAAGAACGCGTCCGAAGAAGGCTACTTCGCCAAGATCGAGGCCGAGGAAAGGGCGAAAGCTCAGGTCGCGCTGGCTGAGGAGAAAGCCCGCGCGGCGCGGGCCGAGCTCCAGGCGCAGCACGCGGGCCGTTGCGGCAAGTGTGGGGGCGCCATGTCGCCGCGCGACTTCAAGGGCGTGGAGATCGACGTGTGCAGCGACTGCGGCTCGGTCTTGCTCGATCCGGGCGAGTTGGAAGCGCTGGCCGGAAAAGACGCATCGGGCGCGCTCTCGGGGCTCGCCGCGCTCTTCAAGTTCAAGGGCAAGTGAAGTTCGACGCGGCGACTGTTCAGCACCTGGCGGGCCTCGCCCGGCTTGACGTGGCGCCTGCGCGCGCCTCGGCCCTGGCGGGTGAGCTCTCCCGGATCGTCAGCTACGTCGAGTCGCTCGCGGCACTCGACGGGATCGACGCACCGCTGCACGGGGTCACGCCGCGTCGAGCCGACACGGCCGCCACCGGGTCGAAGGCGCTCGTGGAGGCATCGGCGGGTCACGACGGCGGCCTGGTGCGCCTGCCTCGCGTGGTCGACGTCGAGTGATGGAGGGCACGCGGGTCACCGCCCGGGAGATTGCCAAGGCCGTGCGCGACGGCGCGGATCCCGGTCTCTGGGCTCGCCCTTCCGGGGAACGTGCCGCGTCAAACCTATGGAATGCGTTCCGGCCCTTCGACCGCGCGGCGATCGAGGCCCAGGCGAGGGTCGTCAACCGGGCGGGTCGCCTCGCCGGGGTGCCCGTGGTCCTCAAGGACAACCTGGCCGACGAGGGACAGCCGTGCGGTTGTTCCTCACGGATCCTCGAGGGCTACGTGGCGCCCTACACCGCCACCTGCGTGGCTCGCTTGCGTGCCGAGGGCGCGATTATCGTGGGCCGTTCCAACATGGACGAGTTCGCGATGGGCTCCTCCACCGAGAACAGCGCCTATGGCTCGGCGCGAAATCCGCTCCATGAGCGCCGCGTCCCGGGGGGTTCGTCGGGGGGTTCCGCAGCTGCCGTGGCGGGCGGGGTGGTGCCGTTGGCTCTGGGCTCGGAGACCGGCGGGAGCGTGCGCCAGCCCGCTTCCTTCTGCGGCATCGTAGGATTCAAGCCGACCTATGGACGCATCTCGCGTCATGGTCTGGTGGCCTTCGCTTCCTCTCTCGACATCGTGTCGCCCTTTGCGCTCGACACGCGCGACGCGGCGCTGGTGGCCGAGGTGATGTCGGGACACGATCCAAGCGACAGCACCACGCTCCGCGAGCCCGTGGGCGACTGGGTTGGCGCCTGCGAGCTTGGCGTGAAGGGGCTTCGTGTGGGCGTGCTCGTCGAGGGAGAGGGCGAGGGCGTCGAGCCGGGCGTCTTGGCCTGCGTGGCCGAGGCGGTTGAATCATTGTCGCGACAGGGTGCCGTGGTCTCGCGCGTGGCTTTGCCGTCCACGCGCCTCGCGCTCGCTGCCTACTGCGTGATCGCACCGGCGGAAGCAGCCTCAAACCTGGCACGTTTCGATGGGCTTCGCTATGGGCCGCGCGCGCAGGCGAGCACGCTCGGCGACCTGTACGTGCAGAACCGGGGGCGGGGCTTTGGCCCCGAGGTCCAGCGGCGCATCTTGCTCGGCACCTTCTCGCTCAGCGCCGGCTGGGCCGAACAGTACTACGTGCGGGCGCAACGTGCGCGTGCGCGCATCACCGCCGACATGGAATCGGCGCTCCAGGAGGTCGATGTCCTCGTGTCACCCACGAGCCCGACGGTGGCCTTCGAGCTGGGCGCTCGCTCGCGCGACCCCCTGTCGATGTACATGGCCGACATCCTCACCGTCCCCGCCTCGCTCGCAGGCCTGCCCGCCATCTCCGTGCCCTGTGGCCTCTCGGAAGGCCTCCCGGTTGGCCTCCAGCTCACCGGTCGGCGATGCGACGAGGCGACGGTCCTCCGCGTCGCGACCGCTGCCACGCACTCCGGCTCAGGACCTACAGCCTAAGGCCTACAGTCTATGGTCTCTCAATGATCAAGGTTGTACTCCGCCCACGCCTCTAGGTACTCGCGACGCTCGTAGAAGGCACCACGCAGCGCGAGCACCGCTGCGTCGTGATCGGCCATGGTGTAGTACTTGTTCGGGTCCTGGTCGAGCCAGTCGCGCATCTGCTCGTCCCATGCCACCACCTCTTCTTCCATGGTCTCGGCGTCGTAGGCGGCGGCGTACGCCGCGATGTACTCGATGAAGCGCGTTTCCCACTCCTCTTCGCCGAGCACGCTCCGCTCGTGGGGCACGTAGTCCCAGTAGATGCCGAAGGGGTCGTAACTCATATAGTTGTAATAGGAGAAAGTCGCGTCGAGGTCCCACGGCAGGTACATGAACCCGCGCTCGGGGTGGTCGTAGATGTAGTAGTTGTGGCCCGAGATCCAGTAGCCGTCCCAGTCGGGCATGGTGGCCTCGGCGGCCCATTCCGACACCCACTGGTCGGGGTCGCCGTACTGGCTGAGGTGCTCGTAGCTGTAGTCCGACCACCACTCCTCGATGCGGCTGGTGTCGGCCCCTTCGTTGTTCTTCAGCTCGTAGCCGTACTTGTAGAGGTTGCCGTCGGCGAACTCCTTGCCGAAGTTGCGCTCGAGATACTCGCGGTCGAGCTGCTCCATGTGGGCATAGATGCCGTAGTACTCGCCGTTGATGTACATCAGCCCGTTGTTGGCGCAGGGGGCGGGGTGGCCGATGCGTCGCAAGAAACGCGAGGCGGTGCGATTGTGCAGGAGCGTGGCGTCGTACCAGGTGGCGTCGAAGGCAACGTGCCGCTGCCCGTGGAATCGCTGGTCCTCGTTCACCTCCACGAAGGAGATGACGAACTGCATCTTGGTCCCCATCCACGAGTAGCCCTCGTTGCCCTTCAGGCGGATCGACACGTCGGGGATCGTCTCGCCGTCCATCTCGAAGTACTCGACGGGCACGTAGTCCTTGGTGCCGTCGCGCATGGAGAACTGGCGTTCGAGCTCCCGCCAGTCGCCCTCCGTGAGCGTCAACCGGTAGGTCGGGAGGCGGTCCTGTTCGAAGATGTCGGCGCAGTCCCAGAGGTCCTCGTCGGAGCCCTCGACCGGATCGTCGTCATCGTCGCCACCGGTGTCGTCGTCATCGGTATCGTCGTCGGTGTCGTCGGGACCGGGGATCTCCTCGAGGCCGCTGTCGACCGTCGCCTCGTCCTGGTCGAGGTCGAGAGAGGCGGTCTGGACACAGGCGACGAGCAACAGCATCGGCCGAGTGTAGCCTCAGTAGAGCGCGTGTTCGTCGGTGACGGCCATGATCTCCTCGAAGGTCGTCTCGCCGCGCGCCATCTTCTTGATGCCGTACTCGCGCAGTGTGAGCATGCCGTCGTTGAGCGCCTCGCGCTTGATCTCCTGCGCGGGGGCCTTGGCCTCGATGAGCTTGCGGATTCGTGGAGTGATGGGCATGACCTCGAAGATGCCGACTCGCCCTCGGTAGCCGGTGCCGCGACAGCGTACGCAGCCCTGGCCCTTCTTCACGCGTAGGCTTCGACCCTCTGCGCCGCGGATGCGGAGCGCGTCGATCTGCTCGGCGGTGAGTGTCTCCTCGACCGCGCAGTGCACGCACACCTTGCGAACGAGACGCTGCGCGACGATGCCCAGCAGGACACCCGAGGCGAGGAAGGGGTACACGCCCAGGTCGAAGAGACGGCCGATGGCGCTGGCGGCGTCGTTGGTGTGCACGGTGCTGAGCACCAGGTGGCCCGTGAGCGCGGCCTGGACGGCGTTCTCGGCGGTGTCGGGGTCGCGGATCTCGCCGACCATGAGGATGTCGGGATCTTGGCGGAGCACGTTCTTCAGCGCCGTGCCGAAGGTGAAGCCGATCTTCGGCTGCATCGCCATCTGGTTGAACTGCTCGTTGACCATCTCGATGGGGTCTTCCAGCGTGCAGATATTGATGCGTGGGCTGTGTACGTGATGGAGGGTGCTGTAGAGCGTGGTGGTCTTGCCACTGCCGGTTGGGCCGGTGATCAGCACCATGCCGTTGGACGAGCGGATCATCTGCTCGTACAGCGACAACTCGCGAGGAAATAGGCCGAGATCGGTGAGGCTCTGCTTCAGCACCGCTGGGTCGAAGATGCGCACGACCACTTTCTCGCCGAAGGCGGTGGGCACGGTCGACACGCGCAGCTCGATCTCCTCGTCGGCCACCTGGGTCTTGAATCGACCGTCTTGCGGTCGGCGTTTCTCGGCGATGTCCATACGGGCGAGGAGCTTGATGCGGCTCACGACCGCCGGGTGCACCGTCTTGGGCATGCGGTGCACCGCGTGGAGCACGCCGTCGATGCGCATGCGCACCACCGCGTCGTCGCGCTTGGGCTCCACGTGGATGTCGCTGGCGCGCTGGTCGACCGCGTAGTTGAGCAGGTACCACACCGCTTGGACCACGGGCTGGTCGTTGGCCTCCAGCTCGTTCCAACCGGCCACCTTGTAGAGGGCCTCGAGGTTGGCGATGTCGGGCAGGTTGTTGGCGAGCTCCGCCTCGGCGGCGCGCATGGAGCGGCGGAAGCCGTGGAACTCGGTGATGACGCGCAGAACCTCGTTTTTCGCCGCGAGCACCGGTCGGATGGGCTTCTTCTTGAACTCGACCAGCTGCTGCAAGAGCGCGGTGTTCCAGGGCTCGGCGAGGGCCACGGTGAGCTCTCGAGGTTTCTCGTCCACCGCGATGACGAGGTTCTTCTCCGCGAATGGGCCGCCAAAAGCGTCGACCACCAGCTTGAAGTCGAGCTTCAAGGGGTCCAGACGCACGAAGGGGAAACCCAGGTGCTTGGCGATGGTCTCGGAGATGCGCTCCTCCTCCAAGTGGAGGTCGGGCGCGTCGAGCCGTTTGAAATGGAAGGAAGCGATCAGTTCCGCGTCGGCGATGGTGTAGTTCACCCGCTGGCGTCCGAGCAGACGCCGCAGCTCGGCCCGCTTGTCGAGCAAGAGGTGTCGCGACTGTTCACGGCCTCGATTGAGAACGTCTTGCTTTTGACCGGAGTGAATCAGCCGGTCGACCACCAGCATGTCGAGGACCTGCGCGAGCGTCGGGGCCGCCATGTGCAGAACGTATCGCCAGACGTGCAGCCGCGGCTAAGTGTTAACTCTTAACCTCCGACACCTTTGGGACGGTATGAGTCGCATCCGCACTGTGCTCGCCTTCCTCTTCAGCGTCGTGGTGTTCGGCACCGTGGCGGTGGTGGCGGCGTTGAGCATGGGGTTGCTCGCCATCCCGCTGGCCTCGAGCTGGCCCGGCTGGTGGGGGCGTGCCTGCCTGTGGATCGCGGGCATCGACGTGGAGTTCACGGGGCTCGAACACCTGCGCGGGCCCGGCACGCGGGTGTTGGTCGCCAACCACACGAGCGCGCTCGATGTGCCGCTGGTGGCGGCCCTGTCGCCCGGGGCGCCGCTGTGCCTCGCCAAGAAAGAGCTGCAGTGGTTTCCCGTCTTCAACCTCGTGTGGTGGAGTCACGGGCAGGTGTTTGTCGACCGGCGCGACCCCGCGCGCGCTGCGGCCTCGCTCGCCGACGTCGTATCGCGCTGCAAAGCTGCGTCCCGCACCATCATCCTCGCGCCCGAGGGCACCCGCAGTCGCGACGGTACGCTCGGGCGCTTCAAGCTCGGCGCTTTCCGGCTGGCGCTGGCCACCGGCGCGCCGATCGTCCCCGTGGTGGTTCGCGGCGCGGGGAGCCTCATGCCGCCGGGCCGGTGGTTCACCCGGCCAGGCCGCGTGGAGGTGCGCGTGATGCCCCCCGTCGATACCTCTGGATGGACTGAGGACAACCTGAAGGCGCGCGCAACGGCGCTCGAGGGCGCCTACCGGGGCTGGCTAGAAGGGTAGCGTCTTGGTGCTCATCACCCACACGGCGAGCATCGCCGCGGTGAAGCTTGGGAAGCCGAGGATGAGCCACCACCGCGTGTCTGCCAGGTATCGGGCCGACAGCGGTGTGCCCTCCCGGACCGCCGTCTCCACGTCGGCGAGCATGCGGTACTGGAGGCGCCACGCCGGGAGCCAGAACGCCCCGGCCACCGCCCAGCAGACAAGGCCGGTCGCGACCCAGGGTGTCTGCCAGGGAATCCCGTAGACGCGGGCCAGGGCGAGGCCGGAGGCGGGAAGGAGCAACCCCGCCGGGATGGTGAACACGAGGTCGGCGTGGACGACGAAGCGCTGGGCCCACAGCCTCGCCTCGAGCGCACCCTGCCGGTCGGCGGCCACCTTCACCCAGGCCGTCCCGAGCCCCGTGCCGAGGAAAACGCAGGCCGCGAGCACGTGAGTGACCTTCAGGAGGTCCGCGACAATCGCCACGCCACCGTCCAGGTGCCCACGAGGATGGGGATGTTCTTGGTCATGGGGCCGAAGGGATGGAGCCACAGGGTGGGGTCTTGCCAGCTCACCAGAGCCGGGAGCACGATGACGGCGAGCCCCTGGAAGAAACACAAGGTGGCCGCCAGCCGCCCCGGGAGAAGTAAGGCGGCGGCGCCCGAGGCGGCCTGAGCAAGGCCGAGGCCCATCAGGAACGTGCGCGGATCGAGCGCGACAAGACCCGAGTTGGCGACAACGGCGAGTTCGATTGGCTGCTGGAAGAAGACCTTCGGGCCGAGCCCCTCGGTGAACCAAACTGCCGCCATCCCAGCACGCAGCGTCCACACGGCGCGCGGCGACCAGCCCTCCTCCTGGACCCAGGCCACCGTCGCCACGAGTCCAAGGAAAGGAAGGTTCTTGCTCACCATCCCGTAGGGGTGCACCAGGAGCATGGGGTCGAGCAGGCCCAGCACGGCGGAGAAGCCGATCACGACGACGAACTGGGCGACAGCCCACGCCCGACCCCAGGGCAAAATCAGGCGTAGACCCAGCAGGATCTCGACGAGGCAACAGGCGTACATCGCCCAGTCGCCTACGCCGAGCCGCGACAGCCACAGCTGTCCGACGTCCCGGTAGAACCGGGTGACGACGAGGCCGCCGGTGGCGAGCCAGAGGGAAGCCACGCCCGCGCGCATCCACGGGAGGGCTGGATCCACGCGAAGAACTAACCTAGGCGAGGAAGCGAGCGCGCTGTTCTGGGCTCGGGATCCGGCAGGCATCCAAGCGGCCCCACACGCGGTAGCGCACGGCAGCCACGAGGCGGTAGCCAGCGTCGGTCAACATCACCGGTAGAAAGCCGAGGAGACGGAACCAGGACCAGGGGGTCGGCAGGTGGCGTGCCGCGGCAAAAAACGCGCGGCTACGGAGGTACACCGTGCCGTCTTCCACGTAGACCATGGTGTCGAGGTCCACTGGGATCTGAGCGTGTTTCGCCCGGAGTTCGGCGGCGGTGTTGCCCTGGAGCGGGGCGAACTGGAAGGCGCCGTCGCGATCGACGCGCAAGAGCCACTGCACGACCCCGTTGCAGAAGCCGCAGACGCCGTCGTAGAGCACGATTCGCTCGGCCATGCCTCGAACCTAGCCCCCGACGAGCCGCTTCCCAAGCGCCACGGCGTCTTCCGCGTAGCCGGCCACACCGGTCACGGCGGCGCCTGCGGCGGCGGGGATGCTGGCGAGGCCGGTCGCGGCGAGGCCGGCCGCGTCGCCCCAGCGCTCGCGGGCGGCGAGGTGAGGGTGACCCAGGCG
>SXON01000037.1 GCA_005778355.1 Pseudomonadota bacterium | reverse complement strand
CGCCAGCGGTCACGACGTCAACGTGCTGGTGCTCGACACCGAGGTGTACAGCAACACCGGTGGACAACAATCCAAGGCCACGCCTCGCGGCGCCTCGGCCAAGTTCGCGACGGCGGGCAAACAGAGCGCCAAGAAGGACCTCGGGCTCATGGCGATGGCCTACGGCTCGGTGTACGTGGCCCGCGTGGCCTTCGGCGCGAAAGACGCGCAGACGGTGAAAGCCTTGCAGGAAGCCGAGAGTTTCCCGGGCCCCTCGCTCATCCTGGCCTACAGCCACTGTATTGCCCACGGCTACGACCTCGTGCACGGGCTCGAACAGCAGAAGTCGGCGGTCGACACCGGCTACTGGCCCCTCTACCGCTTCGACCCGCGGCTCGACTCGCCGCTGCAGCTCGACAGTGGGGCGCCAAAGGGCGACCTTGGACGCTTCATGCGGGCGGAGACACGTTTCCGCGCCACCGAGGCGCAAGATCCCGACCGCTTCGCCGAGACGATCAAGATCGCCCAGTCGGAGATCGCCGCTCGTTTCGAACTCTACACCGCCATGGCCCGGAGGAACTGATGGACCTCGCCACCGACTATCTCGGGCTCTCGCTCGACAACCCCATCGTGGGCGGTGCCTCGCCCATTACCGAAGACCTCGACGTGGCCCGTCGTCTCGAGGCGAGCGGCGCCGCCGCCATCGTGATGCACTCGCTGTTCGAGGAGCAGATCGAGGCCGACTCGCGTTCCTCGCAGATGATGTTCGACCGGCATCACAACGCCTACGCCGAGGCGCTGTCCTTCTTTCCCGACCCGGGCGAGTACTTCCTCGGTCCCCGCGCGTACTTGCACCAGGTGCGCCAACTCAAGAAGGCGGTGAGGGTGCCGGTGATCGCCTCGCTCAACGGCACCAGCACCTCCGGCTGGGTGCGCTACGCCAGGCTCATCGAGGAGGCAGGCGCCGACGCGCTCGAGCTCAACGTCTACCTGCTCTCGACGAACGCCGATATCTCCGGCGCGGCCATCGAGGATCGGGTGGTGGAGCTCGCCCAGTCCGTGCGCGACGCCACGCGACTACCGCTGGGCGTGAAGCTCTCGCCGCTCTACTCCTCGCTGCCCCACCTCGTGCGGCGCCTGGAGGAGGCCGGCGTGAACGGCGTGGTGCTCTTCAACCGGTTCCTCCAGCCCGACATCGACATCGAGGAGCTGGAAGTGAAGCCGCGGCTGGTGCTCTCCTCGTCGAACGAGCTCCTCATGCGCCTGCGCTGGATCGCGATCCTGCGGGGGCGCACCGGCCTGTCCCTGGCCTGCTCGGGCGGCGTCCACAGCGCCGAGGACGCGGTCAAGGCGCTGATGGCAGGCTCGGACGTGGTCCAGGTGGTATCAGCGGTGGTGAAACACGGTCCCGAGCACCTGCGGGTGCTCCGCGACGGCCTTGAGCACTGGATGAAGGAGCACGAGTACACCGGCGTGTCGCAGCTCCGCGGCAACATGAGCCTCGCGCGGTGTCCCGATCCCGAGGCCTTCGAGCGGGCGAACTACGCGCGACTGCTCACCACCTGGCGTTGGACGGAGCGGGGCTAGTCGAATGGGCCCGCGCCCCAGGGCGTAAGCTGGGCATGAACACGAGGAACGCGATGACCCGCTCCCTACCCCTCCTGGCCGCGCTCATGGCCCTTCCTGGCTGCGTGATCTACAGCTCCGGTGGCGGCGGGGGCGGCGGCGGCGCCGACTACGCGCCCTACGTCGACTGGGCCGACGCCTCTTGCTACTGGGACCGCTACTACGACGACAACGTGTGGTGGTTCGAGGCCGATGTATACGATGAGAACGGCAAGGGCGACATCGAGGCGGTGTACGCAGACGTGTACGACGGCTGGACCGGCGAGTGGGTGGATGCCTTCGAGCTCTACCCGGACGGCGGCGCGGTGTGGTTTAGCGCCTGGCAAGAACGCTCGACCTACCTCGACTGCGCCTACTACGACTACATCGTCGACTTCGTGGCGGTGGACAGCTCCGGCGAGGGCGAGATCTACACGCTCGACCTCTACTAGCTGTGAGACGATGACGGGATGCTGCTTCTCTGCGTCCCGACCTTCGCCGCCGATGTCCTGGTCTTCGGTGACTCGTGGGCCGAGGGCAGCGCCGAGGAGCTGGGCGACGCGCTCGCGCCCTACGGATTGAGCGTCGAGGGCTACGGCATCGGCGGCACCACCGCCGACCAGTACGCCAACCAGTACCCCACCGCCATCCCCGAGGTGATCGCGCTCCACCCGGAGGCCACGTGGATCTGGCTGTCGGTGGGTGGCAACGACCTCTTCGCCAACTACCTCGCGGGAAATGGCGTGAACAATGCCGCGCTCTACGACAGCAACTTCCACAAGGTGCTCGACCAGGTGGCGAGCGTGCGCCCGGACATCCGCGTGGTGAGCTTCGGCTACGACTTCGTGAACTTCGAGCAGAGCACCGAGTGTATCGCCCAGGCCTGGTACTACTTCGGCACTGGCACGCTCACCCCCACCATCAATGGCTACTTCCTGGCCGACATCGACGGCACCTTGTCGGGCCTCGATCCTGACTACTTCCGATACACCTACGTGCCGAGCATCTGGGGCACCCTCCAGGCCGCCGGGGGCATGGCGGGGGCGCCCGACCCGAACTACCCGAGCCCCGCCGCCTACATGTCGGACTGCATCCACCCGACCAGCGAGGGCTACGGCATCATTCATCGCGAGCTGGTGGACGCCTACTGGGGGGCGGCGCGGCCGGTGGCGGGGATCGCGGGGCCCAGCGAGATTTGCGTGGACGATACGGCCGAGTTCGAGGACAGCTCCGCGTCGGCCACCGACGGTCGCTGGCTGCTCGACGGCACGGACGCGGGCGACGACGCACAACTCCGAGTGCACGGTAGCTTCGAGATGAGCTTCACCGTGGGGCGCGTCGTGAGTAACGGCGCCTGGGAAGACGAGACGAGCCTGAGCGTGAACGTGGTGGACTGCACCTCGACGCCGGGGGACACGGCTGACACCGGCCAGCCAACCGGGGACACGTCCACCCCCACGGACAGCGGCGCACCCGGCGACAGCGTCGGCAGGCGGGATAGCGATGCCCAGGACGGCACGAGCGATGCCTGCGGGTGCGACGGTGGGGCCTCGGGACTCCTGATGCTCCTCCTCCCCCTCGCTCGGCGCAACGCGCCCAGGCGGTAGCCCAGCGCTCCACGCCACCTCTCCCCTCCCCCGCCAGCCGGCGGTGACCGAACGCCCGGAGGCGGCCGGGGACCCCTCGTCAGCGTGCCACCACCCAACGTTCAGCCTCGCCGGCCGCCAGCTCACGGCAATCCTCACCCACGCAGGCCGTCCACGCGGGGCCGTCCGCGTGGCGGTCCACGCACACCACCATGCCCTCCACGTAGCCCTCTACGCGCAGGTCGTAGCGCCCATCGCGGCCGAGCGGCAGGTTCTCCACCACCAACTCGGGCCAGCCGTTCGGCAGGTGCGGGCTGAGCCGCAGGCGCTGCTCGGGCGCGTTCACGTCGGCGCCCACGAGGTAGTCGAACATCGCGGCCACCACGACGCCACCCTCCCAGGGGCGGTAGCGCGCGGTGACATCGGCGCCGTAGCCGTCGGCGTCGTGGGTGAGCTGCAAGGGGAGGTTGTCGGGGGTGTGGACCTCCTCGAAGTGCCCGGACGGGGTGGCCACCGTGGCGAGCGCGTTGAACGCCGCCTCGCCCTCCGGCCCGTCCTTCACGGCGGCGAGCAGGTAGCCGGGCACCATGCCGGTGTAGCCGACGGCGCCGTCGGTCAAGAGCGTCCCGTCGCTGCGCAGCAAGGTGTCGAGCACCGCGTCGATACCGCGCTCGTCGCCGAGCAGGCGCGCCGCACCGAGCGACACGTCCTCGAACGGCGCCGGGTAGGGCTCGAGCGTGTCGTAGGCCGCCACTGGACTCCAGTAGCCGTCGGCGTAGAAGACCTCCTCGGTGCGCTCTCGGACGGTGCTCGCGTCGATCCCCAGCGACTCCGCCGCGGCGATCCACAAGAACGCGGAGTTCGCCGACCATCCCACGTCTTCGGGCATCGCGCCGAGGGGCAGCGCGAGGGTGTACCGGAAGGTCTCGTCGCCCGAGAAACCCAAGAGCCCGGCGTCGATGGCCTGGCGCTCCACGCAGGCGCGGAGAAAGGCCTCGTCGGCGATGGCCGACTCCCCTGTCGCACGGCGATACATCGCCTCGTGTATCACCGGGTAGGACGGCGCCTCCACGGGGTTGCGCCCGTCCATGAAGGGCACGGCGTTCCAGTCGGGAGGCGTGTCGCTGCGGGGTGTATCAAGAGAGAAAGAGTTCGCGATTGCCGCCTGTCCTGCTGATACACGATATGTATCAGTGAGGGTCGCCGCCGCTTGGTCGAAGAGGCCGGCGGCGACGTAGAGACGGGTGGGCCCCTCGGCGTCGCGCAGCCAGCCCGATGTGTATCGAGACATCGGTGATACAGTTCCTGACGTATCAGTCTGCATCAGGTGGGTGAGCAGCATCCCCTGGTAGAGATCGTTCACGGCCGGGTCGGGGGTGAGGAGCCGCGCGGCCCCGGCGAGGAAGGCGGCGGTCTGGGCCTCGGAGGCGGCGAGGGCCTCGGCGATCTGGGGCGGCTCGGCGCCGTACGCAAGGGTGAAAGAGACGGGCTCGGCGGTGAACACGGGGACGTCGCCGAGGGCGTTGAGCGTCACGCCGTCGCGCGTGCCGCCCTCACCCACGAGGAGCTCCAGCCCTTCGCCTCCCGAGACGGTGACGTACCGAACGATCGCCCCGTCGTGTACGAGGTCGATGGTGTCGAGCAGGGCGCCGCCTTCCCACTCCGCGCGGGTGCGCACCACGCCCGTGCCTCGTGGGCGCTGCACCCGGGCGCCCACCAGGGGCAAGGGCTCGCCGTCGCGGCAGAGCACCAGCGGCATGTCGGCGTAGAAACCCTCGCCGCGCTGGTAGCCGGGGCCCACCGCGTTGGTCAGCGTGTTCGGCGGCTCGTCGAGGCCGATGAGCGCGAAGGTCGTGCCGTCGCCGATGCCGAAGCTCCCTCGCTCGGCGCGGCCCTCGGTGCCGGTACCCGCGTAGCGCCAAGTGGACACGTCGCCGAGCCAGCCGAGGTGGGCGAGCTCCGACGGGACCGGGATCGGCTCGCCACCGCCGTTCGCCCACAGACGCACGGTGGCCGTGGGCGTCCACGGAGGCTCCCCGGCGCAGGCCAGCAAGAAGAACACGGGGCATCGTAGCGCGGGCAACGCCAAGGTCTTCACGCGGCGGCTAGATCCGCGGCATGAAGACCGTCACGCTCTACTCGACCGACTGGTGCCCCTACTGCAAGGCCGCGAAGTCCTTCCTCGCCCAGAAGGGCGTGCCCTACGAGGAGATCGACCTGACGGACGACGACGCGGGTCGGGAGGCCCTCCTGGTGAAGGCCAACGGGCGGCGCACCGTGCCGCAGATGTTCGTCGGCGACGTGCACATCGGCGGCTACGACGACCTCCGCGCGCTCGACGCGAAGGGCGGGTTCATGCCGCTGGTGACCGCTTAAGCGAGCGCATGCCGCTTCTCTGGTCCCTCGCTGCGGGTGCGTCGGCCTTCTACCTGGCGCTCGTGGGCGCGGGCCGCAAACACCCGGTGAAGGTGGCCCCGGCGCTCTTGCTCGCCGCCGCGACCTTCGACGTGTCGCCTGTCGCGAGCGCGGGACTGGTGTTTTGCGCGCTCGGCGACGGGCTCCTCCTCGACAAGGAGCGTCGCTTCCTCCACGGCCTCGGCGCCTTCCTGGTGGGGCACCTCTTGCTCATCGGCGCCTTCGTCGTCGCGGGGTGGGAGTTCCTGCCCCCAGCGGCGCTCGGCGGCCTCGGCACGCTGCTCCTGGTCGCCATCGCCGGGGTGCTGGGCGTGCTCTGGAAACGCCTCCACGGTGTCCTGCGCCTCGCCGTGCCGCTCTACGCCGCGACCCTCGGCGCGATGGTGGTGGCGGCGGGCACCCACTCGGCGATGGCGCTGGCCGGCGCGGTGGTGTTCGTGGTGTCGGACAGCGTGCTCGCGATCAACCATTTCACCCGGCGTTTTCGCGGGGCGGAGATGATCGTGATGGTCACCTACTACTCGGCCATCCTCGCCATCGCAGGGAGTTTCTTGCAGTTCTCTTGACGAAACCATTTACGTGTCAAGAGAGTTCTTGCATCGCGGCGCTGCAACGTGGTACTCTGAGCGCATCCTCCGCGGGCATCCCCGCCCGCTCCCCCGGCACCCCCCGCCGGTCCCTCCCCTCCCCTGCCCGCCATGTCCTCACCCGCCCTCCTGCTCGCCCCGGCGAACCCTCCGTTGCAGCTCCGCGGTGCCCCCGGCGGGGTGCTGGTGCTGCCGCTGCCCCCGGTGATGCGCTTCGACGCGCTGCGGCTGCAGATCCGCGACACGCTCGGCAACCCGCCCGGCCGCTACGCGGGCGCGCGGGTGAGACTGGAGCTCGGGCAGCGCGAGCTCGACATGATGGAGGTCCGCCGTATCGTCCACATGCTGAAGGACGAGTTCGAGGTGGAGGTGGTGGGGCTGAACTGCGAGAGCGCCGCCATCCAGCGCATGGCCGAGCGCGAGTTGAAGCTGAAGATCAACGTGGCATCGCCCGTGACCGAGGCCGGCGCGGTCGAGCCGCTGGTGCCACCGTCAGACATGCGGACCGCCGTGACCGAGATGGCGCCCTTGGAAGTCACCGCCACGATGCCGAAGCCGAGCTTCGAGACCGAGTCGGGCGGCACCGACCTCGTGGCCCCACCCGACGACGAGCCTGAAGAGGATCTCGGCGGGCGCGTGCTCACGCTCACCCAGACCGTCCGCTCGGGCACCTGTGTCCGCTACGGCGGCGACGTCCAGGTGTTCGGCGACGTCAACCCCGGCGCTCAGGTGATCGCCGGCGGCAACATCGTGGTTTTCGGGGCGCTCAAGGGCATGGCCCACGCCGGCACCCGCGACGACAAGGCGGTGATCCTCGCCTTCGACCTGCGCCCCACGCAGCTCCGCATCGGCAAGGTGATCGGGGTGGTGCCCGGCGCCGACCCCGACCGCGCCACCCGCGGCTTCGCCCCGGAAGTGGCCTACGTGGCCGAGGAGGCCCTGGTGGTGGAGCCTTACCGCGGGAAGATGCCCGCCCCCTTCCTCACGACCTACAAGCCAATGGAGTCCGCATGAGCGAGTGCATTGTCGTCACCTCGGGCAAGGGGGGCGTCGGCAAGACGACCACCACTGCCAACCTCGGCGTGGCCCTGGCCCGGCTGGGCAAGAAGGTTGCCGTCGTCGACGCCGACATCGGCCTGCGCAACCTCGACGTGATCCTCGGCCTCGAGAATCGCATCGTGTACGACCTGGTGCACGTGATCGAGGGCGAGTGTCGCCTCCGCCAGGCGCTCATCCGCGACAAGCGCACCGAGAACCTCTTCTTGCTGCCCGCCGCGCAGACGCGCGACAAGAACGCGGTGAGCCCCGAGCAGATGAAGAAGCTCGTGCAGGATCTGAAGGCGGAGTTCGACTACGTCATCATCGACTGCCCGGCCGGCATCGAGCAGGGCTTCAAGAACAGCATCGCCGGCGCCGACCGCGCCATCGTGGTGGTGACCCCGGAAGTGTCGAGCGTGCGCGACGCCGACCGCATCATCGGCCTCGTCGAGGCGGCCGAACTGCCCGAGCCCCAGCTCATCATCAATCGCTTCCGCGCCAAGATGGTGAAGGAAGGCAACATGATGAACAAGGACGACGTGCTCGAGATCCTCGCCATCCCGCTCCTCGGCATGGTGCCCGACAGTGAAGACGTGATCGTGAGCGCCAACCGCGGCTCGCCCGCCGCCTTCGACGACAAGTCGCTGGTGGGCGAGGCCTACCGCCGCACCGCCCGCCGGATCTGCGGCGAGCAAGACGTGCCCTTTGTCGCGACGGAAGCCCCCGAGTCCTGGTGGGGTGTCATGAAACGCTGGATGGGCCTCGGCGAGGGTGCCCAGGAGGTGGCCGGATGATGTCTCTCCTCGACAAGTTCTTCGGGAACACCAAGGGTAGCAAGGACGAGGCGAAGGCCCGGTTGAAGCTCTTGCTCGTGCACGACCAGGTGGACCTCACCCCCTCGCAGCTCGACGCCATGCGCGCCGAGATCGCGGCGGTGGTGGCACGCTACGCCGAGGTCGACATGGACAAGGTGGACATTCGCCTGGAGAAGGCCCACGACCAGGTGCGGCTCACCTCCAGCGTGCCCGTGCGCCGGGTGACGGGGCGGACGCAGGCCGCGGCGACGTAGTCAGCGGCGGTCAGAACCCCTTCCGATACACCCCCTGGTTGTACAGCGTGATCCACGCCATCGCCCCGTCGGGCGAGAAGGCCACCTCGGCCAGGGGGTTGCCGGAGGGCTCGATGCGGCTGGTCTCGCGGTCTTCGTACCAGGTGGCGCCCCCGTCGTCCGTGCGCTGGACGGCGCCGTCGGCGAGCAACAGGAGGCCCAGATCCTCGTGGAAGTCCACGGAGAGCGCCGGGCCGCTCACGGCTAGGCTCCAGGTGAGACCCTTGTCGTCGCTGCGGTAGAGGCCGTCGCCGGCGCAGGCCCAGACCGTCCCGTCGTGACCGACAAGTGCCTGGATGTCGGTGTGCGGGAAGCTGACATTCGTCCAGCTGTCGCCGTTGTCGGCGGAGCGGTAGAGGCCAATGCCCTCGCCGCTGAGGTGGGACATGTCGCCCGCCTTGTAGAAGCCGGCGAGGACCACGTCATTATCGAGCCAAAGGAAAGTGTGCGCGCTCGACTCGCTGTCGGGGATGCCACTCGCCGTTTCCCAGCTCTGCCCCGTGTCATGGCTCACGTAAATGTGCGCGGCCGTGTCGGCGCGCTCGCCGGAGCCCACGGAGCCCAGCAACAAGTGTGACTTGTCGTCGGGATCCACGGCGAAGCCGTGGTAGTGGTAGTACTCCCAGAGGTTCTGGTAGGTGATACCCCCGTCGGTACTGCGGTAGAGGATGTTGTCGGTGAGGTAGTACACGACGTCGAGATCGACGGGGTCGTACACCACCCGCATGATGTAGTGGCCGTACACCTCGATGGGGCTCCACGTGTCGCCCCAGTCGAGCGACTCGTAGAAGCCGCCGCCGCAGCGACTGCCCACGAACAGCCGACCGGGACACAGCGGGTCCGGGCTCACCACGGCGAGGTCCTCGTCGACGAGCCCCTCGCCGGCCGAGGTCCAGGTCTGGCCCTCGTCATCGGAATAGTAGATGTGCCAGTCGGTCATCGTCCAGAGGCGGCCGTCGACGAAGGCCGAGGCCACCAGCGCCGTGGAGGGCACCGTGGCGGCGTTGGTCCAGCTCGCGCCGTCGTCGGTCCAGCGAATGGTGCCCGTCGTCGTCTCGAGCATACGACCGTCTACCCACGTGGCGTGCACCGGCGCGCTGTCGAGCGCGCTCCACGAGTCGCCGCCGTCGAAGGTTTCCCAGCCACCCGCGCGGAGATGCTGGTCGTCGGCCGGGTCTTCCACCAGCGAGAAGGGGGGGATGCCGTCGCCCTTGAGCGGGGTCCAGGAGGCGCCGAGATCGTCGGAGCCCCAGATGTAGCCGTTGAGCGTGGCGTACATGCGACCGCCCTCCACGGCCGGCGGCACGAGGCGCCAGGAGCCGAAGAAGTCAAACGCGAGCGTGGAGATGGCGCCCTGGGGCAAAGACCCGATGGCCTCGAAGTTCTCGCCGGCGTCGGTGGAGCGGAGCACGGCGCCGTCGTGCATGAGCGTCCACACCTCGTCGCTGTTGTAGGGGGCGAGGCCGATGGCGTACACGTGGCTGCTCTCGACTCCCGGCTCGATCTCCCCGGCCGGGGTGCCGGTCCAGTTCGTGCCGCCATCGAGCGAGTACTCGAGCGTGCCACCGGCCGAGCGCCACACCTTCATCGGGTCGACGGGGTCGACCACCGGCTCGCCGGTGGTGTGCGCCGTGCGACCGAAGCCCGGCTGCCACGTGGTGCCGTCGCCGTCGCGACGCCAGAAGCCGTAGAGCACCGATCCGAGGTACAAGGTGCTCGAACCGTTGGTGACCAGCGCGGCGAGCTCGTTGGCGGGGATGAAGCCGCCTTCCTCCCAGTCGGCGATGCTCGGCGCGGCCGGGAGGCCCTCGGGACAGCTCCGCTCCGTCACGCGGTCGGGGTCGAAGTCGGAAGAAGTGTCGGCGGTGTCGCTCGGATCGGGGGACTTACCGGTGTCGTCGGGCTCGCAGGCCCCGAGGAGAAGCAGCATCAAAACTCCGCGCGGCGAGCATACCCGGAGCGACGAGCCCGCGACGGGGTAGCTTTTGGCCCCGTGCCGGTTCTCGTCGCCAGTCCCTACCACCAGCCGCTCGACCCGATGGAGGCTCGGGCGCAGAAGCCCTACCCGCCGCTCGGCACGCTGGTGACCGCAGAGGAGCTGCGCGCGCGCGGGCACGAGGTGGTGGTCTACGACCCGATGTTCTGTCGCGACGTGGATACCTTCGCCGAGGCGCTGCGCGGCTGGCGACCGAGCCAGGTGGCCATCGTCGCCGACCCCCACAGCGTGCCGGTGAAGATGTGCCTCACTTCCATGCGTGAGGCGGCGCGGCGCATGGTCTCGCTGGCCCGCGAGGCGGGGGCAGAGGTCCTCGTGGCCGGTCCCGACCCCACCGACCACCCCGAGGCCTATGCCGGCGCCACCGTGGTGCACGGTGAGCATGACCAGGCCGTGATCGACTGGGTGGAGGGGCGCTCGCCCGGGGCCGCCCGCCGCGACCTCGACCTGCTCCCGTGGCCCACGCTCGGCGACGTCGACCTCGGCGAGTACCGGCGCCGCTGGCGACAAAAGCACGGGCTCTGGGAGCTGAACCTGTCGACCGCGCGCGGCTGTCCCTACCGGTGCAACTGGTGCGCCAAGCCCACGTGGGGACGGTCCTACAACGTGTTGTCACCGGGGCGGGCAGCGGCGACGGTCGAGTGGGCGCGGTCCTTCGCCCCCGACCGCCTCTGGTTCACCGACGACATCTTCGCCATCAAGCCCGCGTGGCTTGCCGAGTTTCGTCGCCTAATCGAGCCGCGTCGCATCCCCTTCCGGTGCAACACCCGCGCCGACCTGGTGCGCGAGGGCGCCTACGTGGATGACCTCGCGGCGAGCGGTTGCGTGGAGGTGTGGATGGGCGCCGAGAGTGGCAGCGACCGCGTGCTCGCGGCGATGGACAAGGACCAGACGCGCGACGACATCGCCACCGCCACCCGCCGCCTGCACGAGGCCGGCATCCGCGTAGGTTTCTTCCTCCAGCTCGGCTACCCGGGGGAGACCTACGACGACGTGCACGCCACGCTATCGATGGTGCGGGAGCTCCGGCCGGACGAGATCGGCGTGAGTGTCAGCTACCCCTTGCCGGGGACGGGTTTCTACGCCAACGTGCGCGAGCAGATGGGGCGGGAGAACTGGGCATCGGCGATGGACAACGAGGTGCTCTTCGAGGCCAGCTACCCGCAGGGCTTCTACGACTCGGTGCGGGAGCTCTTGCGCGCGGAGCACGCCTGGCTCACCTGGCGGCCATCGCTCGGGGCCCGGCGCGCGGCGACGCTGCCGTACCATGCCTTACGTTGGCCTCTTCACCGGGGGCGGGTGGCGGTGCTGGGCGGGCGCCGCGGGTGATACGCCGCCCCATGCCGCGTCCCACATTCCCGCACTCCATGGGCGACGTGCTCCGCGCCGTCGACGGCCCCTTCGGGCTCATCGTGGGCGAGTTACCCGACCGGTCCATCTGGGTGCTCAAGCGCCAGCGCTCGGGTGGTTTCCTGCTCTCGAACTACGCCGACATGGAGCGGTCGCGCGAGATCTCGTCGCGGATGATCGCAGATCGTCGCGACGCCATCAACGCCTTCGCCACTGCGATTCAGCTCGGCGAGTCGCTGTAGGGCCTCGCGCCCTAGCCGCAGCCCTCGCAGGGCAGGAGCGTGATCCTCTCCTCGGCGAGGTAGCAGTAGTGGCCGCACTCGTCGGAGTCGTAGGGCGCCGTCCAGCTCGGCGTGAGTTCGCCACTCCAGTACGGGGCGTCGTCGCCCTCCGCCACGCCCAGGTACACCGTCGTGGCGTAGAGGTACAGGCGGAGGACCCCGTCCTCGCCGCAGGCCGCGCGCTCTTGCGTCGACGCGCTGCCGAAGCAGGAGAAACTCGCGGCGCCGCCCTCGATGGTCGCATTCCCGGTGAAACCGTCGGAGGGCGATCCGTCGGGAGACAGGATGGTGAGCGTGAGCTCGTCGCGACAGTCGAGTCCGGGGCATTCGACCGGGACACCGGAGTCCTTGTCGCCGAGCGTGCATGCGACGAGAACGGGGATCATGAGCGCTCCTGAGTGGCGCACTGTACACGCTCACGGCCAGGCCCGCTGGCCACCCTCAGCGCGGGCCCGGCACCACCTCGATCCCCCCGATGAACACGTTCCGGTCGCCCCCCTGGGCGTCGGTGCCGTCGTCGTCAAAGCGGATGGTGGCGGTTCCAGCGGGGATTGTGGGGCCAGCGAGGTGGGGAGACATGCGAGCGCCGACCTCGATCTCCTCGTCGTGCTCGCCGACTTCCACCGTCACCCGGGGCAGGCGCCAGTCGGCCGGGGTGCCGCACAGCCAGACCACCAGGTATCCCTCCGTCTCGGTCGCCACCTGGAACTCCCCGTTCGCGTAGAGCGCCACGCGATCACGCTCAATCCGGTTGGCCGAGCCGGAGACCGCCACCGCCCCGTGAAGCTGGATTTGTTCCCGGATACCCCCGCAGCGCGCATGGTCCGGGAGGACCAACCGCGCCGGGTGGAGGGACTGCGACAGCTCGGCGAGCGCCGTCGTATCTCGAGACGAGATGTGCACGATCCCGCCGACATCGGCGAAGGAGTACCAACCCTCCGTGCCGACGAGCGCGGTCGCCGCGACGTGGACCGGTCGCCAGTCCTCGAAGTCGCCCAGCCGGACGATCCAGTCGATACCCTGGGCGACGATCCAGTC
Source organism: Pseudomonadota bacterium (assembly GCA_005778355.1). Classification (GTDB taxonomy): domain Bacteria; phylum Myxococcota_A; class UBA796; order UBA796; family SXON01; genus SXON01. Next base: position 4,496 of record SXON01000037.1, on the reverse strand, counting down.
CGGGGCCGAGCCGGCGTCGGCCCGTTGCACGTCCAGCCGTCCCCCCGCGTCGGGCGCGTCACTGTCGCACACCACCACGCCCGGCCCCTTCCCCAGCAGCACGTCGAGGGCCTCGCACTCCACCGGATCGAGGGCGGGCCAGTCGCGCATCCCCTGGGCGAGGACGAGCACGCGGTCGTCCGCGCCCACTTTCCCGTCGAGCGCGCGCGCCACCTCGTGGATGACGGTGGGCATGGCCTCCCCGTAGCCCTCGAGCGCGCGGGGCCAGGCGAGGAGCGCGGGGAGGAGTCCCAGCGTGACGATGCCGAGCGCTCGCAAGCGGGAGGTGGCCACCGTGCCCGCCATCCCGCAGAGCAGCAAGAGGGGAATCGCCAACTGCCGAGGATTGTCGGGTGGACTGTAGGGGTCGAGCACCGCCAGCCAGGTGACGTTGCCGAGGAGCACGAGCGCGAGGCCACGGCCCCCGGTCGTAAACAGTCCCCAGGCGGCAGGAAGCAGCAGGCTCCACGACCCGGTGTCGCGGAGCAGCCGGCCAAGGATCTCGAGGCGGCCGAGCAGGCGGCCGGTCGTGGCGCCGACGTCGAGTTGGGAGAGTCCGCCCGCGGCCACGTCTGGTAGCCCCACGAGGCAGGCGACGATACCGGACACGGCCAGTCCACCCGCCAGTACGCGGTGGCCGCTCCGCCGCTGCATCCCCGTGGCCACGAGCCAGGCACCGGCGATGCCCGCGAGCGGCCAGCCCTCGTAGCGGACGGTGCAGGCGAGGGCGAGAAGCGCGGCCCCGGCGAGCGCCGCGACCGACCCCTCGGCGAGCAAGCCGACGCCGGCCACGGCCAACACGAGGAACAATGGCTCCTGGTAGAGCGCGATCGAGGGCAGGACGAAGCTCGGAAGGAGCGCCACCCCGAGACCGACCGTCCACCCGGCGCCCACGCCCCAGCGCCGCGCCGCAAACCCGGCCGCGAGTCCGGCGGCGAGCGCGCCCTGCACGGTCGTCATGCCGCGGAAGGCGAACGGATCGAAGGAGACAATCGAGGTGAGCGCGAGCGTGGCCTGGTAGCCCGGGAGCCACGGCGGGATCACCAGGCGGGTGGGATCGACAAGGCGGGTGTAGCTGTCACCGAAGGGCAGGACCGGGTAGGCCGAGAGCAGCGCCAGTCGCAGCCCCAGGGCGAGGGCGAGCAGGATGAGCCCGAGTCGGCAGGCTTCGCGCTTGGAGGCCGGGTTCACCGGGGATGCTTATCGCTGGCGGCGCGGCGGAGCTGGGACGATGACGTCGCCTGTCGACCCGCATGCGTCAATTTGTCAAGAACGTGTAAACTCATGCCGATGGGGGGGGAAAAAAAAACTCGCCCCGCTATACTCGGTCGCGACAACGACGATGTCAATCATGTCGTGCTCTGATTCCCAGCCCACTTCCGCCACCGCCCGTCCCACGGCGCGCCGCCGCCCGGGCCGGCCTGGCCGCCGTGGTAATCTACGACCTGTGCGAGGACCAGCCCTACTCAGCGACGAGCCTGGTGGCCGGCGGCCTCCTCGACGAGTACGTCCTCACCGGCAAGGACTTAAAGTCCATCGGCCCCGGCGTCCAGGACCTCGTGATCCACGCCGAGGGCGACAACTTCACCGCCAACTTCACCTACCAGGTGGTCTTGCAGTACCGCTTCAAGAACGGGCCCTGGCAGTCGGCCACCGTGCTCGCCCTGCAGACGGCGGGCACCTACGTGATCGGCACGCCATTCACCGACCGCAGCAAGCTCGGCATGCGCATCCGGCTGGTGCTCCAGACGCAGGTCTCCGCCGGCGGCGTGTCCGCCCAGCACGGCAACCTCACCATCGCCGCCGCCGCGCGCTTCTTCGCGAGCTAGGCGGAGAATGGCACGCAGGCATGGTAGCGCACCGGGCTGCAACACCGGTGTTGGCGCGGGCGCGGGTCATGCCTGCGATTGACCCCGCCGCATCGCTGGTCGCCGGCGGGATTACGACGCCGTGCGACACCGCCATCGCCTTCGTCACGGCCGCAGACATCTCCCGATCCGTACTTTCCAGCTATGAGGTGTTGTCGTGGATCGCCTACTCCGAGGCCGATCACGCGCTCACGGAGAACTGGGGAACGGAACCGAGTACCACTCAAGCGGAGGCGATCGACGATGCACTGCGCTTGCTCTGGCAGAGCGAGTCGGACCTGGCATCGCTTGTCAGCATCCTCGACACCTTGATCGCCAATGCCACCGGCACGCAGTTGGTGCTCCTGGAGGCGGTACGCGCGGTGCTCGCCCCGCTGCTCCAGCGCTTGTCGAGCGAGGACTTTGCTGCGTCGGGCGGGTACACCGGACCGTTGGTCGTAGGGGTCCTCAATGACGGCAACCCGTGGGTCCGGTTGATCGAGCGATCGCCCGTGGGTGAGCCCTCGCCTCTCCAGGAGCTACTCGGCGACGTGACACTGCCCGCGGCGGTCGCGTTCCCTCTCAACTGGGGAGTCGCGACCATCAGCGGACTCGCCGACCCCACCGCCGCCGGCGACGATAGCGGCTACGAGGGCTTCGTACTTCCCCGGCGGCTCCGCACCCTCTGCCAGGACGTCGGCGCCGACCTGCAGGCGGCCCGGATGAAGAGCGCAGGCGCCTGGGCCGCGCTCGGGGTGCTGGCAGGGGGCGTTGTCGGGCTGCTCCTGGTGCTGGTGCTACTCCTCGTCACGGGCGAGCTGGCAGAGCTGGGCCGCCGCATCGAAAAAGCGGGGAGAGAACATCTGGACGGCGACAAGAGTCAGCCGCGGCAACCCGCCAACGAAGCGCTCGCGTTCCTCCTCAACGCGGTGGCCGGCACCTTTGAGGAAGCGGGGGGGCTTCAGATCGCCCAGACGCTCAACGACGTGTTTGGCGCGTGGAACACCATCGCCAAGCACCTCAACGCGGCGATTGCGGATTTCTGCACACTAACCGGCATCGACGGCTGCAAGGACTGGGAAGGCCTGTCCCGAGCCGAGGCCATTCCCGACGTCAACTCGTTCACCGGTCTTGAACCCGCCGAGCTGAGGGTGATCGCTGCCACGCTCCGCGAGGAAAATCTGGGGACGATCGTGGAGAATGGCGAGGCGGTGCCGATGGTACACGTCCGCGCGTGCATGCTCGGCGGGGCGAGTCTCAGCCAGTATTCCCGCGGCGCCGAGGTCGTGCAGGCACTCGGGAACGTGGTGAACTTGGCAGGTTCCTTGGCGGAGTCTATGATTGCGTTGGACGATGCTGCCGCTTCGATCTCGGGATTCGTGCAATCCGGCTCGGGGGTGCTGCCCGCCACCGCGGGGCAAGGGCTCCGCGCCGCCGTTGGCGCCCAACTTGCACGGGCCACCGCGGGGAAGTCGGTCCCGTACCTCGTGGGGAGGATCTGGCGCCAACAGCTCGCCGACCGAGCCCTGGTGGCCCTCGCCGCCGAGACGGGCGTGTCCATCCAGTGTCTCGAGGCGGCGTTCTGCTGGATGGCCACCCAGTCCCAACGAGACCGAGTCGACGCGATTTTCGGTCCGAGAAACTCGGCGTTCAACGGATCATCGCTCCTGCCCGGTCGTAATGTCACCGGCATCGGGCAGACCTCCGCGCCCATTCTCTGGCGGCTACTCTCGACCGGGCAACTCTGCGATCCCGACTGGGACACCCTCGAGGACTTCCTGTCCGAGGACTGCTCGCCGTGTTTCACCAGCGTGGACACGGCCGGTGGAGGGGGGGCGGCTTACGATGGCCCCGGAGAGTTCGACCCGGACGGGCCATTCGATCCCGCGCCAGACCTCGACATTGACCCCCCGACGGAACCGGAGCGCCCGGACTGGATCTACCCGTGACGTCGTTTGCACTTCTCGCCACCCTCGTGCTCCCTGCCTGCCTGACCCAGGACAACTTCGAGCGGGAACTTGCCTACGCCGAGTGCGCGCGCGATGCCGCGTGCGCGAGCGACTGGGAGTTCGAGTCTGTGGAAAGCTGCGTTGGGTTTCAGTACGGCTCGTCCGATTCGCTCATCGACTTCGAGTGCCTCCAGCAGTGCGAATTCGACTCCGAGCAGGCGGAACTGTGTCTCGACGAAACGCGAGTCGACGAGTGCCAGTCGTTCGTCGCCGACTCGTGCAACCGCAACAAGATCTACGACTGCCCGGCGGGCACCGTATTAGACCAGATGGCCGAGTGCGAGTGACGCGCGCCGGACAATGGTGAATCCGAGACCGGGCGCTACGACGCTCACCGCTCAATCCTCGTAGAGTTGCTGGCTCGCGTCGGTATCAATCCCCCCGCGGTTGCGAAACAGGATCAGCTCCGGCCGGATGGCCTCGATTCGATTGGCGGTGAGCGGGTCGATCACCACCACCTGGGGGTTGTCGTCATCAAGCCACGCGATGGCGAGGCGGCCGCAGCGCAGGTCGGTGGCCATCCACTCGGTGACCGAGAGTTTCCAACACTCGCGCCGGTCGGGCGACCAGTGGTAGAAACGCTGCGTGCCCCCGCGGACGG
>SXON01000036.1 GCA_005778355.1 Pseudomonadota bacterium | reverse complement strand
GGTAGCCGCGCCCTGGTAGGGCTCGATGTACGAGGGGTGGTTGTGCGACTCCATCTTGAAGCACACGCAGAGCCCGTCGCCGATGTCGACCACGCCGGCGTTCTCACCAGGGCCGATCACCACGCGAGGGCCGGTGGTCGGCAGGCGCTTGAGGTGAATCCGGGAGGACTTTTAGGAGCAGTGCTCCGACCACATCACCGAGAAAACACCGAGCTCCGACCAGGTGGGCGCGCGCCCGAGACCATCGAGCACCACCTGGTACTCGTCGGGCGACAGGCCATGCTCGGCCACGATCTCGGGGGTGATCCGGGGGTCGTTGGGGAGAGATTGACTCACGACAGCACCTCCACGAGCCGTTCGAAAACCACCTTCCCGTCGGTGCCGCCCACGCTCTGTTCCACGTAGCGCTCCGGGTGAGGCATCAGCCCCACCACGTTGCCGCGCGCATTGCACACGCCCGCGATGTCGCGGGTCGCGCCGTTGGGCGCGCCGCCCACGTATCGGAAAACGACCTGCCCCTCGGACTCCACGCGCGCGAGGGTGTCGTCGTCGGCGTACCAGTGGCCTTCCATGTGGGCGATGGGGATGCGGATGTCGGGGGCGCCAGCGCGCGTGAAGGGCGTGTCGCGACCTTCCATGTGCAAGGTGACGTCCTGGCAGAGGAACTTGAGCTTCGAGTTCCGTAGCAGTACGCCCGGGACGAGCCCGGCCTCGCACAGCACCTGGAAGCCGTTGCAGATGCCGAGCACCGGGCCACCCGCCTCGGCGAAACGCACGACGTCTTGCATCACCGGCGAGAAGCGCGCGATGGCACCACATCGCAAGTAGTCGCCATACGAGAAGCCCCCGGGGAGGATGACGGCATCGACCTTCCCGAGGGTGCTGTCCTTGTGCCACACCGGCACCGCCTCCATCCCGTGGAGCGCCACCGCGTGCCGGGCATCGGCGTCGCAGTTGCTGCCCGGGAAGGTGACCACGGCCACCCTCCTTCGCGCGGGAGCGGGCTTCACGCGATCTCCACGCGGTACCGCTCAATCACGGTGTTGGCGAGCAGCTTCTCGCACATGGCCTTGAGTCGAGCTTCGGCCTCAGGCCCCTCTTCGAGCTCAATCTCGAAGAACTTGCCGATACGAACGCCCTTTACCTCCTCGAAGCCGAGGTGGTTCAGGCCGCCGACGACGGCCTTGCCGGCGGGGTCGTGCACGCCGGGCTTGAGGGTAACGTAGACCTTGGCGCGCATGGACGGGGCCTCCCGGGCAGGGGGGCGCGGCTATCACGGGCAGGGTCAACTCGGTCGCACGACGTAGAGGCCCACGTACTCGAGGTGTTGCCCCAGATAGGCCAGGAGCGGCTCTTCCACGACCTTCCTCGCGTAGTGGTCGCCCACGATGAACCGGCCACGCCCGCTGTAGAGGCCCATGTGCCAGGTCCAGGCCGGCAAGCCACCAATGGTCGAGAGCGCGGGCTCGTTCGGGTTCTCGTCCCAGCCCAGGAAGAAGAGCACGTCGCCGGGGGCGAACAGAGCGACGTCGATGGCACCGCTGGGCGCGGGGTCGAGACCCGAGACGGGGGTTCCTAGTTGCTGTCGCGACACGAGCTCGGTAGGGTTCACCGACAGGCGCCGCCACGGCCCACGCTCGGCCGACTGCCACGCGAGGAACACGAGGCCCATGCAGTCGAGTTGTTCTCCGCGCCCGCCGAAGCGGTAGGGGCGACCGAGGTATTGTCGCGCGGCGTCGACGAGGGCGGGGTGGCCGGCAAGTTCCGGGGCGGACGGGGCGGGCGCGATGAGAGGGGTCGAGGCGGCGCTGGGCTCGGGGGTGAGGCAGGCGAGAAAGAGGGTCCACATCTGATGCCGTGGACAGCGCGGGGGGTCGCGGGTTCCCTCGCGGAACGCCCGCGGTGTGAGGCAGCCCACCGCCTGTACTCTCCAGCGCGGAGGCCCGGCGGACCAGGCCGTCGAAGGGCTGCCGCGGCGCTTCTCGCGTCGGGCTCCCCGAGGCGGGGTCATCCCCCCCGAAACAGGACACTCACCCGAGTCATCGGGGAAAAAATAGGACTCGGGCGCGGTGCCGGCCACGCCCCCAACGGGCAAACCGCCATTTTCGAGGGGCCCCAGTGCTCGGTCGGCGCCGAGAGTGCCCCAGGCGTCCTATTTTCTCGTGGATGAGTGGGCCGAGTGTCTCGAAAACGACCCGATGACCCCCCGTCCGCAGCGTCGTGATACACTCCTGTGCTCGGAGGGCGGCGGATGAGCCTCTACTTCCTCACCCTCGGCCAGCCCGTACTCGAGGAGGGCGCCAGCACCGACGAGTTCGGTGCCGCGCTCGCGAGCAACGCCGACATCGATGGCGACGGCCTCCCCGAACTGGTGATCAGCGCCCCAGGCGCGAGCACGCTCTACGTGTACACCACCACCGGCAGCGGGCTCGACACCACCGCCGCGCAGACCCTCGACGGCGAAGCCAGCACCGATCGCCTCGGCGCGGCGCTCGTGTTGCAAGACCTCGACGGCGACGGCTACGCCGACCTCGTGGCCGGGGCGCCCGCCCGTTCGAGCGACGCGGGCGCGGTGTACGTCTACAAGGGCACGAGCGCTCTCCTCGACGACTCGCCGGCGCGAGCCGACGGCGCGGCGGCGGGCGACGCGCTCGGCACCAGCCTCGCCGTGGGCGACCTCGATGGCAGCGGCGTGGCCGACATCCTG
>SXON01000002.1 GCA_005778355.1 Pseudomonadota bacterium | reverse complement strand
CTGGAACGCGCCGCGATCCTCATCGCGACACCTGGCCGCCACGACGAAGGCCGCGGATTGCTCGCGACCACCCTCGACCGCCTGCGCGAAACCAAGGGGCCGGTGAAGGCCATCCGCCGGGCCGAGCGTCTGCTCGAGGCTGCGGCGGCACCACCTGCTTCGGAGCAAGCGTAGTCCCAACGTCGCTCAGATCGTGGGGACTCTTCTGCGAACATGGCTTCTGACGGCACGACGGCTGTCTGCCGGGGGGTGGGCTGCTTTCCGTGCCTGGCCGTCGCCCTTGAGTGCATGCGCCCCGCCGAGATCGTCGTGGACGTCTACCGGGGGTACGGGCCCGGCGCGCTTCCCCGCCGCCTACCCGGCCAGCCGCCGCAGCATCGCCCCGACCCGCCGCAGCTCCGCCTGCCGGGCGGGCCCCTCGGGGAGTTCGGCCAGGTCGAGCACCGCGCAGAGCTCCCCGGCCGAGCCCATCGCGATGCGGAAGTGGTTCTTCCCGGCGGCGCCACCCCGGCACGCCTCCGCGATGTTCAGCGGGATTGACGTCGCCGCCCGGGTCGCCTGGTCGGCCAGCTCGCCGCACCGCGGCGGGAACCGCTGGGCGAGGGTCCATCGCGCGATGCCCACCGCGAGCCGGTAGCAGTCGAGTCGTTCGTGGGAAAAACCGTTGTCCATGGAGCCTCCGGAGGGCCGCTCGGAAGCGAGCACGGCGCCCTCGCTTGCGAGGGGGCGCCGTGCGCAGCTCCGAGCGGCCCGCAGGAGGCGACCACGAGTGCCAGTGAACTCGAGGTCGATGGCCCGGTCGACACGGGCACCGCTATCGACGTCGTCATCGAGAACGAGAACGAGAACGAGAACGAGAACGAGAACGAGAACGACCTCGACCTCGACCTCGCCCTCGACCTCGACCTCGACCTCGACCTCGACCTCGACCTCGACCTCGACCTCGACCTCGAGAACGAGAACGAGAACGAGAACGAGAACGAGAACGAGAACGAGAACGAGAACGAGATCGACCTCCACCTCGACCTCGTCATCGGACTGGCTGCCAACAGCGACCTCGCCGACGAGAGCGCTGGACCAATCCCCGTTGTGACTCTACCCGAGCAGGGCGCTACCCCCCCGCCGGTTCCCTTCCGCGCCCCCCCTGCCGCCCGCCCCGCCGCTCCTCGCGCATCGAGATCAACTGCTCCCACTGCTCGGCCTTGAGCACCTTGCGCAGGCCCAGGTGCAGCATCAGGCGGTTCTTGCGCAGGTCGTTCTCGGCGGCCACCTGCGCGTCGAAGGCCTTCATGATGGCCTTCTCGTCGGTGGCCGGGTCGCGCATCAGGCGTTCGAGCTCCAGCCGCGCCTTGTCCTCGCGGGCGCCGATGTCGATGCGGGCCGTCTTGTTGTCGAAGTAGAGCTTCTCCACGTCGTCACGCTGCTTGTCGTCCAGCGCGAGCTTGTCGGCGATCTCCGACCAGTGACGCATCATGCGGTCGTCCTCGGAAGCCGGGCCGGGGCCACCGTCGTCACTGGGAGGGGGAGGCGGCGGCTCGGCGAGGGCGGTGCCAAGAGCAAGAAGCAGGGCAATCATCAGAGTTCTCCTTCGGTCGTGAGGGGGTCGAGAAACAGGCCGGTGTCCCCGGCGTTCGCGTAGGGGTCGAGCATCGCCACCGCGAGCTCGCCGGGGAAGTCGTCGTCGTCAACCGGCTCGGCGAGCGCGTCGAGGTCGTCGATCACCTCGCCGAGCGCCTCGGCCACCGCCGCGTCGCGGACGGCGGGCGAGGGCCCATCCTCGGAGCGGGGCCAAGCCACGGCGAGCACCAGCGTGGCGGCCAGTCCGGCCAGGGTGGCCGTTCGAAGCTGTCGCGACCGCACCTCGCCGTCGAGCTCACGCATCGTGGGCACGCGCGGCGACGTTGTCTTGGCCTGCGAGGCACGCAGCGCCTCGGTGATCTGCTCATCCATGGGGGGCTCCAATCGCCTCGCGCACCCGCGTCACCGCGCGCTCGAGGTGAGTTTTCACGGTCTCGGGGCTCAGCTCGAGGGCCAGGGCGATCTCGGGGATGGTCCACCCTTCCTCGTGACGCAGGTTGAACGCCACACGTTGCTGCGTCGGCAAGCGGGCGGCGACGGCGCGGATGCGCGCGGCGTCGAGCTTGCCATCGGGACGGGCCTCGGTGGCGGTCGCGTCCTCGTCGAGTTCGAGGGGCACCCAGCGCCGCCAGGCCTTCCACCTGAGGCTGCGCAGGCACTCGCGCACCACGATGGCGCGCAGCCAGGCCCCCGGTGGGCCCTCGCCGCGGTAGGCTGACCGTCCCCGCCAGGCGCGCACCCAGGCCTCCTGGAGGGCGTCGGCGGCGTCGGCCTCGTTGCCCATCATGCGCGCGCATAGGCCCATCATCCGGGGCGCCTCCGACACGATCGCCGCGTGCAAGGCGGCGTCGAGCTCGGCGCGGGCGGGGAGGGCGGCGGCCATCGTCATGCACTCCCTATGACCCTGCACTCGGGCGAGTGGGGGACCGTCGGACGCGTCACCGCTTGTCAGCGCCGGGGGTGCCGCGCTAGCCGGGCGGAATGGGTGCCCAGTGGAAACACGCCGGCCGCGTGGCGCAAGGCGCGGCAAAGGGAGCTTTGTTCACGAAGCTCGCGAAAGAGATCATCGTGGCCGCCAAGAACGGCGACCCGTCTCCCGAGAACAACGCGCGGCTACGTGCGGCGGTGGAGGCGGCAAAGAAGAACTCGATGCCGCGCGACACCATCGAGCGCTGCATCAAGCGCGGCGCGGGCCTCCTCGAAGCGGTCACCTACGACACCGTGGTGTACGAGGGCTACGCCCCCCACCAGGTGCCGGTGATCGTGGAATGCCTCACCGACAACAAGAACCGCACCGCCAGCGATGTGCGCGTGCTGTTTCGCAAGGGCCAGCTCGGCACGAGCGTGCTCTGGATGTTCGACCGCGTGGGCATGATCGAGGGCAGCCACCCGAAGGGGATGGACCCTGAGGAGGCCGCCATCGAGGCCGGTGCGCAAGACCTCGAAGTGGGCGAGGAAAGCACCACGTTCTACACCAACCCCACCGACCTCGCGGCGGTCAACTCAGCGCTCGCCGGCATGGGCTGGGTGGTGAGCGCGATGGAACTGGCCTACCGCTGCAAGACGCCGGTGGAGATGGCCGACGGCGCCGAGAAGGACGAGGTGATCGCCTTCATCAACGCGATCGACGAGAATGACGACGTCCACCGCGTGCACGTTGGGTTGAAGTAGGGCGGATTGAGGTAGTTCGGCCTCGACTAAGCGCCTACTCCTTCCCGAAAAGCGAGGCGAACTCGATGGCCACGGCCTCGAAGGGGGGCGCGCGGAAGGCGCCGTCGATGACCTCGATCTCGTGCACCACGTAGCCCTCCAGCGTCCACCGCAGCACGGTCACCTCCTCGCGCTCCGCGTCGACGAGCCAGTAATGACCGACCTTGGCGGCGTGGTACACCCGCCGCTTGTGGCCGAGGTCGCGGTACGCGGTGCCGGGCGAGAGCACCTCGCACACCCAGTCGGGCGTGACGCGCACCGGGAAACCGCCGGGCCGCTCGGGGCAATGTTCGCGACGCCACGCGGCGAGGTCGGGCCGCAGCACCTCGCTGATGGTGAACTGGATGGTGCACTCCACGACGATCCACCAGCCGCCGGGGGCGCCGCTGCCGCCGGGCCGTCGATTGTAGCCGGTGAATACGGGTGCCAGTACGCCAGCCTGGGCGCCCGCGTGCTCGCCCGTGGTCTCCACTGCGCACAGCTCGCCCTCCACGAGCTCGAGTCGGGCGTCTTCTCCCGCCGCAAGTAGCTGGTCGAGCGGCGTGAACTTGGGTGCGGCCATCGCCATGAGTTGATTCTACCGCGGCCGCCGCCGTTCAGCCCGGGATCGCCGCCAGCCGCTGTTTCAGGAAGGCGACCGCCTCCGCGTCGCTACGTGCCGGTGCGCCCGGGAGCCTCACCATGCGCCTGGCCAGCCAGTCGTGCCGCCCGAGCATGAGGAAGAACCACACCTGGAAGAAGTCGATGCCCTGAAAGACAATGGCGTCCTGCTTGCCGTACTCGGCCTTGTTGGCCTCGAACTCCACCGGGTACTCGGTGTAGTGGGTGCGCGGCCGGAGGTGATGCAGGATGTGGTAGCCATCGTTGAAACAACGGTGGTTGTACCTCACGTTGATGCAGGTGATGCTGTTGCGGTAGGGGTTGGCGGGGTCGGCCGCGTCGACAAAAGCATGCTGTCCCCAGTTGCCCGCCATCATCAGGGCCCGCACGGCCACGACGGGGATCACGAACACGATGAGCGTCGCGTGCACGTTGACGTAGAGCAGCAAGGCGGCGCCGAGCCAGAAGCAGGATTCGCCCAGGATAAAGCGCCGGAGCATCTTCGTGTTGCCCTTGCGATAGTGGTAGAGCGCCACCGAGGGGATGCCGCCCACGATGAAGCTGCCGAAGTAGTGCAGCCAGTGCGAGAGCCGGTCGCGCTGGTAGGGCATCGTGGTGGAGAGGTCGGTGGGGAGGTTGTTTTCCGGGTGGTGCATCCCCATGTGGTGCGCGAAGTAGCTCTCCGGCGTTTGACCGTAGAAGGGGCCGACCAGCCAGGGGATGATGTTGTTGAACCGACGGTCTTTGAACAGCGCCCGGTGACTGGTGCAGTGCAGCATCAGGATGAAGCGGTCGAGGAAGCCGAAACCCCAGCCGGCCCAGTAGACGGGCGCGACCCACCACGCCGTGGGACCCAGGAAGAACAGGACAATGCCCACCAGTTGCCAAGCGAGGCACTGCGCGATGAGCGACACGAAGGGCACGTCGCGGGGGTCGTTGAGCCAGCTCGCCACGCGCACGGCGAGCGCCCCCTCGGGCACGTAGGCGGGGCGAACGTCGGTAGCGATCATCCCGCCGGCTTAGCACGTTGTCGCCGACGATTGTCAGCGAGCCTCAGCGGGGGAGCGACTCACTCCTCCCCGTCGTCGCCCTCGTCGCCCTCGTCGCCCAGGACCGGCGGCCCGTAGCGGCGGTACTCCTTGAGGAAGGCCAGGGAGCGGGGCTCGGCGCGGTCGACGTAGAGCACGCCGTCGAGGTGGTCGCACTCGTGCTGCACTACCCGGGCCGCCCAGCCGTGGGCCTCGAACTCGATCGGCGTGCCATCGCGGTGGAGCGCCTCCACCCGCACATGGAGCCAGCGACGCACCCGCCCGCGCAGCTCGGGTACCGAGAGACAGCCCTCGTAGCCGAAGCCGGTTTCCTCGCCGACGGGCGTGACCACCGGGTTCACGAGGAAGATGGGTCCGGACTCCTCGTCGAGCTCGAACACCACCACCCGGACCGACTCGTGCACCTGGGGTGCAGCGAGGCCGGCGCCGTCTTGCTCGTACATCGACTCGAGGAGGTCGTCGCAGAAGCGCTGGAACTCCTCGGTCTGGATCTGCCCGGGCGTTACCGCCTCGGCGATCTTCCGCAGTACGGGGTTTCCCATGCGTGCAACCTGTAAGATGGCCACCTAGGCTCCGGGGATGGGGCTTGCGAGCCCGGCCAGACGGGCTACACGCGCGGCCGTATCGCGGAGATCGTCGTGGCGGATTGGAACAACAAGTGGGAAGACAACATCGGCGGCACGGCCACCATTGGTGGCAAGAAGCACGGCTTCTACGTCGATAAGGAATGCATCCTCTGCTCGGTGTGCTCCGATGCGGCGCCGAACAACTTCCGCATGTCCGACGCGGAAGACCACGACATCTGCTTCAAGCAGCCGGAGAGCGAGGAAGAGGTTGCCCAGTGCAACGAGGCGATGGAGAACTGCCCCGTCGAGGCGATCGGATCTGACGGCCAGTAGACCGCGTCCATCGGCACCTCCCGTGACGAAACGGTGATAGTCGGGCACAGTCATGCCCGGCATCGCTGTCGTCAGTAATCCTCGTTCGCGGCAGAACCGTAGGAACCCTGCGCTCAGCGGCCAGATGTCCTACATGCTGGGAAAGAAGGGAAAGGTCGCCCAGCCGCACAGTCGCGACGAGCTCGTGCAGCAGGCGCGCCAGTTTCGCGACGACGGCGTCGACATCGTGGCGGTCAACGGCGGCGACGGCACGCTTCACGTGGTTCTCACGGCCTTCATCGAGGCCTACGAGGGCGAGCCCATCCCGCCGATCGCCATCCTGCGCGGTGGCACGATGAACACCATCGCCCGCGGCATCGGCATCTTTGGGTCGCCGCCAGAGATCCTCTCGGCGCTGCTCCTGCGCTACCACACCGACCAGCCCTTGCCGCTGGCGGAGCGCACGATCCTCAAGGTGGAAGGCGGTGAGAAGCCCGAGTACGGCTTCCTGTTCGGCAACGGCATCCTGTCGAACTTCCTGCAAGAACACTACGCGATGCCCGACCCATCGCCGTTCTACGCGGCGATCCTGCTCGGCCGCGCTGTGCTGAGCGCACTGGTGGGTGGGCAGCTCATCCAGCGCATCGCCCGCCCCGCCATCTGCGAGGTGGAGGTCGACGGCGAGAAGTGGCCTGGCAACAGCTACCTCACCGTGGCCGCCGGCTCGGTCGATGACATCGGCTTTGGCTTTCGCCCCTTCTACGAGAGCCTGCGTCACCCTGGGCGGATGCACGCGCTCGGCTTCGCCTGCGGGCCGGTTGCGCTGGTGAAGTCACTCCCCCGGATCCGCATGGCGTTGCCCATCGACGACCCTGAGATCTACAGCGCCGTGCCCACCACGATGGTGCTCCGCGCGGAGCAGCCGATCCCGATCATGATCGACGGCGACTTCCACCCCGCGGGGCAGGTGGTGACGGTGTCTTCGGGGCCGCGGATTCGTTTTGTCCTGCCGTGAGTGTGGCTAGCGCATGACGCAGGTCGCCGTGGAGCGGGGCCACCCCGCCGCTGGCCACTTCCACGTGCACGAAGGGACGGACGAGCCCTGCCTTCTCGGCGAAGAAGCGCTCGGTGCGGGGATCGCGACCCGCCACGGGGTGACCGGCGCGCTGCAGCGCCGCCAGCGCGCCTTCGAGCGGCCCGGCGAGGTCGATACGGATGTAAGAATGCGTGGCCACCGTCGCGAGGCGCTTGTAGCGCGACTGCCCGGCTGTCCCGTGATGGCCCGTGTCGCCGACGACCAGCGCCAGTACCCGCTCGGGTCGACCCAGCGCGCCGGAGGGTTCGCCCTGCCACGGTCCACGTGCCTGTCCCCGCTCGACGCGCCAGGTGCTGAGCGCGGGGCCGCGAGCGAGCGACACGACCGTCTCCACCTCGGGCGTCTGCGGGAAGAGGTCGATGGCGGCCATGTCCTGCACGCGGAGACCGAGGCTCGCGAGGATGTCGAGGTCGCGGGCCAAGGCCTCGGGACCGCAGGACACGTAGACCACGCGCTCCGCCACGCGTGCCACCGTCGCCAGCGCGCTCGGTGACGATCCGCGCCGCGCCGGGTTGAGGATCGCCACGTCGAAGCGCTCGCGCACCTGCCGCGCCCAGTCCTCCACGCGCGCCTCGACCACCTCCACGTTGCGCGGGGCCACCTCCCGCGCCGCCCGTGCCGCGGCGGGCACCTCCTCCACCGCCACCACCCGTTGCCGCCCCTCGGCGAGCGCCAGCGCGTAGGCCCCGACGCCCGCGTACAAATCCGCCACCGTCCTCGCCGCGCCCACGCGCTCGCGGACCAGTGCCTGCAGGCGCGTCGCCTGCCGCGGGTCGACCTGGAAGAAGGCCCCCGGATGGAGCCGGTAGCGGGCCGCGCCCACCTGCTCGTCGAGGTAGGCCGAGCCCGCCAGGAGCCGGGGCGCCGCGCCCATCACCCGCTTGCCCTCTGGGTCGGCCCGCGACACTGCCAGCGAGGAGAGGCCCGGCACCTCGCGCAACATCGCCGCGGCTGCCTTACCTCCGCCACGCAGCTCGCCGCCGCGGCAGGCGAGCACCAGCTGCAGCGCACCGGCACCGTTGACGCGCAGGTCGACGCTGTGCACCTCGCGGTGACCCGTGAGTGAACGCCGGAGGGTGACGAGAGCCGCCCGCAACCGCGGTTCGAGCACCGGGCAGCTCGGGGTATCGACCACGCGCTTGCCCTCGCGGTCGTAGAGGCCTACCTGCCCGCCTGGGCCCACCGGCAGTTTCACCCGGTGACGGTACCCCTCGGTGTGCACGCTTCCCGTCACGGCGGGCGCCTTGAGCGCGAGCTGCGGGTAGAGGGCGAGCGCCGCCGCCAGCCGCTGACGTTTGCGACCCAGCTGCGCGTCGTAGTCGACACCCAGCAGGGGGCAACCGGGGCAGTCGGGGTGATGCGGGCAGCGCACGGGCGGGGGCTATCCCGCGCCCTGGTACGCCTCGTGACAACCCGCGACGGCCACGCGCTTGACCCCCGGGCCGCTCGTGCTTTCATTTGGGTCGTGAACGGGACGACCCTACCCGCTACGGTAGGGCGCCCCAACTGTAACACTCATCGGAGGTCTACGTGTTCCTGTCCCCCTTTGTTCCCAGTGCTCGCCTGCGTTTCCCCTTCGAGGCCGCTCTTGCCAACCTCGATGCCGACGAGGCCGCTTCGATCCCGGCGCGCATCCCACGCGTGGACATCAGTCCCGGCGAAGACGCGCACACGGTGGTGGCCGAGGTGCCCGGTGTGCCGACCGATGGCGTGAAGCTCGCCGCCGAGAAGGGCGTGCTCTCCCTGGTGGCGACCGCCCCCAAGTGGACTTGGAAGCGTAGCTTCACCCTGCCCGACGACATCGACGTCGACAATATCAAGGCGGTCCTCAAGGACGGCCTCCTGACCATCACCCTGCCGCGCGTGCAAGCGGCGCGCCCCCGCCAGATCCGCGTAGAAGGCGCCTAGAGCCGCAAAGCACGCCCGCCGCGCCGCGACTGTAACCTGGGGAGGCCAGTCGAGACGCCGGTCGGGACCGGGGGCCCCTCGCCCCGGTCCCGGCCGTAGGGCGTTTTTGGCCCTAGAAGGCCTCGCCGAAGCCGACGACGGCGCCGACGGTGTTGTCGCTCGTGTAGGCAACATCGACGCGTATGACATTTTCGCGACCCGGGGGCACCGCGAGACGAGCGCCGCCCCCCACGGTCCAGAAAACATCTTTAGCTGTTGCAGAATCCACGAAGGTGGCGAGTGACAGTGGCCCCCAGACGGGGTGCCGATACTCCAGCTGCGCCAGGCCCAGGAGGGGCGCCCGCGCGCGCCCTTGGGGTAGCCCCCGCAAGGTGTCGGTGCCCCCGGCGGTCGGCCAGCGCCACCAGGGATCGGCGTCGAGTGGTGAGGCGCTCGCGCCCACGCGCAACGCGAGACTCCCGCGGCCGAACGGGCCGTCGCCGCGCAGGTCGAGGCCGAGGCCAAGATGTGTGTAGGCTCCGCCCTGGAGCTCGATCGCCGCCCCGATGCGAGCGCCCGCGGGGCTGGTGGATACCGTCGCCCGGGGGCCAGCCACCGTGGAGACCGTCGGCACGTCGCCGAGCGAGGCGGCGTCCGCGCGGGCCGCGAGCCCGGCGGAGAGTGGGCCGAGGCCGAGCCCGAGGGCGGCGGTGCCCGTGGTGAAGGTGTAGGCAACCGGGTCGTCGCCTTCCCACCGGTAGACCGGGCCGTGCCCGAGTCCAAGTTGCCCCCACCCGCTCGGACGGCCCCGCAGCTGGCCGCGCAGGTCGATGCCAAAGTTGCCGCTCGCGTCGGCGCTGGCGCTGGCCTCGACGCGGTGTCCACGGAAGCCGAGGTCGGGGTGAACGAAGCGGAGCCCCACGCCTGTGCCGGCCAGCGGCGCGTAGCTCAGCGCGAGCGCCGTCGACCACGTGGGCGCCGTCGCCAGCGACCAGCCGGCCTCGGCCCGGGACAGGCGCGCCTCTGCCGCTGCGGCGAGTTCGCCGTCGTGGCGGAGGCGCTCGAGCGCGGGCGCGACACGGGTCGGGTCGGCCCCCGCAAACGTGGGGACGAGGAGCTCCCGGTCGGCGTGCGCCAGCGCGCACAGCGAATCGGACCGTGGGCAGTCACGGAGCGCGCGGGTCCACGCCCCCTCGTGCCAGAACGGGGCGAGGTTGCCCTCCACGTGCACCAGGCGGAGATGCACCATGGCGCGCGCGGCGAGGTCGCCCGGCGCGTCGCCCTGGGCGAGCGCGCCGGCCCGGCGCCAAGCGGCCACCGCATCGCGCCGCTGCCCGCCGTCCCACGCGGCATCGCCGGTCTCGACGATCGCGATGGCTTCGGGCAGATCGGGCATTGCCCGCGCCTAACGGCTCGCGTGGGTTACCCGCACGAGGTGATGCTCGCACCTGGCGAAATCGTGGGTCCATTCGCCGTGGAGTCGCTCCTCGGCCGGGGCGCCTCGGCGACAGTTTGGGCCGTTCGCCGTCGCGACAGTGGCGGTGTTTACGCGCTGAAGGTGCTGTCGGCCGCCCTCCCCCGGGGCGTGGAGCGGCTCCGTCGTGAGGCGCTGGTCTTGTTTTCGATGCGGCATCCCAACGTTGTGTCGGTCACCGACGTGGTCGAGGTGCACGGGCACCCGGCCCTGGTGATGGAGCGCGTGCAGGGCCCGAGCCTCGATCGTCTGCTCGCGCGCGAGGCCTTCGACTGGCTGATGATCGACCGTCTTTTCGCGCACGTGCTCGACGGCGTGGAGGCGGCGCACGCGCGTGGGCTCGTCCACCGCGATCTGAAGCCGTCGAACGTGCTCGTGGCCGAGACCAGCGGCTTGCGGGTAGCCAAGGTGAGCGACTTTGGTCTCGTCAAGGCGCTCGACTCGGCCCTCGGCCCCAACTCGCTCACGCAGGCCTTCGAGGCGCTGGGCACCCCCGGCTACATCGCGCCGGAGCAGATGATCGACGCCAAGAGCGTGGATCAGCGCGCGGACATCTTCTCGCTCGGCTGCATCCTGTACCGGATGGCGGCGGGGCAGTCTGCGTTTCCCCGCGACCTGCGCGGGGCGGTGGTCGCGTCGTCACGCGGCGAGTACACGCCGCTGGAGGAGGTGGCCCCGGGTGCACCTGCCGCCTACGCCACGGCGGTCCGGGCCTGCCTGTCTCCCGACCGCGAGCAGCGACCGCGGGCGGTATCGTCGTTGCGACGAATGTTGTCACTGTCCCACGGATCTCCGGTGCCGGTACCCCCGTCGGCAGAGCCCGAGGCGCTGAGCCTGGGCGGGCTCGCCGCGGCGCTCAGCGACGCGGATGAGCTATGATTCGCAGGTGCGCCGCGGGCAGTCCACCGTCGAATACATGCTCACCATCGCGGTGATCAGCGTCGCGGTGGCCGCCGTGGTGATCGCCCTTGGCACGGCGATGCAGTCGAGCGCGAAGTCTTTGGGCTCGTCCATGGCCACGTCGCTCACGACGGACGGAGTCCAGTAGAGCCGGAGGCTCGGGCCCTGGCGGCCCGCGCCCCCTACTGCCAGGGCGACGGCGCGGGCTCGGCGGGTGCAGGGGCGTTGGGCTGGGTGCCCTCGAGGGCGCCACCGATGATGATGAACTCGACGCGGCGGTTGTTCAGACGGCCCTCGTCGGTGCGGTTGGTGTCGATCGGGCGGGTCTCGCCGTAGCCGATCGTCACCATGCGGGCGGCGGGAACACCCTTGCCGAGCAGGTACTCGAACACCGAGTCCGCGCGGTTCTTCGACAGCTTCTGGTTGCCGCTGTCGTCGCCCACGTTGTCGGTGTGCCCGCCGATCTCCACCTTGAGCTTAGGGTAGTCCTTCATCACCTGGGCCACGTCGTCGAGGACGGGGAAGCTGTCGGACAGGATCGTGTCTTTCCCGGTGGCGAAGTTGATCCGCTGCTTGATGACGATCTGCTCGGAGGTGATCTCCACGCGCGAGGGCTTGCTGTCGGGGCAGCCGTCGACGTCGAGGTAGCCGTTGACCACCTCGGCCGCGTCGGGACACTGGTCGATGCCGTCGGGCACGCCGTCGCGATCACGGTCGCGACTGGGGCAACCGCCCTCGAGGGAGGAGCCGGCCTCGTTGGGGCAGGCGTCCTGCACGTCGACCACGCCGTCCCTGTCGTTGTCGGCCTCGGGGCAGCCGTCGGTGTCTTCGAAGGCGTCGCGGTCTTCTGCCTGCGTGGGGCAGCGGTCGGCGCTGTCGTTGACACCGTCGTTGTCGTTGTCGAGCTCGGGGCAGCCGTCGGCGTCCTTGAAGGCGTCGAGATCTTCCGGCACGTCGACGCACACGTCGTCGGCGTCGGGCACGCCGTCGCCGTCGCGATCGGTGGTGGTGGGTGCCTTCGGCTCCACCTTGGTGGGCGCCTTGGGCTCCGCCTTGGGCGGGGGAGGCGTGTCGACCGGGCACTGCATGGCCACGGCGGCGTGTTCGCGTCCGAGGGCGAGGTGCTCGTGGGCGCGGCGGGCGTTGCCCTCTTCGAACTCCACGTCGGCGAAGGCGAGGTTGGCCTCGGCGAGGGCGAGGTCGACCGGCTTGCAGCGCAGCCGCGAGCGGGCGTCGGTGATCTCGCGCTTGAGCGACTCGTGCTCCACCTGGAGGGTGGCGACCGGCACGCAGCCTGCGGCGAGGGTGGCGAGGAGAGGAGCGGAAAAAATGAACAGCGAACGCATCAGATTTCGTCCAGGTCGATCTGGTCGAGCGTGTTTTCCTTCTGCTCTTCCTTGGGCACTTCGATGCGCTCCTCGGGGACGATCTCCTCGTCGTACTCGCGCTCGGCGTCGGAGGTGTTCTCCAGCGCGCGCAGCGCGAAGTCCATGGAGGTCTTCGCGAGCCGCTCGGAGATCTGGTACTCGCTGTAGGTGTTCTCCTCGCGCGCCTTGGCGAGGTACTCCGACGCGAGCGTATATTCGTACGCCGATTTCTCCTCGGCGCCGGCCTCGCGGGCCTTCTGCAGCGCCCGATCGGCGTTGAGCAGCGTGTACGCGGAACGCGCGGCGCAGCCCGACAGGACCAGGGGAATCAGGGCGAGGGCTAGACGCATCGGCGCCACCTAATCGGTCTCGCTGGCATTGTACGGCAGCTCGAAAACCGCCATGCGGAAGGTGTCGGGGCTTCGCTCGGGCGGCAGGTCGGCAGGCTGCGAGGTCCACGGGACGAGGTCGCCCGCGATCGGCACGCCGAACTCCGGGTTCGCCGGGTCTCCCTTGCGCAGCTCCGGGAATTCCGACGCCGTGAGGTGGAGGGCTGCCTCGATGCGCTGGACGGCCAGCCCGTACAACCGGGAGCCGCGCTGGGGATCCACCAGGAAGTACCCTCGCTCGTGGACGATAATACGCCGGTAGTTCGCGGACTTCGCCCAGCGGGCCACCGTCTCCGGTGTGAAGTTCGTCAAGTCGGCCGTGCCGGGGATGTTGGAGATGTCCGCGAGGGCGCGCGGCACGTCGCCCGACACGACGTCCGGCCGAGCGAGGTAGCGAAGCCGCTCGCCGTGGGCGGCACCCGCGTCCTTGCCGCGGCTGAAGGCGGGGATGGCGCCGGGCGAGGCCCAGGAGCGGAAGACCTTCTGCTTGTGGATGATCTGGTAGTAGCAGGTGAGGTCTTGTTGCTGGTCGAGCGGGAGCTCCACGATGCCGGAGAGGTCATCGGGGTCGATCTGGCGGTAGTAGTCGGGCACGCGGATACGATTGGCCTTGATGGGGGAGCGGAACTCCTCGAGGTTCACGTCGCCCTCGTTCACGCCGCCCTTGCCCCACCGGTACATGGGCTGGAGGGTCGTCGCGAGCACAACCAGCGGGGCCACCCAGGCCCGGTATCGTAGTCTCGCGACGCCCATCGCCACCAGCACCACGCTCGCCACCACCACGAACGACGAGAGTCGGTATGGGGCGAACATTCGAGACATTCCAGGAATAAACTGGAACATTAGCGTGTATGGCATGCGCACCACGTAGTCTTCCGCGATGCGCGTCACGTTGCGATTGTCGCCGGCACCCACGCGGAGGAAGGGCCCGAGGGCGCCGAGGAAGAAGAC
This sequence comes from Pseudomonadota bacterium, assembly GCA_005778355.1. Classification (GTDB taxonomy): domain Bacteria; phylum Myxococcota_A; class UBA796; order UBA796; family SXON01; genus SXON01. The sequence goes on along the minus strand of SXON01000002.1, from coordinate 4,409 downwards.
CAGCCACACGGCCAGCCATGGCCACGCCCGCCGCCGATTGAGGGCGGGAACCACGCCGAGCGCCACCACGGTGAGTGGGAGCGCCTCGTTGAGCCGAGGATCGATGGGGAACGACCCGCTCCACGAGGAGCCGATGGTGCGATTGATCGAGGCGAGCACGTTCTCGGCGTAGGTCTGCGGGCGGAGGGGCGAGTGGGAGATGGTGTCGTAGCTTGGAAAGGGTAGGAAGAAGGTCATTTCCGGCAGCAGGGGACGGCCGGCGTCCGCGTATCCCCCCTGGGGCGTGGGCCCGCTGTCGGTGTCGCCCACGAGGTACGCGAGCACGAAGGGGCCGGCGGAGATGGCCGCCCCGAGGCCGAGGCCGAGGAGCGTGCGGAGGATGGTGACGAGGCGAAGGTGACGGCGCTCGCCCACGACCGACTTCACGATCCAGATCGCGGTGAACATGGCCGCGAAAAGACCGTAGAACCAGTACCAGGCCCCGGCGAGCCCGAGCGTGACTCCGGCGGCCGCGCCCGAGGCGAAGGAGCGGCGACGCAACGCGCGGTCGAGCACGGCCGGGTACAAGAGCACCCACCACAACACCGCCTGTCGAAGCCCGCAGGACTGCACCTCGAGGAGCGTGAGGGGGTTGATCACCGCGATCGTCGACGCGGCGAGGGCCGCGCTGATGCTGCCGGAGAAGTACCGGGCGAGCGCGTAGCCGCAGAGACCGTTGAGGGAGAGGATCGCGAGGATCTTGACGTTGTAGGAGAGCGGGAAGCCGAGGAGCCGGTCGAGCGGGTAGCTCACCAGGAGCACGTCGAGGATGTTGCCGGTCTCCGGGTAGCGACCGAGCGACACGAAGTTGAGCCAGGTGTCGATCGGCCCCTGCCCGCTGGCGAGCAGCGCGTCGAGCGACTGGTAGTGCCAGTCGTAGCGCCAGAGCCAGCCACCGAGTTCGCCGCCGCCGAGCACCACGAGGTCGATGTACTGAACCATCGGCCAGGTGAGCGCGATGGCGGCGGCGAGGCCGAGGACCAGGGCCCCCAGGGCGGCGAGCAACTCGCGACGAAGCGGCGTCACCGGTCCCGCTCCAGGCGCCAGATGTGGTCACCCTCGGCGGTGGTCTGCGTCTCGGGCCCCAGGGCGGCCCTCAAGAGCGCGAGGTTGATGGCCGCGCGTTCTCGGAGATAAAATCGCTCATGCATGACGACGTAACGCACGCCCAGGTCGGCGAGACTGCGACCCGACACGACGAGGTCGAGGTCGCCGATCAACGGGGGGAGCGTGTCGATGCGGGCCGACTCGGCCACGCGCAAGGCGCGGGCGAGGTGGCTTCGCGCGAGGACCTCGGGCTCAGGCTCGTTGAGAGAGTAGGGAGAAGGCCGCTGGTGCACCGTCTGCCAGTAGTTGTAGATGGCGCGCTCGAGGTTGGGGATGCCCATCGGCAGGTCGAGCACGGCGCCCTCCACGGGGTCGGCACGCATCTCGGTGCAGTAGGACGGAATGTCGGCCTGTGACCGGGCGATGGGCCAGGGCCCGGGCGACAGGAGCAGCGACTCGATGGCCACGGCCGTGCCGAGGGCGGCCTGCCACCCGCGGGACAGCTGCGCCACGCCAAGGGTGCCGAGGACGGCCAGCCCCAGCTGCACCGGCACGACGAAGCGGAAGGGGTGCGAGATGCGGTCGAAGAGCGGGAAGGCGTCGAAGAAGGCGAGGAAGGGCAGCGGCACGCGCCGGTCGAGGAAGGTGAAGTAGCTGCCGTTGACGTAGAGGTAGGGCCCCAGCATCAGGAGCCCGAAGAACCCGATCCACAGGATCCAGGGCAAACGATCGCGCCAGCGGGGCATCGACCGGAGCCCAAGACCGGCGCCGAGGAGAAGCGCCCAGCCCACGTACACCACGATGAGTAGCTCCTCGCCGTGCAGCGCCTTGAGGTCGGGGCTGTACACCTTGCCGGGCCGGAAGACCGACACGAGGTCGGTGATGTTGTGCGACTCGAGCGAGTTCCACACGAACTCGGGGTCGCGATTCACGATCGCCGCGTCGCCCTCGAGCGAGCGCGAGAAGGCGACGAGGCCGGGGCTCACCACGCCGACCGCGAGGACAGCGGCGGTCGCGACCGTGAGCGGCACGCGTTTCCAGTGCACGCGTTCCCAGCGGGTGGTGGCCGTCGCGAGGCCGAGGATCAGCGCGCCGAGCGCGGCAAAGAGCCCGTAGTACCAGTTCGCGAGCATGCCGACGCCGCCGGCGAGTCCGAGCAACATCGAGGTGCGCCAGCCCGGGCGCTCGATGAAACGCAGCGCCGCGTAGGTCGCGAAGGGCACGCTGCCCGCGGTCAGCGTCTCGCTGATGCCGTTGTAGCTCTGGGCGAGCAGATGCGGCGAGAAAGCGAAGGCGGCGGCGCCGAAGGCGGCGGGAACGTCACCATGGCCGAGTCGCGACATCGCTACGTGTCGACACAGCAGCCAGGCGGCAAAGGCCGTGAACCAGGCGCAGAGGAACACCATGCAGTTGTAGGCGACCACCGGGCCAGCGAGCCACTGCACGGGAAGGGTGAGCACGGCGCCGAAGGTGTCGATGAAAAAGAGGCGACCGACCTGGGGGAAGCCGAGCAGGTCGGTGACGAGGGGAAAGCGTCCCGCCCCCACTTCGTCGGCCACCCACCAGTAGCCCCAGACGTGGTTCCACACGTCGTTACCGGGGTGACCGAGCAGCCCCCCCGCGGGGTCGATCGCCACCGGCCAGGTGACGATCACCGCGAGGGCAAGGCTGAGGGCAAGTCCAAGGCGCACGCGCGGCCTATCGTAGCAGGGGCAGCCGACAGGGGCTTATGCTCCGTCGATGGTCGCGTGGCTCCTGGCGCCGCTCCTGGCTGCCTGCATCGAAGAACCGCTCCCCACGCCGGCCGAGGCCGCGGTGGAGGCCGATCTCGACCGGGCCACGGCGCCGCCCTTGTACCGGAAGCTCTACGACTACGCGTTCGCCCCCGACGTGCAGCTCGAGGAGCAGAAGGTGCGGCTTCGGATTTGGCTCCGCTACATGGACTTCGACCGCTACCAGCTGGGCATGCTCGACGAGCTGATCAGCTTCGCTCGTCGCGAGTTCGAGGCGATCAACAAACGACACGGGGAGATCGTGGCCGGCTACGAGCCGGAGGTGCGCGCCGTGTACGCCGAGCTCTGGGCGGCCATGGACCGGGGCGCGAGCGACGAGGAGCTCGGCATCATCGGCGAGAAGCTCGACCTGATTCAGCGTCGGCAAGACGAGTTGCTTGGCTTGCGTGCACAGTCGGTCCGTACCTTGCTCGCCGCCGAGCAACCCTTCCTGCAAACATTCACGCCGCGCCAGGACACCTACTTCGCCGACGCCATCTTCGCCTTGCGACACCGGCTCGACCCCTACGCGAACCCCGGCGACTTCGCGGCGCTGGTCGGTCGCGTCTACGTGGCGGGCGAGTTCGGCACGCTCACTGAGCCCACCTACACCGCCGACGAGGACCACCTCAACATCGGCGGCTTGTGGTCCAAGAACCCCGAGAAGCTCGCCGGCCCCTACTTCCAGGACGCGCGCCGCGAGGTGGTGCTCTACATGCTGCTGCTGGAGCCGGCGCTTCCCGAGGCGGTCGCGGCCGTCAAGGCCGAGCGGGCCCGGAAGGCGGAGGCCGGAGCCGCCGAGCCGCCCGCCACCCCCGTGCCACCGCCCGCAGCCGAGCCCAGTCCGCCCCCTCCCTGAGCACCTGCGCGGCGTGGAGGGCCGCCAGGGGCGGTTCGCGCGCCGTGACCTCGAAGGGCCGAGAACGTCGTTGCTCGCGCCGGGTCGCCGGCCGCCGCTACAACCCCGACGCCAGCCCCGGCACGATCCAGATGCCGGCAAGGGTGTGCACGATGTCGTCGTTCTCGTCGAGGCGCTGGTAGCCCTTGCACGAAACGGCCAGGTCCTGGGTGTCGTCGCCGTCGAAGTCGCCGAGCACGGCGCGGCGGCGAGGTCGTCGAGGCCGTCGCCATCCACGTCGCCGGGGGTGGCGAGGCCCCACGATGTGGCGCGGACGGCGGCCACGTCGCCCTCGTTGTCGAGGGTGGTCGTCGCGTCGGCCAGATCGAGGGCGCCAGTCACGGGGCCCGGGAACACGTGGAGGTAGGCCGGGACCCGGTCTGCCTCTTAGGTGGACACCACGAGGTCGTCGAAGCCGTCGCCGTCGTAGTCGGCGTCGAGCAGGGCGTCGTCGCTCTCGTCCCCGGCTGCCGTGGTCACCGTGCCGCGGGCCGCGGTCTCGACGTCGTGCACGCCGGCCTCCGGCACCGGGACCACCATCAGCTCCAGCGGGTCGCCCCAGTCGCCGGCCGCGAGCTGGCGCGCGACGAGGTCGGGGGTGCCATCGCCGTCCGCGTCGCCGCCGCCGCCGATGATGGACAGGTAGCTCTCCG
>SXON01000035.1 GCA_005778355.1 Pseudomonadota bacterium | reverse complement strand
TTGAGCGAGAGATCTTCCGTGCGAAACACAATCTCCGTGGTGACGATGATGAACACGCGCTCACACTAGATCCACCTGTGGAGTACACACCTACTTGTCGCCGGGGCTTGGAGTCGGTGCCCCCGGCCCTGCGCAAGCTCGGCTACAACGAGGCGCAAGTCAAGGCGATCATCGACTACGCCTGCGGGCGGTGCACGCTCAAGGGCGCGCCGGGCGTGAACCACGAGTCGCTGCGGGCCAAGGGCTTCGACGACGCGGGCATCCAGAAGATCGAGACCGCGCTGCGCGGGGCCTTCGACCTCAAGTTCGTGTTCAACAAGTTCACCCTCGGCGCTGCCGTCTGTCGCGACGTGCTCGGCCTCGACCCCGACGCGCCCGACCTGCTCGCGGCGCTGGGTTTCACCCGGGCCCAGGTCGACGCGGCGAACATCTACGCCTGCGGCACCATGACCATCGAGGGTGCGCCGGGGCTGAAGCCCGAGCACCTGCCGGTCTTCGACTGCGCCAACCGCTGCGGTCGTACGGGCACGCGCTTCATCAGCGCCGAGGCCCACATCCGGATGATGGCCGCTTGCCAGCCTTTCATCTCGGGCGCCATCAGCAAGACGATCAACATGCAGAACGACGCCACCGTCGCCGACGTGAAGAACGCCTACCTGTTGTCCTGGCGTCTCGGCATCAAGGCCAACGCCCTGTATCGCGATGGTTCGAAGCTCAGTCAGCCGCTGTCGAGCGTGTTCGCCGACGATCTGCTGTCGGCGATCGACATCGCGGACGATGCGATCGAGGGCGATGGCGTGCCGCTCGCGGCGCAGCCTGCGGCGATCCAGGCCACCCAGGTGGCCGAGAAGCTCGTCATTCGCTACCTCGCGAAGCGCCGTCGTCTACCGGACCGTCGCCGCGGCTACACCCAGAAGGCGATCGTGGGCGGGCACAAGGTGTTCTTGCGCACCGGCGAGTACGACGACGGCACCATCGGCGAGATCTTTGTCGACATGCACATGGAGGTCGCCGCGTTCCGCTCCTTGATGAACAGCTTCGCCATCGCCGTGTCGATCGGCCTGCAGCATGGCGTGCCGCTGGAGCGCTTCGTCGACCAGTTCGTCTTCTCGCGCTTCGAACCGAACGGCCCGGTGCGTGGCCACGATCGCATCAAGATGGCGACGTCGATCATCGACTACATCTTCCGCGACCTCGCGGTGAACTACCTGGGTCGCAACGACCTCGCGCACGTGGAGGAGGAACAACTCCGTCACGACGCGCTCCACAAGACTGGCGAGGAAACCCGCTGGAGCGAGGAGGAGGAGATCGCGGTGCGGCCGGTGATGCTCAGCGAGACGGCGGTCGATGTCGACGCGGCGCCGATCACGATGCCTGCGGCGGTGGTGGCCCCCCCGACGGCCCTCTCGGCCAGCAACCACCTGGGCGCGAACGCCGCGGCGGTGAAGGCCAGCGCCAGCAAGATCAAGCTGCAGCTCATCAAGGACGCCAAGGCCCGTGGCTACGAGGGGGATGGCTGTCCCGAGTGTGGCGCCCTCACGATGGTCCGCAACGGCGCCTGCCTCAAGTGCGTGAGCTGCGGGAGCACGAGCGGTTGTAGCTGAGACCGCGCGCAGCGCCACGTGGGCCTAATCGCCCATCTCGCGAGGGCCTGCTTGGTCGATAGGAGTCTAGTCGTGGTGGCACGGATCATGGCCCTGGTGGAGCCTCCCGCCGGGATCGTGGATCCTGGCGAGCGGCGCTCTGTCGCCTTGCTCCTGCGTTTGCTGGGGCTGGTGATCCTCCCCGCAGGCGGCACGGCTGCGGCGGTCCAGATGCTGCTTGTCCCCGGACACGAGGGCACCTTCTGGTCGGTCATGGTGGTCCTGGCTGGCATCGCCGTGGCCTTGCTCGTGGCGCGGGCCGGGCACTGGCGCGGCGCGGTGGCCATCACGGTGGGCCTCACGATGCTGGGCCCCTACATGGCGATCCTCAGCAACCCCGTGGAAGTCTTCGCCTACGCCTACTTGCTGGTCAGCACGCTTATCGCGGGCATCTTCCTGGGCGAGCGCGCGGCCCTCGCGGTCGGTGGGGTGCACATCCTGGTGCTCGCCGTGGTCCTGCCCCCCCTCGGCTACCTTCCGCCGAGCGGCGACCCCGTTGGCGCCTCGATGATGCACGGCATCCTCACCGCGCTCGTGGTGCTGGCCTTGCGGCACGCCCGACTGCTCGTGGCCGACGAGCGGCAGGCGCTCGAGGCGAGCGAGCTTCGTTACCGCACGCTCATGTCCGAGGCTAGCGACGGCATCCTGGTGTGCGATCACGGCGGGGTGATCGAGGAGGTGAATCGGCGGGCCTGCGAGATGCTCGGGTACGCGCCGCCCGAGCTGATGGGTCGTCGAGTATCTGAGTTCTACGCGCCCAATGAGCCGCCCACCGAGCTGCAGCGGGTGCTGGGTGACGGCCACCTGGCCACGCGGCGCCGGATTCTGACGAAGGCGGGCGCGGTGCTGGTGATCGACGCCACGAACACAGTGGTCCCGGGCGGCAAGGTGAACAGCAGCTTCCGCGACGTCACCGAGCGTGTCGCGGCCGAGGCGCGGATCGCGCATCTCGCCACGCACGACACCGTCACCAATCTCCCCAACCGGCACGAGATGATGTCGCGACTAGAAGCGGCCGTGCGCCAGGGCAATCCCTTCGCGCTCCTGTTCATCGATGTCGACAGTTTCAAGCTCGTCAACGACGGTCTCGGTCACGAGGTCGGCGACCAGATTCTCCTCCAGATCGCGCGGCGGCTCGGCATGCTCGCCGAGCCGGGAACGGTGGTCGCTCGCTTCGGCGGCGACGAGTTCGTCATTCTCACGGCGGCGCCCGACGGGGAGTGGGCGATGGTCCTTGCCTCGCGCGTTCAGACGGCGATCCGGGCCCCCTTCGTCGTGCACGGCGCCGACCACCACGCCAGCGCCAGCCTGGGCGTCGCCCTTTTCCCACGCGACGGCGCCGACGCGTCGACGCTCCTGCGCCACGCGGACGCGGCGATGTACCGGGCGAAAGAATCCGGCCGAAACACCGTTGTCGTCTACGCGGCGGACATCGACACGCGGACATCGCGCAAGGTCCTGCTGCACAACGAGCTGCGGCGCGCCGTCGATCGTGAGGAGTTCTTCCTGCATTACCAGCCACAGGTGTGCAGTCGGACCGGGGCCGTCTTGGCCGTGGAGGCCCTCGTGCGGTGGCGTCACCCCGAGCGGGGCGTGGTGCCGCCGGGAGACTTCATCGCGGCGCTCGAAGACACCGGTCTCATCGTCGATGCGGGCGCCTGGGTGCTCAGGATTGCGTGTCGCCAGTGCGCGGCATGGCGCGCGGCCGGGCACACCGATCTCCGGCTCGCGGTGAACGTGTCGCCTCGCCAAATCCGGGCGGTCGGCTTCATCGACATGGTCACCTCGGCGATCGCAGTCGCGGGGCTGCCCGGGTCGGCCCTGGAGGTCGAGATCACCGAGAGCTTGCTTGCGGATCACACGCCCCAGACGCGCGCGGTGCTCGCCGCGCTGCACGCGCTCGGCGGCCGCAGCGCGATCGACGATTTCGGCACCGGCTATTCCTCGCTCGCCTACCTGCGACGATTCCCGGTGTCGGTGCTGAAGGTCGACCGCAGCTTCGTGGGCGAGCTGCCGGGCAGCACCGAGGACCGAAAGATCACCGAGACGATCGTGGCCCTGGCGCGCTCGCTGGGGCTCCATACCGTGGCCGAGGGCGTGGAGACCGAGACTCAGCGGGGCGCGTTGGTGGAGCTCGGGTGTGAGGCCCTCCAGGGCTTCGGCATCTGTCGCCCGGGCGACGCGGCCACGATCGAGGCGTGGCTCGCGGCTCGGTCGAGCGACCGGGGCGACGCGGCTTGAGACGCCGCCGCGACTGGTGGTAACGTCACCGAATGGTCGCTCCACTTCTTTTCGCGTTGGCCTGTGCGGAGCCGGATGTCTTCGAGGGCGGCGAGTTCGACGAGGGCGCGCTGGACGCGTGGCTCGCGGACGACCCGGAGTTCACCGAGGCGTTGGATGCCTCCCGTGTCGATGCGGCTGGGGGCGTGGTCTACTGGGGGGACCTCCGTCTCGCCCACGTCACCTACATAGCGGAGCCCGCTCGCGAGGGCTCGCGGAGCGGCGGCGACGTTGACTACGATGTTTGCTGGGGTTCCTTCTGGCTCGGCATCTTCGCGGACGGCACCGTGTACGGCCGCGCATCGTGTCGAATCGCCGGTCGGCCGATGCAGTCCGGGCGGATCGACGGGACGGCTACGGCCCGGAGAGTCAACGCGGGCTGGGACAACGGCACGCTCATCGTCGCGGTCTCCGCCTCGTATGACGGCAGCGCGATCAGCGGGACCCTGTGGGGCGACGACGGCAGCATCGACTACTGGACCGGGGGCATCGGCGGGGTGGTGCAATAGGGAGCTTCACCTGATCGCGCTAGATCGCGGCGATGCGCCTCGACCCCGGCGACCTCAGCGACGCTGATCGCGACAAGGCCCTCGCCGCTGCGTCTCGGCTTCGTGTCGCCGAGATCCGCGACGCCGATAGCCCCGACTTCCGCGCCGCGTACGACCTCTTGGACGGCTTCTTCGGACCCCTCGGCGAGCTCGAAGACCGCGAGGTCCTCGCGCGCTTCGTCCGCGAACGGGTGATCGACTTCGGCGGCGGCGCCGAAGGCAGCTACCACCTCGTGGGCGCGTGGGACGGCGATGAGCTGGTGGGCGTTCGCGACTGCTACGTGGATGTCGATCTGCGGGCAGGCGCCTCGCTGGTGGCGCTCTCGCACTCGCTGATCGTGCCCGAGTGGCGACGTTCTGGGCTCGCCGCGGTGTTCCGTGCGCTGCCGATGACGCTGGCCCGCGTCGCGCATCGCGAGCGCTACCGCCGGAGTTTCCCCACCATGGTGGCCGCCGAGATGGAGCCTGTGACTCACGACGTGCCCGAGAGCACGGTTCGCCTCGTTGCCTACGGGAAGTCAGGCTTCTCCGTGCTCGATCCGCAGCGATTCCGCTATTCCCAGCCCGACTTCCGCGCCGCAGCCGACGCCGCGCACACCGGGATCGCGATGCTCGGCGTGGTGCGCGGATTCGGGCTCCCGGGTGACGCCTGGCCCGTCGAGGTTGCGGAGCTCTACCCCCGGCTCTTCCACGCCTGCCACCGGAGCTACCTGCCCGCAGCGCGCGTGGACCCCTCCGAGAACTTCGCGATTTCTACCTTACGAAGCTCGCCCGACGCGGTGCGGCTCTTGCCGCTGCCCACCGGTCGCGACACGCTCGACCGGTTGGCGCCGTTGTCCCGGGAGAAGGTGCACGCGCTGTACCCGGTGGGGTTGAGGGGGGCGGCGTCGCGCGAGTAGCCCCTTTCCCTAGCCCCCCACGTGCACCACGCAGCGATTCTTCCCCGCGCGCTTCGCCCGGTACAACGCGCGGTCGCTGGCTTCGAGGAAGCCGTCGGGGTGGTGGAAACCCCCGTCGAGCTCCACGAGGCCCACGCTCACCGTGGCCCGGAGCGGGTCCTGGTCGAGCACCATCGGGAAGTCGGCCACCGCCTGGCGAAGGCGCTCGCCCACGGCCAGGGCGCCCTCGATGGGGGTCTCGGGCAGGATGATCGCGAACTCCTCGCCGCCGAGCCGGGCGCCGAGGTCGCTCAGGCGGAGGTTGTCGCGCACGATCCGGCCGATCTGGCGAATCACGAGGTCGCCCACCCGGTGACCAAAACGGTCGTTGATGCTCTTGAAGTCATCGGCGTCGGCCACGAGCAGCGACAGGGGACGCGTGTAGCGCCGCGCCCGCTCGAACTCGCGGCGCAGCGTCCGGTCAAACACCTCCCGGTTGGCGAGCGCGGTGAGGCCATCGGTGGTGGCCCGCTGCACCAGCCGCCGCTGGGCCTCGATCTCCTCGTCGATGCGCAGCGCGTAGCCAAAGAGCGTGGAGCCCACGAGCAGCTTGTCGTGCTCGCGCAGCTCCACCTCGCCGTCGAGGCGTCGTCCGTTCACCCAGGTGCCGTTCGTGCTGCCCAGGTCGCAGGCCGTGACGACCGGGTTCTCGCAACCGAGCTTCGGGTTGGTCCAACGCACGCGCGCGTGCTTGCGCGAGGCCTTGGCGTCTGCGAGGGGCACGTCGCAAGTCAGGTCGCGACCGAAAACAAGCTCCTTCTCGCCGAGGAGCCAGCTCCGGCTTGCTTCCTCGCCCTCGAGCATGGTGAGCACAGGAACGGCGTGGGAGGCGGCGCCCACGAGCATGATGCCAGGGCTGGTGGTCGCGGTCGCGAGCATGGGGGAGGGGCTCCGGGCGCGCTATCGGCCGGCCGCGGTGGGACTTGAGGTCTTTTTCGAGGGCCATTGCGCCCAGGGGTCGAGCGGGTGGGATCGGGATAGGCGCCGCGCCTTTTCCCGAGAGACTCCATGCGTCGCGTCTACAACAACATGATCGAGTGCATCGGCGACACCCCGGCTGTGCGCCTGAACCGGGTGACGGCGGGGATGCCCGGCACGCTCTACGCCAAGGTGGAGTACATGAACCCCGCCAACAGCGTGAAAGACCGCATGGCGCTCAAGATCATCAACGATCTCGAAGCGAGCGGGCAGCTCAAGCCGGGTGGCACGATCGTCGAGGCCACCAGCGGCAACACCGGGGCGGGGCTTGCGATGGTCGCGGCGATTCGCGGCTACAAGACCATCTTCGTGATGCCCGACAAGCAGTCCGAGGAGAAGCGTGCGGCGCTCCGGGCCTACGGCGCGCGCGTGGTGATCTGTCCCACCGACGTGGAGCCCGACGACCCGCAGTCCTACTACTTGACCGCGAAACGCCTGGTCGCGGAAACGCCCGGCGCCGCCTACTCGAACCAGTACCACAACCCGAGCAACGCCCAGGCTCACTACGAGAGCACGGGCCCCGAGATCTGGAACCAGTTCGACGGCAAGATCGACGTGCTCATCTGCGGCCTCGGTACCGGCGGCACGGTGTCGGGCACCGGCAAGTACCTCAAGGAGAAGAACCCGAAGATCCGCGTCGTCGGCGTGGATCCCGTGGGCTCGCTCTACTTCGACTACTTCCACACCGGCCAGCTGACGAAGCCCTACAGCTACAAGGTGGAGGGCATCGGCGAGGACTTCCTGCCTTCGGCGATGGATTTCACCTACGTCGATGACGTGGTGCGCGTGAACGACAAGGAGTGCTTCGTCTACACCCGGCGCCTGGTGCGCGAGGAGGCGATCTTCTCTGGTTCTTCCTCCGGTGCGGCCGTGGCCGGCGCGGTGAAGTGGATGAAGCAGCACGCCACGAAAGACACGGTGGCGCTGGTCATTCTCCCCGACAGCGGCGCTCGCTACTTGTCGAAGGTCTACAACGACAACTGGATGCGCGAGAACGGCTTCCTCGAGGAAGATCTCGGCCTTGGGCACGTGCGCGAGCTGATGGACAAGAAGGGCCGGGGACGCGAGCTCATCACCTCGGTGCCCACGCACAAGGTGAGCGAAGTGGTGGGCCTCATGAAGCTCCACGGCGTGTCGCAGGTGCCGGTGATCGAGGACGGCAAGGTGTCCGGAATCCTGCACGAGTCGCGACTGCTGGAGCGAGCCCTCGATAGCGCCGGCAGCGCGCGGGGGTCCGGCACCGTTCGCGAGCTGATGGAAACCAACTATTGCACGGTCGACGAGGACACCGAGGTGGCCGTGCTGGTGGAGCTCTTCAAGCGCGCCAAGGTGGCGTTCGTGATCGACGAGAACGGCCGCCCCTTCGACATCATCACGCGCATCGATCTCATCGACTACATCGGCGGCGTCACCGCCATGGCCCGCGAGCGCGCCTGATGGCTCCCTCATCCGCACGCTTCGACACCCTCGCCATCCACGCCGGCCAGGTGCCCGATCCCACGACGGGCGCGGTGATGACACCGATCTACCAGGTGTCCACCTACGCCCAGGAGGGCGTGGGGGGGCACAAGGGCTACGAGTACAGCCGCACCGACAACCCCACGCGCACGGCGCTCCAGGACTGTCTCGCGGCGCTCGAAGGCGGCAAGTACGGCCTCAGCTTCGCGTCCGGTCTCGCGGCCACCGACGTGATCCTCCGCTCGCTGGTGCGCCCGGGCGACCTCGTCCTCTGCGGCGACGACGTGTACGGCGGCACCTACCGGCTGTTCGACAAAGTGCTCCGAGAGTGGGGCGTCAACTTCCAGTACGCCGACTTCTCGAGCAGCGATCCGGCCGCCCTCATCCCCGAGAACACGCGGCTGGTGTGGCTGGAAACGCCCACCAACCCGCTACTCAAGGTGAGCGACATCGTCGCCGTGTCGCGACGCTGTCGCGAGGTGGGGGCGATCCTGGTCGTCGACAACACCTTCGCGACCCCCTATTTCCAGCGCCCGCTGGCCCTCGGTGCCGACATCGTCGTGCACAGCACCACGAAGTACCTCAATGGTCACAGCGACGTGGTGGGTGGTTTCGCGGCCCTCAACGACGACGCGGTCTACGCCAAGATGAAGTTCCTCCAGAACGCCGCCGGCGCCGTCCCCGGGCCGATGGACAGCTGGCTCACCTTGCGGGGCGTGAAGACGCTCTCCGTGCGCATGGAGCGGCACCAGAAGAACGCCAGCGTGATCGTGGAGTTCTTGTCGGCCCACCCCGACGTGGAGCGCGTGTACTACCCGATGCGCTCACCGGTGGCGCGGGAGCAGATGTCGGGCTTCGGCGGCATGATCTCGTTCGAGCTCAAGGGCGACCTCGACCGCGCGCGGCGCTTCGTGGCCGCCACGCGCATCTTCACGCTGGCGGAGTCGCTGGGCGGGGTGGAGTCCCTCATCGAGACCCCGGCGCTGATGACGCACGCGAGCATCGAGCCGGAGAAGCGCCGGGCGGCCGGGATTGCCGACGGGCTCATCCGGCTCAGCGTGGGGATCGAGGATGTTGATGACTTGATTGCGGACCTCGAGGGGGCTTTCCGAGCCTAGGTCGGCCCCGCCCGGCCCTGTGTCGCGACGCGGGGACCCCCGATCTCCAGGCGATCCCGGTGCCCGGCCTGTCGTGCACGGCCTTCGGCCGCCGGGTCCTGTCACCCCTGGCATCCCCATCGGCTGCGCTGCGCTCCGCGATGGGGCGCGCCAGGGGTGCCACCCGGTCGTCTCAAGCTGGGAGCCGGGCACCTCAATCACGTCGGCTCGACCCCGCTGCGAGCGGGCCGGGCGGGGCCTCGGTTCGTCACCCTTGTCTGCTGTCGGCCCCGCCCGGCCCTATGTCGCGACACGGGGACCACCCGCATGCCGATCAAAATTTCTCGCTCGACCGATTGACACGCCCGGTCGCGACGTGTGATCCTCGCGATGAGCACCCCGGGTCCTGCGAGGAGCGTCAGGCATGCGCGAGCTTTGTCCTGCATTTCGCCCCCCTGTACCCGTGAGAGGCAAGCATGGATACGCGCGAATTCCACGATGCGCTCGTCATCGGGGTCGATGCCACAGCCACGGAGCTCCGGCTGCGCCTTGAGAGGGTCTCCGTCTATGACGGCGACCGCTTGGTGCGGCAAGAAGGTGGCGTCCTCCACGTACAGGGGCTGCAGGAG
>SXON01000034.1 GCA_005778355.1 Pseudomonadota bacterium | reverse complement strand
CGCGCGGCGGTCGAGGAGGGCCTCCTCCCCGGCGGCGGCGTGGACCTGATTCGTGCGCAGCGCGCACTCGACAGCGTGAGCGCCGAGGGCGAGCAGCGCTTCGGCGTCGAGATCGTGCGTCGCTCGGTCGAGGAGCCCCTGCGCCAGATCGTCGCCAACGGCGGCGGCGAGGCTAGCATCGTGCTCGAGAAGGTCCGCAACGGCACCGGCGGCTTCGGCTACAACGCCGCCACCGGCGCCTACGAAGACCTCTACGCCTCCGGCGTGATCGACCCCACGAAGGTTACCCGCGCCGCGCTCGAGAACGCGGCGTCCGTCGCCTCGCTTTTGCTCACTACCGAGGCCATGGTGGCCGAGTACAAGGAAGAGGAAGACGACGGCGCCGGCCACGGGCACAGTCACTAGTCGTTGAGGGGGGGAACCCGCGTAGGCGGGTTCCCCCCCTACCGCCCGCTGCCCTACGCCCTCCGGCCCTCGGGCCTCCGGGCTACGGCGTTGGCCGTGCAAATAGCACGGCCAACGGCGGGCTCTCCCCCCCTCCCTTGACACACCCCTTCTCGGAGGGCTGTCGCTTGGGGGGGGTTGTTGCTTTTGTGGTGGCCGTTCCCCGTCGAAGATCCCGAAGCAGCACGCCCGGGGGCGGGCGACGCAACCCTGCGTCGCGCGACTACGCCCCCTGCAGACCGGTGCCAGCCCGAGGCCACCCCCGGCCCGGTTGCAGCGGGGTCGAGCCGACGTGATCGAGCCGCCCGGTCCCGAGTTGGGGTGGGGCGGGTGACGTCCCTGGCGCGCCCCATCGCGGAGCGCAGCGCAGCCGATGGGGACGCCAGGGGCGGCAGGACCCGCTGCCCGAGGCAAAGTACGGGATCCGGGCGGCGGATTACCTGGAGATCGGGGGCCCCGTGTCGCGACACAGGGCCGGGGGGTGGCCGACCCTAGTAGGGATCAGGCTCAGGGCTGGACAGCCGAGGTCCCTGGCGGCCAGCCGGGAAGTAGATCCGCGCGCCGATGCCACCGTCGATGCCCATCTCGGTCCTCGGCCAGACGCCCACCACCGGCACGATTTCTGCCCAGCCCTCGATGGGCACCTTGTCGTGCCACACGCCCATCGCGATCGGTACGCGAATACCCAGGTTCACCGCGTCGTAACCAGTGCCAGCGCCCACCCGGAGCCGAGGACCGGCGCCGACCCACACCGGGAAATGGGTGTTTGGAATGTCGGCGGTGCGGAAGTCGGCCAGATCCAGACAGGCGTCGGCGTGAAACTGGGCGAAGTCCGGGAACGACCACGCCACCGCACCGTCCACCCAGAAGCGGCCGCCGGGTCGGTAGGCCGCCGAGAAGCCAGTGGGTTCGCCGAGCAGGATGCCGATGCCTACGCCCTCCGGGTCGCGACTGAAACCGTCGTCCGCACGGGCGACGGACAGCAGAATGGCGATCACGGGGAGCATAGCCGCTTGGGGCTATCGCGTTCTTGACGCGGCGGGAAGTCGCGTCTGGTCGCGATCACGGCCGGTTTGGGGAGCGGCGAGACTCAGTCGCGGCGAAGCGCCTCGAGCGCCGCCTCGCCCTGGTACACCGTCACCAGGCGCCGGAGCACCGAGCCAATTCGAGGGTCATCGACGAAGCCACGCCACGTCGGGTCGCTTGCCACCAGCCGAATGCTGAAGCCATGCCGAAACGCCGCGAGGAGCGCCACCTCGAAGGCGGCCGCATCGCCGCGCCGCGCAGCCACGTCGGCCGCACGAAACCAGCCCGGCCAGGCCCGCGGCTCGAGCCGAGTCACCACCGCGATGTCCTCAGCTGCGCCGTCGATGTCGCCCCGAGCGAGGCGAATCTCCCCGCGGTCGTAGCGCGCCGCGACCAGCTCAGGATCGAGCTCGACCGACCGGTCGATGGCGGCCGCCGCGCGCGCGTCGTCCCCGGCCAGGCGCCAGGCGAGCCCCATCTCATACTGCACTCGGGCGCTCTCACCCACCGCGCGCATCCAGCGCCGCGCGAAGTCTTCCGCCTCGTCTGCGGTACTCTCTCGAGCAATCCGGGCCACCTCGGCCCCGGCGGCCTCGGTCACCGCCAGCCGGTAGTCCGGCAGCGGTAATTCCGCGAGAGCCAGGCCGACGGCCAGGATCACCGGCGGCGCCTCGCGCCGGCCGCCGCCGCCAGGAGCGTGCCGAGGGCACCGAGCCCAGCGGCGCCACCAGCGTCGCAACCACAACCGCCGGGGGAGATGTCGAGCTTGCCGCCGTCATCCACGTCCTGCCCCTCGTCGGTACCGGGGTCGACAGCGGTGTCGAGCGCGCCGCTATCGTCGGCCTCGTTGCTCTCCGGCGTCGCGAGCGGACGGTACACACAGACGTCGTCGAGGTTCCAGCCGCCCATCTCGAGGCCGCCATCGCTCTCGATCTCCCAACCGAGCGTGAGCGGACCCGACACGTCGGCCGCCAGAGTGTGCAGCACCCATTCCTGGTCGGCCGTGTGTGCGCCGCCGTCAGGATCGTTGGAGTCGTAGTTCTCCCAGATTACCGCGTCGTTGGCGTACACCCGCGCTCGGTCGTACTCGCCATCCTCGACGTTGAGCCACCGCCGGTACTGCACGATCACCCGCGTGGCGCTGCCCACGTCGATCGCCACGCTACTGAGGCGGTTGGTGACGTCCGGCTGGTACTCGCCGTTGTAGTTGCCACCGCCGAGGTCGTTGCCCCACACGCGCCGGCCGCTGAATGCCTCGCTCGGATCATCGGCGTAGCCACTGGGCGTGTCGAAGGTCCAGTCGTCGGCACCCTCGCGCTCGCGACCATCGATCAACTCGTGGGTGTAGCCCCCGTCGTCCACGCTCTCGAAGCTCTCGCAGTAGATCTCCTCGAGCTCGCCCACGTAGAAGGTGAAGGGCGCGATGAAAGCACCCTGTGGCCACGCGGCCTCGCTGCCGTCCGAGCCCGCCACGTCGATGTAGTACTCGACGATGGTGCCCTCAGGGAGGCCGGGGATGGCAGCGGAGAAGTCGTTGCCCGCGAGGTTGCCCGCCACCCGCGACCAGCTGGCGCCGTGATCGGTGCTGTACACCACGTCGACGCTGGCCGGCGTGAACTCCACGCAGGCGGCGGCGAGGTTCACGACGCTACCGCTCACGGCGATGTCGGCGGCCGCGGGCTGGTTGGCCAGCGCCGCGTGATCCACGGCGACGGCGCCATCGCCCGCGAGAGGTCCGAGGCCATGGCGGCCAAAGGCCTCCGAGATCTCGCAGAAATGAGGCGTCCCGTTGGTGAGGTCGCCGTCGTCGTCATCCGCGGCGACGAACTCGTCATATGCGGACTCGAGGGTGGGACCGGCCTTGAGCGCGTCGGCGAAGAGGGTGGACGTCACCCGCCAAGCCTCGCCCCGCTCACGCCGTGTCTCGCCATAGGTATCGAGGAGGTTCTCCCAGAGATCCCAAACCGCGCCGCCGAAGATGAGGCCGTCGTAGTGCACCTCGTTGACGACGTCGTCGGGGTACACCATGTCGGTGGCGAGCTCCCGGATGCCGGCGCCATTGGTCATGAAGTAGGGCGCCATCGTCGCGTCGCCGGTGAGCAAGACAGCCACGATGTCGCCGGCGCCCTCACTGATGGTCCCGTCGAAACTACCCGCTTCCAGGCTGTAATAGTGGAAGCCGTGGCCCCACTCGTGGTAGTTCACGTCGGCGATCTGGCCAGTGTTGTTGCAGCCGCCGCCGGCCGAGTAGAAGTTGAGGTTGCCGTCGTAATAGGCGTTGCAGTTGCCGCTGCTGTCGTTCACGTTGGACACGAGCTCCTCGCTCGCCATGCGCACCTCGGGTGCGATGTTGAGCGACCACTCGCGCACGTCGTGTACGAACGCGTAGCTCGCGATCTCGGCGAGGGTGGCGGTGTCCTCGGTCCACGTGGGGTTGGCACCCTCGATGGCCAACTCGCCCTCGGCGCCCGCCCGGTTGCGCACCTCCAGGTACTTGCCCCGGAGGTAGGTGACGGCGCTCTCGTCGTCCGGAAGCGCGAAGCTGCCGTCCTCCCCGGCCTCCACCTCAGCGCCCGTGCTGGCTCCTTCCACGAACACCAGGGGCAGCGCCGTGGTGGCGAAGCTGCCGTCGAGGGTGCGCTCAGGGTGGTAGCCGTACACCGTCCCCGCGAGGAAACGGACCTCGTTGTAAAAGCCCAGGACGTCGCCGGTCGTCGCATCGACGAAGCTCACCCATCGGCCCACCGGGACCGTCGTCTGGGTGCGCACCTCGTAGGCGAGCCGGTACACCACGCGACCGCCCCCATCGCTCGGCAAGAGCACTAGGCGCGCCGCGCCATCGCTGTGGTCCGCCAGCGGTGCGGCGCCATCGAGGGCCGCGGCGATGAGGGCGTCGGCAGGGCTGATCTCGGCGCTGCCCACCTGGGCGCCGGGGTGAGTGTCGACCCCGAGCAGCACCAGCTCCCCCTCGCGCACCCGCGCGGTGACGCCGGCGCCCCAGACGGGCACGCCGCGCACCAGCCGGTCGAACTCCACGTACCAGGTATCGGTCCGCGCCACGTGGTTGGCGTTGCGGAGCTGCAGCGTCGATGCCGGGACGCCGAGAATCTCATGGTTTCGCTCGAGGAAGGCCATCAATGCCAAGGTCGGGTCCCCCGAGCCCATCGCGATGCCGGGGCCCCAGGCGCGATGCGGCGTGCCGGTGGCCTCGTCGAAACGCGCCGCCCAGCCTTGCCCCTCGCCCCGGGTGAACTCGGCCCAGGCCGGCTGGTGGGCGAGCGCCAGTTGCTCGGGCAGGTGTGTGACAAAGAGCCGGTTTGGTTCGATACCCTGGGGCACGTCCTCCACGGGGGCAAAGGCAAACGCGCTCGCGACAAATCCCAGCCAGCTCAGCATGACCGCTCCGAAGGCCGGCAAACTATATGGGCGGCACACCGGCCCCGCGCGAGCCGTCACCTACTCCTGGCATGCACGCCTTCCTCGCCTTCATCCTCGCCTGCACCTCCGAGCCCGGTTCGGCGCCCACTCATGCCCTGCCCACGCTGCCCCCTCGCCTGGACGACCGGCCCGTCACGCGCGGCGACGAGCGCCCCCTCCGAGAGGCGGTGATCGCCTTCACCGCCGAGGTGCGCGGCGAGGTTGAACCTTGCGGCTGTCCCACGACGCCCTATGGGGGCTTCGCCCGGCGCGAGCGCCTGCTCGCCCGTTACCGGGAGGCACAGGACCCCCCCCTCTTCGTGCTCGATGCGGGTGAGATGCTGGCCAAGCCTGTCCCCGGCAAGGCGCCGTCAGAGTCCAGCGACCGCGCCGAGGCGGTGATGCAGCTCGCCAGGGCCACCGGGCTCGACGCCTGGGCACCGGGCCCCCTCGATCACGCCGCCATGCCGACCGAATGGCTGGCCAGGCACGCGACCGTATCCGCCACCTGGGGCGCCCCCTTCGCGGCCGCAACGGTTGTCGAGCGTGGCGGCGTTCGTGTCGGCGTGATCGGGCTCTCGGCCCCGGTCGATGCCGTGCCCGCTCACGACGCGGTGAGCGCGGTTCGCGGCGCCATGACCGGCGAAGCCGACACCTGGGTTGTGCTCTCCAACGCCGTGGCGGCCGTCAACCGCCAGGTGGCCGAGGGCGTCCCCGGCCTGGGGGCGGTGCTGGCCACGGCGGGGGAGAACCTCGAGGAACCGTGGACCGGAAAGGGCGCGCCGGTCATCGAGACGCCCGGCCGAGGTCGATACGTGACCGTGATCCACCTCAGCCTGGGCAGCACGCCCGGCCCATGGGCCATCGAAGACGGGGGCACCTGGAAGTCCGTCGCCAGTGCCCGTGAACGCGCCGACGTGGCCGAGGCCGGCGCCACCGTGCTCGGAGAGGCCTTCGAGCGCGATCGCCTCGCCCTCAGCGAGGCCACCCGGGGACGCAACGTGGCGGTCGTGTCCACCCGTCCCCTCGCCCCCGACCTCGATGGCGACACGCCTGTCGCCAAGCTCGTCGACGCGTTCCACTCGAGCCAGCTCGCCACGGCTCGCGCCGAGGTGGCTCGCCCCACGGGGTCGCCCTACGGCACGTCGGCGGCCTGCTCGTCCTGCCACGGCGACCGCCTGGCCAGTTGGGGCTTCGACGACCACGCGAAGGCATGGGCTTCCCTCGAGGCGCGGAAATCGGCGCGCAACCCGGAGTGCGTGGGCTGTCATTCCACGGGTTTCGGCAAACCCGGGGGCTTCTCGGCGCTCGATGCCCGCACGGTGGAGGCCTACAAGGCGGTGCAGTGCGAGGCCTGCCACGGCCCGATGCGCGGCCACGCGCAGCAAGACGGGAGCCAGAGCGCGCTGGTGACGGAGGCCACCTGCCGCGCCTGCCACGACCCGGCGAACAGCCCGAGCTTCAATTACACCACGTACCTGCGCCGGATCTCCTGCTCGCGCATGGCGGTGCAGGATTTGCCTGATTGAAGGCTGTAGGCTGTAGGCTGCAGGCCAGGGCCGCCGTGGTGAAGGGCAGGTCCAGGCACCCCGAGCGCTCGCGAGGGCCCTGGGGTCGAAGGCACTCTCGACGCCTGAGGAGACTCCAGGCTCCGCCAAGCGAAAACGCTCGTTCCTACGGCCTAATCCCTACAGTCTACAGCCTGATCACCAGCTCGCCAGGAAGCGATCCACTTCCTCGCGCTCCCGCAGGCCCACGCTGAACTCGAGACAGTGCGCGCAGGCGTCGATGCCCGCCTTGCGCCACAGGCCGCGCGACTCGAAGGCAGTGCGACCACACAGATGACAGGTCGCGCTCTCCGGCGAGGCCGACTCGCGGCGATCCCGCACCAGCTCACTCACGCACACCGAGCACAGGACCGCGCGGGTACCCGAGAACAGGGGGGCGCCCTCGGCGGTGCCCCGGCCGCAGGCGCTGCACTTGATGTCGCCGCTCCCCACGGGCTGGGGCTCACCGCGCGACGCCGGGGGCGAGACCTTGGCGAGCAGCTTGTCGATGACCACCGACGCCCCCCGCTCTTGAGCACGACGGTGGAGCGCCCGCGCCGCCTCCGGTTCGCCGCACGTGGCTTGAGCCGCGAGCACCGCCACGCCGAGCTCTGCGTCCACACCGGCGCCCCAGGTGCTGAACAACTCTCTCGCAGACCGGCTACGTCGCGTCGCGATGGCAAGCAGCAAGATCGCCTGCCAGGCCCGCGCTGTTTCACGCTCAGCCTCCACCGCACGACGGTGCGCCGTGAGGTCGGTGGCGTTGCCTCTCCGCTCCACGGCTGCGCGTTGGATGTCTTCCATGGTGACGTGGAGGCCCGCCGTGAGCGCGGGCTCGGGGATGAACGCCGCCGCCGCGAGCGCGTTGCGCGCGAGTCCGACCGAGTAGCACCGCCCCGCCTCGCGGAGCCTCCCGCCCAGCTCGTCGGCCACGTGGCCTGCGGTGAGCCCGCATGCCGTTTCCCACAGCGCGAAGCGCAGTCCTTCGTCCTCGGTGCGCTCGACCACCCCCAGGATCACGCTCACCGAGCTGGGGCCGACCACCTTGAGCTCCTCGAGCAAAACGCTGATGCGACGCCGTGCGACGGTTCGCGGGGCCTCGTCGCCTCCGGTGGGCGGGAGCTGGTCGAAGCCCGACACCTCGACTTCGAGCGCGCGTTGCAGCCACGCCACGTCGCCCGCCCGGCGGCGGGTGCGCGCCAGCTCCACGTAGCTGATCATGTCGCCTGGGTGGTCTTGTAGAGTGTCGCGGAAAACCTTGATGGCATCTGCTACTTGGCCCTCCTCAACGAGAACACAACCGAGCGCGTGCCTCGCGGGTAGGAGCCCCGGTTCGAGGAGCAGCGCCTTGTTGCAGTGCTCGCGGGCCTTTTCGAGCTCGCCGAGGTGGAGGTAGGCGAGACCAATCTGGGCGAGGACGCCGGCGTCATCGCCGTGGGCGTGCGCGGCGACACCCTCGAGGAACTGCCGGTAGTGCTGGATCGCGCCCTTGTACTTGCCGAGCCCGAAAGCCACTTGGCCCAGGTGTTTGCGCGCCGCGTTCGAGAACCTCGGGTGCTGGCGGAGGCGTACGAAGAGCTTCTCGGCGTCGTGATATCGACCCGTTTGCAGGCAGAGCAACCCGAGGTCGCGCATCAGGACCGGCAACAAGTCCGGGCTCGGTTCGCGGGCAAGTGCCTGCACCATGTGGAACTGCGCGCGTTCGATGAGGCGAGTTCCGCCAACCTGGCGCGCTCGCTCGGCCAGCGTGCGTCCGAGGAGCAGGTGCGACTCCCAGCTCTCCGGCGAGGCCCGGCAGGCGTTCTCGAGGTGACGGATCGCCAGGTGGAGGTCTTTCTGGGCGCGGTACAGCGCCCCGAGCGCGAGGTGGAGGTCGGCCCGGGTGGGGTCGAGCCGAAGCGCCTCGTCGAGGTATCGTTGCGCGCCGTCGGGACGCTCCAACGCCACCATCGCGGCCCCGCAGATCACGTGCCCCTCGGCGTTCTCGGGCTGGTCGTGCACGACCCGCTTGGCATGCTGGAGCGCCGACGCCGCCAGAGATTCGCCGCCATGATGGTAGAGCGCTCGCGACAGGCAGACGCGCGCCAGCTCGGCCCGCGCGGCGGTGTCGTCGGGCGACCCGGCGAGTCTCTCCTCGAGGTGCTCCTGCGTCCACTCGAGCTTCTGGTGCGGGTACATTTCCGCGGCGGCTTATCGCGATATGATGGGGCCGTGCGAGGCTTCCGCCGCCAGGGCCAGTCAACCGTCGAGTGGGCGCTGGTGATCGCGGTCATCTGCGTGGCCGTGGTCGCCGCCGCCTACGTCTTCATGCCCACGTTCCAGGACGAGATGGAGAGCGCGGGCGAGAACATGAGCAACCTGTACACCTCCGGCGATCTCGCGCCCTGAGCGGCGCGCCCTGGGCGTCACGCCTGGGGGGCCCCGGATTACACCGGCGGCGCTTTGAACCGCCTCGTCATCCTCTTCTTCGTCTCCGGCGCGGCTGGCCTCGTCTACGAGTCCATCTGGTCACGCGAGCTGCACCGCATCTTCGGCACCTCGCAGTTCGCCATCGCCACGGTGCTCGCCGCCTTCATGACCGGCCTCGCCGCGGGCGGCGCGATCGGCGCCCGCCACGCAAGTCGCGTGTCGCGACCGCTCCGCGCCTACGCCATCCTCGAAGCCGGCATCGGCGCGTTCGCGCTGATCTTTCCCCTGCTTCTCGACGCCATCGAGCCCTTGTACCTCGGCTTCTGGCATGCCTTCAGCCCGAGCGTGGTGAGCTTCGGCGTCTTCCAGTTCCTCGTGCTCGGCGTGGTCCTGCTTCTCCCCACCGCCGCGATGGGCGCCACGCTCC
Organism: Pseudomonadota bacterium; assembly: GCA_005778355.1. Classification (GTDB taxonomy): domain Bacteria; phylum Myxococcota_A; class UBA796; order UBA796; family SXON01; genus SXON01. The sequence goes on along the minus strand of SXON01000034.1, from coordinate 71,994 downwards.
CCCTCCTGGTTCGCCTGCCGGTGGCCGAGGGCTCCCTCGCCTCGGCAGGGCGGCTCTACGCGGTCAACACGGCCGGGGCCGTCTTTGGCACCTGGCTGGCCGGCTTTTACCTCCTCCCGGGCATCGGTGTCTTCGGCACCACCCTCCTCGCCGCCTGCGTGAACTTCGCGCTTGCCGCCGTGGCTTGGCGGCTCGACCGGCAGCTCGAGGAAGAATCTCGCGTCGAGGCGGAGAACGCGCCCGCGCCGGTGGAGCCCATCTCCCCGGGCGCCGAGTCTTCCCCGTGGCCCTGGTACCTGATCGCCGCGCTCGCAGGCTTCTCCTCGTTGGCGCTGGAGGTGGCCTGGTTCCGCCTACTCACGTTGATCCTCGGGGCATCCACCTACGCCTTCACCGTGATGCTGCTGGCGTTCCTCGTGGGCATCGCCATCGGCGGCGAGGGCGGCGCGGGACTCGCACAGCGTTTCGCTCGTCGCGACCGGGCTTGGCTCGGGGTGGTGGTCGCGCAGCTCGCCGTGGCGCTCCTCACCTTCGGCGCGATGTTCCGCTGGCGGTGGCTCCCGCTCACCTTCGTGAAGGCCTACTTCGCCATCGAGCCCATGGCCGATACGCTCTTGTGGCCCACGAAGTGCCTCATCGCCGTGGCGCTCATGGCGCCCCCGGCCCTCTTCATGGGGGCCACCTTCCCGATGCTGGTGGCGGCCCTACGCAGTCGCGACCTGTCCCGCTCCGTGGGGGGTATCTACTCGGCGAACACCGTCGGCGCCCTTCTCGGCGCATTCCTCGCGGGCTTCGTCCTGCTTCCGCAATTCCAGGTGCGCGGCACGGTGATCGCCTGCATCGCGGTGAACCTCGGCGCTGCCCTCGCGGCCTTTCTGTCGCGACCGCGCAGCGACAAGGAACCCGTCTACAACGGCGCCGCTGGGCTGGTTGTTGGCCTCCTCGCCTTCGTCGTGGCGAAAGCAGCCCCGCCCTGGGAACCGATGCTGATGACGACGGGCGTGTACAAGTACGTCGACAATCTCGCCGAGCCCACACAGGCCGAGATCCAGCGCGACATGATCGACCGCTACGAGATGCTCTTCTACGCCGAGGGCCTCTCCACCGTGGTGACGGTGGCCCGCAACAAGAAGACGGGCAACGTCTGGCTCGCCAACAACGGGAAGATCGACGCATCGAGCACCACCGACATGCCGACGCAGATCCTCGTCACTCACCTGCCCTTCGCCTTCACCGCCGGCCGCGCGCAGAAGGCCGTCGTCATCGGCCTCGCCAGCGGCATCACGCTCGGCGCCGCGACGCTCCATCGTGAGCTCAAAGAGATCGACGTGGTGGAGATCGAGCCGAGGATCCGCGAAGCAACCGAGTTCTTCCGGCCCTGGAACCACGACGCCCTCGACGACCCGCGCGTGAACCTCATCGCCAACGACGGTCGCAACCAGCTCCTGCTCACGCCGCCCGGTGCCTACGACGTGATCGTGTGCGAGCCGTCGAACCCCTGGCTCACCGGCGTCTCGAACCTCTTCACCCGCGAGTTCTTCGAGATGGGCAAGGCCCGCCTCTCCCCAGGGGGTGTCTGGGCCCAGTGGGTGCAGATGTACGGGATGGACAACCGCGATCTCCGCGCGGTGATGAAGACCTTCGCCACTGTCTTCCCCTACGTGCACGTCTTCGCCACCATCGAAGACGCGGACCTCGTGATGGTGGGTAGCGATAGTCCCATGCCGCTCAGTCCCGAGGCCTTCGAGGCCCTGCGCTCCAAGGACCCGGTGCTCACCCGCGACATGGACACCATCGAGCTCACCGACCGTTGGCTCATGCTGTCCACCTGGCTCTTCGACCGCGACACCTTGCTCGAGTTCGCCGGCGAGGTACCCCTCAACACCGACGACAACCTGCTGGTCGAGTTCTCCGCGCCCCGGAATCTCCACAAGGAAACGAGCACGCGCAACTTCCGTGACTTACGACGTTTCCCGCGCATTCCCAGCGAGGCGCTGCACACCGTCGACGACCACATCGCCCTGGCCCGCGCCTACGAGAAGCGCGAGCAGCTCCCGCGCGCGCTCATGGCGCTCGCCGCCGCCGAGAAGCTCGACCCCACGCGTGAAGGCGTCCGCGATCTGCGCGCCGCCTACGAGACGATGTTGCTCAGCCAGTAGGCCAAGTCAGTCCGGGTCACAGGCCCCGTCGCAATAGCTTCGTGCCTCACCGGTGGTGAGGAAGGTGAAGATGGAGGCCTGCGCCGTGGGCTCGAAGAAGACCTTGTCGTGCGGATCTTCCCCCTCCTCCATCGGCACGTTCTCCGCGGGCACCGGGCCCAGGCCGTAGTCGTAGTCGAGGAGCGCGTTGCCGCTGGTGACCGCGCTGCTCGCCGCGGGCAGGGCGTAGAGCTCGCGGTTTCCGGGGGCGAGGTAGGCCGCCCCCAGGGCCCGGGCGAGCAGCTCGGTGGAGAGGTTGGGCACCTGGTGATCGCCGATGCCCTCCACGAGGAGCACCCGGTGCGCGGGCGTCCCTGGGAGGGGATCGTCGCTGATGGCGGTCGCGTAGCCGCTGGGCTCGGCGCGGTCCCAGAGCATCTGCACGTAGCCAAGCACCAGCTGCACGACTCGGGGGTCTTCGAAGCGGTCGACCACGAAGGGCGTGGCGTAGTCGGCCCAGTACACGCTGCGGGGGAGCATCAAGCTGTACGACATGCCCGGCACCACCAGCACGCCGCGCTCGATGTCGGGCGTCACCGCCATGTAGGTGGCGCCGTAGATGCCGCCCTGGCTCCCGCCCACGTAGTAGCGCACGTCGGGATCCACGACGGGCACGCTGTCGAATTGCAAGGCCTCGTCGTCGCGCATGGGGCCCTGCAGGGTTCTTAGCGCCACGGCGAGGTTCACCATGCCCTGCTGGCTACGGTCGGGGATCGAGGCGAAGCCGCTCACGTCGCCGCCGGCCGCGGCCCCGGCGATCACCGCGATGTCCTCGTTGGACATCCCGATCCAGTCCATCGACAGCACCACGGCGCCGAAGGTCGACGCGGCCGCGTAGTAGCCGTCCTGGTCGATGCTGTAGCGGCTGCCGAAGAGCCCATGGCCGTACTGCACCACGGGACAACTCTGGCCCGCGCAGGACTCGGGCACGAGCAAGACGAAGGGGTAGGGGTAGGTGCCCTGGTAGGCGGGGAGGCCATCGTCGCCCAGCACGAGGGTGCCGCCGGGGCCGCCCTCGTCGAGGTAGAGCGGCACATCCACGGTGCCCTCCACACGCAGGATGATGCCCGGGTAGGGGTCGGTCTCCACGGCGCTGAACGTGTAGCTGGTGCCTGTGCCGACGCGGGCAAGGGCGTCGTCACGCATGGATAGCAGCCGCCCGGCGGTCGTGTCGCGACTGGCCACGGTGAAGTCCCAGGCGAGCTGAAGGTCCGACCGGGCCACACCGGCCGAGTCGAGGCGCGCGAAAATGTCGTCGTAGAGGCTGCGGCGGGCGTCTACGCTCAGGTCGTCGTGGTCGCCGCCGTCACGGAGGGCGAGGAACACCGGGCTCGGGGTCACCGCCACGCCCTCGGCGTCGACCACGCCCTTGAGCGCCACGATGTAGCGGTGGCCGTGCTCCAGGAGAGTGACCGGTCGCAGCATGATGGCCCGGCGGCCGTCGTCGTCGTGACTCATGTCGAGCTCGGCGAAGTGCGCCACGCGGGCGCCGGTGTCGGCGTCGATGATCACCGTGGGCGAGTCGTCGGCGAGCGAGGCCGCCGGGTCGGTGGGCGGGGCGAAGCCCGCGTCGCTGGCGCCCGCGAGGAAGGCGATGGGGCCGGCCGCCGGCGAGAAGCCGTCCGCCACGTTGAGCAGGTCGGGCGTGGACTGCAGGCCGTCATCCGACACCGGCAGCGTGGTGGGACCGAAGGCCACGCGAGCGCCGGTGACCGAGGCGTCGTCGGGCACCAGGTACACGTTCGACGGGAACGGCAGACCGCACAGCTCGGGGACCATAGGGTCGCAGTCACCCTCGAGGAAGGGTCCCAGGAGCGCGGTGCTGGTCGCCGGGTCGCTGCCGGTCTCCGTGGTGGGATCACGCCCGGCGTCGCTCTGGGCGCAGGCCAGCATCAGGATCAGCATGGGTCAAGAATAGCGCGCTAGACTGCCGCCCCCCGGGGTGGATCCCATGCTGCTTTTCGCCCTCCTCGCCTGCCCCGCCGACGAGCCGAAGGTCAACGACAGTGGCAGCGACGAGCCGATCGACGCCGACGCCGACGGTTTCAAAAGCGACGTCGACTGCGACGACGACGACGCCGACGTGTTTCCAGGCGGGGTGGAGGTCCGCTACAACGGCAAGGACGACGACTGCGACCCCGCCACTTGCTACGCCGGCAACTTCGCCGCCGAGCCCACGGTCCTCACCTTGCCCGAGGTCTACGGCGACGGCGGCGCGCTGCCCTTCGTCAGCGTGAGCGCCTTTGCTTCTTGCGACGACAACACCCCCGCGCACACCGTGCTCGACATGAGCGGCGACGGCGGTTTCGACCTGGTCGTGACCTTCCAGTGCGGCGACGACGAGGCGACGGGCGACACCCGCTGGCTCGTGCACCCCGCCACGGCCGACGGTTTCGCCGACACACCCGCCGACTACGCGCTCCCCGGGGACTACGGCGCCGAGGGCGCGGCCCCGTTCGCCAACGTGGTGAGCGGCGCGGTGTGTGGCGACGGCATCCCCGGCCACGACCTCGTCGATCTGGACGGCGACCTCCTCGCCGACCTGGTGGTCACCGAGGACTGCGACGACGACACGGTGGGCGCCGCCGAGTGGCGGGTGCACAAGGGAAGCACGAGCGGCTTCGACGAGACACCGTCGAGCTTCGCGCTGCCCCCCGGCTACGGAGAAGCCGGATACCCGGCCTTCACCGCCACCGGCGACGACAGCAACTGCACCGTGAACATCCCGAGCTACGAGCTGGCCGACATCAACGGCGACCTGCTCCCGGACCTCGTCGTTACCGCTGCGTGCACGGAGGCCGTCACCGGCGACAGCCAATGGCTGGTTTACCTCGGCAATGGCTCGGGCTTCGAGACCAGCGCGATCCAGTGGGCGCTGCCCGCCGAGTACGGCGAGGACGGGGATCACCCGTTCGTCTCGAAGATCGGACCGACCTCCTGCGGCGAGGGCATCCCCGGGCACATGCTCCTCGACATGAACGGCGACGATCTCGGCGACCTCGTGGTCACCGAGACCTGCGACGGCGACCTCACCGTGGGCGACACGCGCTGGCTCGTCCACCGGAACACCGGCGTCGGCTTCGATAGCAGCGCGCTGAGCTACGCGCTCCCGGCCGCCTACGGCGCCGAGGGCACCACGCCCTTCTCCTCGGGCAGCGACATCGTGGCCTGCGGCGATGGCACCCCCGGCCACTCGGTCGAGGACATCGACGGCGACGGCATCGTCGACCTGATCCTCATGGAGGTGTGCGACGACCTCGGCAGTGGCGCCGAGTACTGGTATGCCCATCTCGGCGACGGCAGCACCGGCTTCGCCGAGGACGCCCACAGCTTCGGCCTGCCCGTGGTCTACGCCGCCGGCGGGATGCGCTCCTTCGCGAGCCCGTCGTCAACCGTGGACTGCAACGCGATGAAGATCCCATGGGGCCTGTTCGACTGGAACCACGACGGCGCCCTCGACCTACTCGTCACCGCGGCCTGCATCGGCAGCGGCGCCACCGCCGTCGGCGACACCACCTGGCTCCTCCACCCCGGCGAGTGCGTCGAATAGGAGCGCCGAGGGCGGGTAGTCCACGCTCACGAGGTAGAGCCCGCAGGCGAGCGCCGTCTTCCCGGCCGCGCGGGGGTCGCGACTGGCAACCACCTCCGCCACGTTGGACGGTGGGCGTTTGCCCATCCCCACCTCGACGAGCGTGCCGACCATTCGGCGAACCTGGTAGCGCAGGAAGCCGTTGCCGTGGAACTCTAGGCAGTGCTCGTCACCCGCCACGTGATGGCGCGCCCAGTGGATGGTGCGCACCGGCGACCTCGCGTTGCACCCGGCGCCGCGGAAGGCGGAGAAGTCGTGAGTGCCAACGAGTGCGGCCATGCCTGTCTCCAGGGCCGCCCAGTCGAATGGTGTGCGGACGTGAAGCGCGTAACCCCGGTGGAACGGGCTCCGGTCACGACGCTGAAGGATGCGGTAGCGGTAGGTCTTGCCCACCGCGGAGATCCGCGCGTGGAAGCCGGCCGGGGCACGGGCCGCCTCGATGACGCTCACCTCGGGCGGCAGCACCGTGTTGAGCCCGAGACGCAGGTGTTCGGGGTTCCGCTCTTTCTCCGCCCTGAAGCTCACCACCTGCCCGAGCGCATGCACGCCCGCGTCGGTCCGCCCGCTGGCGTGGGTGATCACCCGCGGCACCGAGAAGAGCCTGCCGAGCGCATCCTCGAGGGTGGCCTGCACGCTCGGATCGTTGGGCTGCCGCTGCCAGCCGGAAAAGGCACTCCCGTCATACTCGATCACCAGGCGCCAGGTGGCGGCCATCGTCAGTAGTCGAATTTGAGGCCGAACGTGAGCTCAGACGACGTGAAGTCGATGATCTCGTCCTTGTCGCCGAGCGCGTAGCTCTGGCGATACTCGGCCACGAGGTAGGTGTCGTTCACGCTGGCGATGGTCTCGAGGTGGCTCGCCGAGCCCTGGTCGAGCGGGTCGAGGAGCAGGTAGAGACCTGCGCCCCAGTGGTAGCCAAACGTTCCTGCGGTCACGCTGTCGCCCCCGCCGTCGTCGTACTCCGCCTCCCAGCGCTCGTTCCAGAGCCACAGGTCGAGCCCGGCCCGCACGAAGGGCACGACCGGCTGTTCCTTCCAGATGTCGCCGCGCAGCGTGGCGTCGAAAGAGAGCGGCACCACCGTGAGCGCGTCGGCGTCGGCGGTCGAGATGCCCTCGATGCTCACCAGTGTGCCCTCGTCGGCCCAGAGGCCGAAGCCGAGGTCGAGCTCGGCGTAGTTGCTGGCCCAGCCGATGTCGCCGCGGAGCAGCCGATTGTTGTCGGAGCCGAAGGCGTCGACCAGGAGCGCGTCTTCCTGGGTGAGGAAGGGGCCGTAGCGCAGCTCGAGGTCGAAGCTGCGGCTGGTGAGATCGTCCTCGTGGGGCTTGGCCTCGGCGGCAACGGGCAGAACCATCAGGACGACGGCGGCGGCGACCGTCGAGCGACGCCGGAACACCGCGATCAAGCCGACGGCCACACCGAGCCAGCCGGCGTTGACGAGGGGGAGGCCACACCAGGCCGTGAGGCCGCGCAGTTCGGAGAGCGCATAGGTCTCCGACGGGGTGACGGAAACGACCTTGGACATGGGGCCCTCCTGGGCCTCGCCGCTGCTCTCGTCGATAGCGCGCACGGCGACGTAGTAGGTGGTGTCGTTGGTGAGGGGATCGAGGCTGCACACCACGGCGTTGGTGAGTTCGTCGGCGGTGTCTTCGAGCGGCGCGGTGCGCGTGGCAAGCCAGGTGTCGGGACCCTCGTAGGCTGGGCCGCCCACGGGGTAGTCGGCCGCCTCGAACTCCACCGTCGTGAGGTAGACGATGTACGACGTCGCCTCGCCCGCGTCGACGCCCGGAAACGAGACCGTGATGCGCTGGTCGCCGGGGAGCACGTTGTCGGTGCCGAGGCTCACGCGGTCAGGCTCGTCGTCGCGGGTGACGAAGGTCGCGTCGCGACCAGTGGGCCCCTCGGTGGGCGGGTCGACGGTCACCTCCAGTCGGTAGACGATGTCTCCCGACTCGCCCTCCGCCTCGTCTGGCAGGGAGAGGTCGAACTCCACGGTTTCCCCGGCGGTCACCTCACCCGAGGCAGCCGTGACGCCGGTGGTGCCGGTGGTGGGCATCAGCTCGGCGCTCCAGTACCCGTCGCTGTCGGAAGTGAACTGGGCCGTGAGCTCCTCGCCCGGGGCGCCCGACTCTGCGGACAACCCGGTGATTTCTACCCAGGGTCGGTCGGAGATCACCCGCACGCCGTCGTAGCCGCCGAGGAAGGCGTGTCCCTCGGTGCCCACCATGTCGTTGATACCGGCCAGGTCGACCGAGGCGACCTCCTCGGCGAGCGAGATGCCGTCGATCACCTCGAAGAAGTGGGCGCCTTCGCCGGTCGCGCCCGCGAGGTAGCCGCCTGAGGTGCTGCCCGTCAGCTGCCAGACCGCGCCGATCTTGGTGGAATCCCAGAAGAGCTCCAGGTCGGACGTGTCGCCGATCATGTAGGCGAAGCTGCCGGCCTCGCCGGTGCCGTCGGCCATCCACACCACGTCGCCGCCGTCCACCCACATGTCGACGAGATTGCCGCCGCCCGCGTAGGTGGACGAGGTGTCGGTGTACGACGCCACGTCGATGCGCGACAGGTAGGCGTCGGTGTGGAGCACGTAGAGGTAGCTCGCGGTGGTGGCAGGGTCAGCGGTGCCTTCGTCGCTGACGCTGTCGGTGGAGCTCACCCGCGCGCCGAAGGCCACGAAGCCGTCGTAGTTGAGCAACGCACTACCGCTGTCGAGCGCACCGGTGGTCACGCCGTAGCTCACGACGGTCGCGTAGCCGCTGGTATCGGCGACGACGAACAGCTTCTCGCTGTCGACCGCGAGGTCGAGCACCCCGTCCTCGGGGATCACGGTGCGCTGGTAAACGGCCCCGTCGTACACGCTGAGCGCGTAGATCTCCACGGCGTCGTCGGTCGTGGCGACCGCGAGGTAGGTGCTCCCGGGCGCGCCGCCCAGCGCAATCGCCCCAGCGGCGGTGCCGCCCGCGAGGTCGACCGGCCACTCGCTCCAGGTCGTAGTGTCGAGCGCCACCACCTGGCCATCCTCGGTGGACCACGCGACCCAACCCCCTTCCGGCGAGGCCACGACGCGCGACACCTCAGAGGAGGTGCCGAAAGCAGCCACCTCGTGGTCGGGTATGGCCCAGGCATGCCCGGTGACGAGGTTCGCCGAGGCGAGAAGAAGCGCAAACATCAGGCCTCCAGCGTGGAGAGCAGACCGGCCTCGAGAACGGCTTCAGCCACGGCGATGGGCACGGCGGCACCGGCACCGGCGAGGTTGTCGCCCGCGAGCCAGATGTGAACGCCCTCGTTGCCGGGATCGTCGCGAAGGCCGGTCCAATACACCGGGGTGCGTCCCATCACCTTGCGCGGACGGACCAGCGTGGCGCGGGAGGCGGAGGCAAGACCGGGCGAGCCGCGGAGCAGGTCTTCTGCCGCGGCCGTGTCGACCGCGCCGCGCGCGTAGAGCGCGGCCGTGAGCCCCGCGAAGATCGGCTGGGTGACCACCTGGACACCGAGCCGACCCGGATCCACGCCGAGGATTTCGGCCACCTCGGCGGCCGCGAGGCCCTCGCGTTCGCTCCACTCGCCGCTAGCCGTGTCTTCAGGCAGCGTGTCGAAGGCGAGGCCCTCGGCAAAGATGCGCCGGGGCGGGTCTTTGAGGTTGAACGACGCCACCACCTGCTCGGAGAGCTCGGCGCTGGCGGCGCGCCCGTGGGCCGTCGCCGGGAGGTTGACGAGGCCGGTGACTCTGGAGACCCCCGCCCGGAAAAGTGGGGCGAGCGCCGTGGCGAGCAGCCAACCCACCGGAGACGGGGTGCGCGCGGCCCCGGCAGCAGCGATGTCGGCCGGGTTGGGTGGCCGGACGGTGGGCAAGACCAGGGGCGCGTCGACCACCCCGGCGGTGGAATTACCCACGTCGATCACGAAGATGCCGCGCGCCACGAGGTCGGGCACCACCTGCCGGGCGATACCGGGCGGCAAGGCGCAGAAGGCCAGTCGAGGCCTGATGTCGTGCACGTCGGCCAGCAGCCGAATCGGGAGCGTGCGTTCCCCCATGGCGACCGACTCCACGCGCGCCGCGCGGGAGGCGAAAGGAACCACCTCGCACTCGGCGAACGCGGAATCGCCTAGTTGCGACAAGATCGCCTCGCCCACCGAGCCGGTGGCGCCGAGGACTGCGATGCGAAGGCCCGTCATTGAGCCGGACGCCTATCCAACCCAGGGGGTTCCCGCTTACAGGCCCTTGTGGGCGTCGAGGATCGCTTGCATACGCTCCTTGCCCTTGAGCTTGTTCCGCTTCAAGTCGGTGATTTCCTTACGCTCGGTCGGCGAGGGGTTGCGGATCGAGTCCAGGCGGGCGAGGTCCTTTTCCATGGTCTGGTGTCGCGACCACAGATAGCGCAGCTCGTCATGTTCCGCCGCCAGGGACTGGAGAAGCTCGACCTCGTGACTTTCCATTCGACCTCCGAGTGAGAAGGGGCGTCTATGATTGTACCAGAGTTACACCCGAGAGCACCGGAGGCTTCGCGTCGGGCTCGCGCACGTAGAGCGGCCTCACTGCGGCGGGATCCACGGCGGGCAAGGTCAGCAACGCCCCCACTCGTGCCAGCACGCTCTCCGCCGCGTCGTGCGCCACCAGCGCGTCGCGATCGAGCAGGAGCGATCGATACACCTCCGCCCCCTCGCCCGTGGCGAGCGTGTAGCGGGGGAAGTCGAGCGCCGCAGGGTCGATGTCGCACGCCTCGTCGAGAGCCACCGGAATCCGTTCGCGCACATCGAAACGTTGTGCGTATACCCGTCCTTTTTTTGCATCAAGAAGCGCGAGTACGCTGGCAAAGCCGTGCCAGGGCGCGGCACGCAGGAGCAGGGCGTTGATCGGGATGAGACCCGAGCCCCGCGCCTCGGCCAGCCCAAGCGCGTGGGAGAGGCCCACGCGCACGCCGGTGAAGGCACCGGGGCCGATCACCGCGCCGATGGCGAAGTCGCCGGGACCGAGCGCCCGGACCGCCCCAGCCAGCGCGGGACTCAAGACCCCGTCGGCGCCCGCCACGATACGCTGCGACCAGCGATAGACGAGCTGTCCCGCCCCGTCGAAGGCGGCGATACCGATGCAGGGCGAGGCCGTGTCGATGATGAGTCCGGCTGGCATCGCCCCCTCAGGACTCCGTGATCCAGCGGTGAATGTCGAACACCAGGACGAACAAGAGCAGCGTGAGCAACATCACCACGCCGACTTGCTGCAAGCGCTCCCGCAGGCGCACCGGCAACGGCCGCCCACGCACCAGCTCGGCCGCGTACATCACGATCTGCCCGCCGTCGAGCACCGGGACCGGCAAGAGGTTCAGCACGCCGAGGCTGATGCTGAGCTGGCCCATGAGCCGCGCGTAGTCGAAGACTCCACGTTCCGCGGCGGCCATGGCTTGCCGAAAAATCTCCGGGGGCCCGCCCAGACTCTTCTGTACCGAAGCACCACCGGTCACGAGCAGGCCCACCTGTTTGACCACGAAACTGCCGAGCAGGTAGGTCTCGTTCGCACCCCTGACGAAGGCCTGGGGGAGCGGGTACTCGCGCGGCACCTCCGGCGCCGCGATCCAGGCTCCACCGCCGCCGATGCCCAGCATCGGGCGTATACGGTACCGGCCCAGGTCGTCTGTCACCTCCTGCACGTCAGGGGTGGCGACGATCGTGGCCACCGTGCCGTCGCGACGCACGATGAGCTCCACCGGTCGCGCCTCCTGGGCCTCGCCCTCCCCTTCTGCCGACTCGGCCACGGCGCGCACCACGTCTGTCCAGGCGTACACGTCGCGACCAGCCACCCGTAGGAGGCGGTCGCCGACACGGACGCCCGCCTTCTCAGCGGCGGAGCCCTCGGCGAAGGACGCCACCGAGAGGGTGGCGCTGGCGAGGCCGAAGCGTCGGTACGTGTCGTCGTCAACCAGCGCCGGGCTCGACGCCCAGCCGGACTCGGCCACTACGGTCAGGTCCAGGGCTTCCGCTCCTCGACTCGCCTCGATTCGCACCTGGTTGGCCCGAGCCAGCGCCCGCTCGAGCTCGAAGAAACTGCGCACCGGCGCGCCATCGATCGCCGTCAGCTTGTCGCCCGTGCGCAAGCCCGCTCGCGCCGCCGGACTGGCCGGGTCGTCCACGACCAGAGTGGTGTCGGGGGCGTCGTTGTCGAAGCCGTAGTCCCACGGCGTCAGCGGCAAGTCGACATCGGCGCTGGCCAGCGTCAACGGGAGCCGCGCCCCGTCTCGCTCCACCACGATCTCGACCGGATCCGCCTCGTCGGCAATGAAGCTGTCGATGACGTCGACCCAGGTGAGCACGGGCTGACCATCGACTTCGACGAGGCGGTCGCCGGCCCGCAAGCCGGCATTCCAAGCGGCGCCCTCGCGCTCCACGCGGCCAACGTCGGCGATCGGCTGGGGCTCCCCGGCAAACATCAACGCCGTGAACACGACGACAGGCAGGACGAGGTTCGTGGCGGGACCGGCGAGCACCACCAGCAGCCGTTGCCACGCCGGCTTGTGGACGAAGCTGCCCTTGGCGTCGATCCAGTCGTCGTCGTCGGCCCCGCCGTCGGCGAAGGGGTCGGCCCCCACCCAGCGCACGTAGCCGCCAAAGGGGATGGCGCTCACGCGGAAGTCGGTCTGGCCGACCTTCACGCCGAACAAGCGCGGACCAAAGCCGATCGAGAACACCTTCACGCCCACGCCGAAGATCCGCCCCACCACGTAGTGGCCCGTCTCGTGGACGAGGATCAGCGCGCCGATGAGCAAGACGGCGGCGACGGCGTAGAGGACGGTCACGGCCGAATGAGTAGCCACGCCCAGAGAAGCGGCGCGGTAAAAAGCAGCGAGTCGATGCGATCGAGGATGCCGCCGTGTCCCGGCATGATCCATCCCGAATCTTTCACGCCCCAGGCGCGCTTGAGCAGGCTCTCGGCGAGATCGCCCACCACGCCGGCCACGTCGAGCAAGGCCGAGAGGAGGATCGCCTCGGCAAATCCGAAGGGAAGCCCAGCCTGGCGCGCGATCAGCGTGCCACCGAGTGCGCTGAGCAAGAGGCCGCCGAGGCCGCCCTCGATGGTCTTCTTCGGCGACACGCGCTCGAAGAGCTTGGTACGGCCGAAGAAGCGTCCTGCGAAGTAGGCACCCGTGTCGCCGAGCCAGGTGACAGCGAGCAGGTAGAGCACCATCGCCATGCCGTCGTCGCGGCCGCGTAACCACACCAGAGGCGCCATCAACATCGGCGCGTAGAGCAGGCCGACGACGTAGCGAACGGCATCGCTCCCAGCCTGGACCACGTCTTTCTCCGCGAACATCGCGAAGCACAGGCCGAGGATGACCGCCACCGCCGGGATGGTCAGCCGCAGCTCAGGGGGGACCAGCAGGATGCCGAGGAACACCGCGAGGCCCGCGGGGATCATGAACGCACGATGCCGGTTGCGACGCTCGGCCTGCGGCCCCGCCATCATCGTGGACCACTCGTCCATCGCCACCAGCACCACGAAGGCCACCAGCGCCGTGACCAGCCAGCCACCGGTCCACAGGATGGGCAGGACGATGGCCAGGCCCACCACGCCGGCGAGGAGACGCGCCCCCACTAGGTGGGCTTCCGGAGCTGGGCGCCGGTGAGGCCAAAGCGTCGCTCCCGGCTACCGTAGGCGGTGAACGCCGCCTCGAGCTCCGCGCGGCGGAAGTCGGGCCAGAGCACGTCGGTCACGAAGATCTCGGCGTAGGCGAGCTGCCAGAGCATGAAGTTGCTGATGCGTAGCTCGCCGCTGGTGCGGATGAGCAGGTCGGGATCAGGCAGACCGGCCGTCTGCAGCTCGGCGGAAAAGGCGGCCTCGTCGATCTGGTCGGGACGAAGCCGACCCGACGCACACTTCTTCGCCAGCGCTCGGGCCGCCTCGACGATTTCGTGTCGCGAACCGTAGGAGAGGGCAAGGGTGAGGACCATGCCCTTGTTGTCGCGACTGGCGAACATGAGTTCTTTCAACGCCGCGCGAACGGCCATCGGCAGGCGATCCAGCTGGCCGACCGCGTTCAGCCGGATGTCATTGTCCAGAATCTCGCGACGCTCCTGGACCAGATAGCGCGCCAGGAGTCCCATGAGCGCGCCCACTTCGTCCTCTGGCCGCTTCCAGTTCTCCGTGGAGAAGCTGTAGAGCGTGAGCGCCTTGCAGCCGAGCTCCCGGCAGGCGGTGGTGATCGCCCGCACGCTCTCCGCGCCCTCCTCGTGGCCACGCACGCGCGGCAAGCCTCGGCCCTCGGCCCAGCGGCCGTTGCCGTCCATGATGATGGCGACGTGCGCGGGAACCTTCATCAGACCTCGAGGATCTCCTTCTCCTTCGAAGCACCCATGTCGTCGACCTTCTTGCAGAACTCGTCGGTGGACTTCTGCACCTTCTCCAGCGCCTTGGTGAGCTGGTCCTCGGTCAGGTCGCCGTCGTCGCAAGCGGTCTTGAGCATCTCGTTGTAGTCGCGACGCACCTGCCGCACGCGGACCTTGGCGTCTTCGAGGTGCTGCTTGACGATCTTCACCAGCTGCTGGCGACGTTCACCGGTGAGGGCCGGGATCGGGATGCGGATCACCTGGCCGTCGCTCTGCGGGTTGAAGCCGAGGCCGCTCACCGCGATGGCACGCTCGATGTCCTTGATGGTGCCCTTGTCCCAGGGGTTCACCATCAGGAGGCGCGCGTCGGGGGCAGTGATGCCGCCGAGCTCCTTGAGGTGCATGGTGGAGCCGTAGCTTTGCACCTCGACGGGGAGGTGCTCAATCAGGCTCGGGGTGGCGCGCCCGGTGCGCACGCCGAGCAGATCGCGCTTGAGCTGGTCGAGGGTCTTGGCCATGTCGTCGGCCGCCCCCTTGGTATACTCGTCAGACATGGGCGTTCCTTAGGGGCGAACCCCGCTAGTTGTTCGTGACCACGGTTCCGGTGACCATCGTGCCTACCGGCTCGCCGAGCACCACCCGGCGGATGTTGCCGGGGACGCTGAGGTCGAAGACGATCATCCGTGTCTTGTTCTCCATCGCCAACGCGATGGCCGTCGCGTCGGCCACCTTCAGCCCCTTGCGCAGGGCCTCGAAGGGGTCGATGGTGTCGAAACGAACGGCGTCGGCGTGTTTTTTCGGATCCTTGTCGTACACCCCGTCGACCTTGGTGGCCTTGAGGATCACGTCGGCGCCGATCTCGGCAGCGCGCAGAGCGGCGGCAGAGTCGGTGGAGAAGTAAGGATTGCCGGTACCCGCCGCGAAGATGACCACTCGGCCCTTTTCCAGGTGCGCCACCGCCCGACGCCGGATGTACGGCTCGCACACCTGCTCGATGCGGAGCGCGCTCATCACGCGGGTGTAGCAGCCGCGACGCTCGAGTGCGTCTTGCAGGGCCAGCGAGTTGATCACGGTGGCCAGCATGCCCATGTAGTCGGCATGAGCCCGTTCCATACCCTTCTCGGCGCCCGCGAGGCCGCGCCAGATGTTGCCGCCACCGATCACCAGGCCCATCTGCACGCCAAGGGCGCGGACCTCGATCAGCTCCTCCGCGAGACGCCCCAGGACCGTGGGCTCGAGGCCGAAGTCCTTGTCGCCCGCCAGCATCTCGCCGCTGAGCTTGAGGAGGATGCGCTTGTACACAGGTTTGTTGGGCACGGCCGGCGATTTATCCGGCCGGCGGGTCCCGCGCCCATGCCGAGGTGCCGGAGAGACAAAACGACGAACCCCCGGGCTGTTTCCAACCCGGGGGTCCGTTTTGACCTTTCGGTCCGCTACCTCGCTAGAGGCGCGAGAACTCTTGAGAGTTACTCGGCGTCGCAGGCGTTGCAGGCGTTGCTGTCGCCACCGTCATCACAGGCGACGGCGGCGGCGCCGAGGAACGCGGCGGCGAAGAAGGCGAGCAGGGGCTTGATGAACGACATGTGTGTGTCTCCTCGAGTTTGTTGTTGGTCTCTTGCGGTTTTTCCGGCACGGCCGGGTGTCCCCTCGCAGCTAGCTAGGAAGCAAGCCCGGCCGGAGACCGCAGGAATATGAACCCGTCCCGCGCGGCCTGTCAAGAGTTTCGATGACGACGCCGCAACAATAGCGTGCCAATCATCGCGAGCGGAGCCAGACTCGCCGGGCCGGGAGTGCCGCTACAACCGCAGTCATCGCCCCCGCCTCCGCCGAGCTTGTCGTCACACTCCTCGTCGATCGTCGTATCACAGTCGTTGTCGATGCTGTCGCACAGCTCGGGGGCCCCGGGAAAGACGGTGTTGAGGAGGTCGGCACAGTCGTCTCCGCCCGATGTCGGCGAGGCGTGGCCATCGCGGTCGACGTCGTAGTTGTCGGTACCCGAGCAGTCTTCATCGACGAAGTTGTCGGCGATGTCGGTCTGGTTGGGGGCGAGGCCCGCGTTGGTGTCGTCGCAGTCGCCCTCGGCGGGGGTCACGCCGTCGCCATCGCCGTCGGCATTGAGCTCGTCGTCGTCGGTGACGCCGTCGCAGTCGTCGTCCACGCCGTTGGTGGGGTCGGCCGCCCCCGGGTTCACCACCGGATCGGTGTCGTCGCAGTCGGAGGCGTCGGTGTAGCCGTCGCCGTCGCCGTCCTGCCCGCGGCCATTGTCGTCGTAGCCGTTGCAGTTCTCGTCGATACCGTTGCGATCGACCTCGTCGGAGCCGGGCGAGCGCGTGCTGTCGGTGTCGTCGCAGTCACCCTGCAGCTCGGTGTAGCCGTCGCCATCGTCGTCGCCCCCCGCTGTGCCGTTGTCGACCAGCCCGTCGCAGTCGTTGTCGGCACCGTCGAGGCGCTCGGGCGCACCCGGGTAGCTCGCGATGTTGTGCTCGTCGCAGTCCACGCTGGCGGCGAAGCCGTCCTTGTCGAGGTCGGTGCTGTCGGGCGTGGCGGTGTCGCCACTGTCGACGCCGGAGTCGGTTCCGCTGTCGTTTCCGCTGTCCACGCCGCTGTCGGCACCGCTGTCGCCGGTGTCTGGAGGCACTCCCGTGTCGGGAGGCTCGCCGGTGTCGACCGGCACGTCCTCGTCGATCTCGCCGTTGCAGTCGTCGTCGATGCCGTCGGCCGATTCCGTGGCGCCCCAATAGCGGTCGGCGTCCTGATCGTCGCAGTCAAACAGCACCACCACGCCATCGCCGTCGGCGTCGGTCCAGCCGCCCTGCGCACCGCCGAAGATCCCGATGTCGGCGGCGGATCCGTCCACGTCGGTGCCGGTGCCTTGATCGAGGAGCGGCGAGCCGGCAGCCGGCGAGAAGTCGAGCGCGTTGAAGTCAGCGCCCGCCACCCAGTAGGCGAAGCGAGGATCGCTGTTCACCAGCGCATTGCTGTCACAACCGCGGTCGGTGTTGGTGTTGTAGGCGACGCTGTCGACGAACGTGGTGTCGTACCCGCTGAAACACTCGGCCGCGTAGACGTTGTCCTCGAACGCCCAGTTGGTGAGCGTCGCGTCGACCAACACGGCTACGCCTGCGGTCGTCGCGCCGACGGCGACCGAGTTGTCCGCCGTGACCCCCGCCTCGTTGATGACCACGCCGTACTTGCCGCCGATACTCAGCAAGTTCGCGGCACTCACCGCGGTGGTGATGTTGAAGCCGTACTTGGTGGCGTCGAGCGACACGCAACGACGCACCGTGGGCGTGCCACCTTCGAGCGAGAAGGAGTGCGAACCCGCGAGGTTGACGAGCACCTCCTGCAGGGTGGGGGTGCCGCCGCTCACCACCACGCCGTACTGCGTGGGCGCCTCGATCCAGAGAGCCTGCAGGGTGGGCGAGCCCGTCTGCACCGCAACGGCGTTGGTGGTGCCCGGGTACAGCGTGAAGCCCTCGAGCCTGCCGCCATCGATGTAGATGGTGCCGCTGTGAACGATCGATGTCGTGTGCGGCCCGTCGCGACTCACGAGCGACAGGGACTTGCCGGTAAGCCCGGGGGTCTCCGTGTAGGTGCCCGGCGCAACCTCGATGGTGTCGCCGTTGGCGGCGGCGCTCACTGCGGCGGCGATGGTGGTGTAGGCCTCGGTGGCACCGACCTTGAGGGTGGCGGCGTGCGCCGCAGCAATCCAGAGCATGTGCATGACCAGACAGGTTGACACGGCGCGCGCCGCGGGGCTACCGCGCCCGCCATGGTGAATCGCCTCCAGGCCCTCTGGGAATCGCCCGCGCCCTGGCGCGTGGCGGCGGTGATCGCCGTGCAGGTGGTGCTCCTGGCGAGCTTCGTGCTCGACTGGAAGGTGCCCGTTGTGCTCGCCGCCGGCTTCGTCGTGACGGTTTTCCTCCTCGACAACCCGGTGTGGGCCGTGGCGGGCATGCTCGCAGCGCGCTTGCTCTCCACGGGCACGATGTCCTTCTTCACCGTGGGCAAGGTCAGCATCGGCCTCTTCGAGCCCGTGCTCCTGCTGGCGCTCATCTCGCTCGGGCTCCGCGCCATCTTCTCGCGCAAGACCCTGTGGATGAGCTGGCCCTGGAAGGCCGTATTCGTCGGCATCATCCTCTGGCGAATGGCCGGCCTCGCCTGGTGCACCACCAAGAGCGACGGCGTGAAGGAGATCATCACGCTGGCGGTCATCGCGGCCACGTCGTCGGTCGTGCTCGCCTTCCTCCAGACCTGGGACGACGTGAAGACCGCCCTCTGGTGGTGGATCGGCACCTGTGTGCTCATCGGCGTGCTCGCGATCTTCGGCGATGCGCTCGGCCTCACCGACTACTCCTCGCAGTGGAAGGCCGCCGAGAGCGGTGGTCGCGAGACCGGTCTCGGCCAACAGCCCAACTGGTTCGCGATGAACCTGAGCTTTGTGATTCACGCCGCAGCCGGCTTCGCGCTGGTGCAGAAACGCGCGCTTTACCGCTGGGGCCTCTTGCTCGCGGCCACCTTCATCTTCCTCGCCGCGATGACCTCCGGGAGCCGCGGCGGCGCCTACTCCGTGGTGATCGGCGGCTTCCTGGTGGCGCTCGGTCAGCCCCTGTTCCGCAAGTGGTTCCTACGCTTCGCGGTGGTCGGCGGCTTCTTCTTCGCCATCGCCGCCATGGCCGATCTCGGCGACTTGGGCAAGGGCTTCAACCGCATCAGCGCCAACGTCGACGTGCTCTTCGCGCGCGACATTCGTGGCATGAACTGGGCCGCTTGCATCGGGATGTTCACCGAAACCTTCGGCCGCGGCATCGGCCCCGGCGGCTACGTCGAGAACCTGCGGGTGTACAGCGAGTGGCTGTACAACTCGGTGTACCGTTACCCCCACGGCATCTTCTGGGGCGAGCTGGCCCACACCGGCGTCGTGGGCCTCATCCTGCTCGGCGCGCTCGTCGTGAGCATCACCCGCATGGCGATCCAGACGGTGCGCGACACGCGGGGAACTGAGGCCGAGGTGCTGGCCTGGGCGATGCCGGCCTCGATGGCGGGCTACTTCGCGTGGAGCTTCGTGGAGTTCAGCCTCGACGAGAAGCCCTTCTGGGAGTGGCTCGCCCTCTTCACCGCGCTCCACCTCGTGGCGCGACGAGCGAAAGAGTCGGGCAAGCCGCTGCCCCCGTGGACGCTCGCCCTCAAATGACCGACGAACTCCTCTGGTCGGCCTTCGTAGCGCTTTTCCTCGGCGCGCTCTTCTTCGCCTGGCCACGTCCGCCGCGCTGGAGCCCGGCCCTCTTCCACCATGCCGTGCTCGCCAACCTGCACGGCGGCGAGCTGGAGAAGGCCAACGCGACGCTCGACGACTGGAAAGCTCGCTGCGAGGCCGTGATCCCGCGGGGGCCCCGCCCGCCGGCGGCCGGATGGACCGGCGACCCTGCCCTCCTGGGGCCGGACCACGACCCGTCGGTGCGCATCGGTGCGGCCTGCACCTGGCTGGCGCTGGGCGAGGGGGAGGAGAAGGCGCTCGCGACGGTGTCTCGACGCCTGGCCGACGTGCGCCTCGCCTGGATTGGCCCCGGCGCGGTGACGGTGCCCCACGTCGAGGGCGGCGCAGTCGCCTCCCTCGAGGCGGCGGCCGCGAGCCTCGGGGCGCGGCACCATCGCCTGGTGCTGGTGCTCAGCGGCGACGCGACCGCAGCGCTCACGGCGCTCCGGGAGGCGCCCGGCCTGCGCGACCAGCTGCGAGCCGTCGTGCTCGTCGAGGCCACCATCGACCCCGACTTCCTCGCGACCCGCCTGTCGCAGGAGGCCTTCGACACCGAGCTCGCGCAGTCCATCCCCTGGTTCGTGTACCGTTCGGCTGGGCAGCCCGAGCTCGCCGAGCCCCCCATCCCGGCAAGCGGGCGACGCGCGATCGCGGTCCACGATCTCGGCGAGTTGCCGCCCGCGTGGCAAGAAGATCCACACCTGCGGCGCGCCCTGGCCACCTTGCTCGCGGCATTGGCCTAGGGCTCGGTTAGAATCGCCTGATGCGCGCCCATTTCGCCCTACCCATTGCCCTCCTCGCCTGCGGCGGCAACGCCGAGGAAGCCGAGGATGAGAAGTCCGAACCCGTCGAGATCGAGATCGTCTCGCCCGAGCACGGCTCCGAGTGGGCGGCGGGCGACGACATCCACCTCGAAGTCAGCGCCAAGGCAGGCAAGGCCGACGCCTCGGTCGACTCAGTGGTGTGGACCATAGGCGAGCGGGAAGTGCGGGGCGAGAGCACCGACGTGGGCAACCTCGATCCCGGCAACTACGATGTCGTGGTCGACGTCGTCGTAGACGACAAACACTATGGCGCTCGCGTGGGTATCGTCGTCAATCGCGACGAGGCGGACAGCGACACCGACGCGGACGCCGACGCCGACGCCGACGCCGACGTCACCCCCTACGCGGGGACGATGGACAGCCACGTGTGGCTCAGCGGCGACTTCGACTACGACGCGAGCTGCCCCGGCACGGTGAGCTTCACGGTCACCTCCAGTGGCACGCTCGACGGCACGGGCCAGTGCCGCCTCGACGGCGACTACGACATGGTCTACGACATCGAGGGCACCGTGAGCGGTCGCAGCATCTCGGGCGACATGATCATGGTGAACGAGGGCACCGAGTACCGCACGCCCTTCACCGGCAGCGGCGCGGTGGGCGACACGATGAACGCCGATTTCGACGAGACCTTCCGCGACGGCGGCAACGAGCTCCGCCTCCAGGGAAGCTGGACGGCCTCCCCACAGTAGATGCACGCTTTCCAGCGCACCGAGCTGCTCGTCGGTCGCGACGCGTGGCAGCGCATCGCCGGGATGCGCGTGATGGTCGTGGGCGTCGGCGGCGTGGGCTCATTTGCCGCCGAGGCGCTCGCCCGCGCCGGCGTGGGTCACATCACGCTCGTAGACTTCGACCAGGTTTGCCTCACCAACCTCAACCGTCAACTCCACGCCACCCGCAAGACGGTCGGGGCCTCGAAGGTGGCCTTGATGGCGGATCGTTGCCGCAGCATCAACCCTAAGGCCGCAGTCGTGGCGGAGCAGCGATTCTTCGACGCCGCGTCGTCTGAGGCCCTGCTCGCCCCCGGCTACGACTGCGTGGTGGACTGTATCGACAACGTGACGGCGAAGGTGGCCTTGCTCGCCGCCTGCGCGGCCCGGGGGCAACGCGTCGTGAGCGCGATGGGCGCCGGTGGGCGCGTGGACCCCACCCGGGTACGGGTGACGGACATCTCCCGCACCGAGAAGGACCCCCTTGCCAAGGTGGTGCGCAACGAGTTGCGGGCTCGCGGCATCCAGAGCGGGATCGAGTGCGCGTGGACCGACGAGGAACCCGCCACGCTCGACGAGCAGGTGGCTGACGACTTCCACTGCATCTGCCCCTGGGGCGAGAACGACCACCACAGCTGCTCGCATCGCAACGTGGTGCAAGGCACCGTCTCGTGGATGCCAGCGATCTTTGGCCTGATGCTCGCGGGCGTTGTCGTCAATCGAGGGATCGGCCAGCGGGTCTTGTCGAGCGATCGGGCCCGGCCGGCCCACGAGCCGCGACGGAAAAAACAACGAGTATCGGCCCGGCGAGCCAACAGCCCGGCGAGCTAGATCAGCGCGGATGCACCGCATCCCTCCCGAGTTCGACCCGGAGTACTTTGTCCAGGCCCTCGAAGACTCGGCGGTCGGCGTCGAGATCTGCAGCACCGACGGCACGTTCCTCTGGGTAAACCCCGCCTTCGAGCGGATGTCCGGCTACTCATTCGATGAGTGCATGGGCAAGACGGCGAAGCAGCTGCTCCGCAGCGACGTTCACCCCTCGGAGTTCTACGACAACGCCGCCGCGGCGATGGCGCGCCGGGAAACCTGGCGAGCGGTGATCACCTCGCGCCGCAAGGACGGCACGCTCTTCGACAGCGAGATCATCGTTGCCCCCGGTCGGCGCTCCACCCTCGGCCCCACCCACTTCCTGGCGCTGCGTCGCGATGTCACCGACGAGCGGCGCATGCTGCGCGCCTTGTCGGAGAGCGAGGCGCGGTTCAGCCTCGCCTGCCAGGCGGCGCGCGACGGTCTCTGGGACTGGGACATCGCCGCCGGTCGTTTCTACGGCTCGCCCCGCTGGTTCGAGTTGCACGAGCAGCCGGTGCAGCCCGCCACGATGGACTGGTGTTTCGACCACATACACCCGGAAGATCGTCCCAGGGCGCGCGACATCTTCGACGCGCACCTGGCCGGCGAGACGCCGTCGATGGAGTGCGAGCACCGCGTGCTGCTACCGGGTGGCCGCGTGCGCTGGGTCTTGTGCCGCGGGCTCGCCGTACGCGACGAGGGCGGCGTAGCGGTGCGGATTGCAGGTTCCCTCACCGACATCTCCGACCGAAAACAAACCGAGGCGGAGCTATTCCGTGCCGCGACGCACGACTCGCTCACCGGGGTGCCGAATCGGGCGTACTTCGTGCTCCAGGTCGAGCAGGCCATCGCGCGCGCCAAGCGACAACAGCGGGGCGCGGCGGCCTTCGCGCTCCTGTTCATCGACCTACGGCGCTTCAAGCAGGTGAACGACGGCCACGGACACGCCATCGGCGACGCGCTGCTCCGCGTGGTCGCGAGCCGACTCCAAGCCGCACTCCGCGCGGGTGACACCCTCGCTCGCCTCGGTGGTGACGAGTTCGCCGTGCTGCTCGACGGCGTGAGCGACACCACGCTCGCCCACGCCGCTGCGGAGCGCCTCGGGCGCGTCCTGGCGCGCTCGGTCGAGGTGGAAGGTCGTGTCCTCCCCGTGGCCGCCACCATCGGCGTGGCGCTGGGCGACGGCAGCTCGAAGGTCGACGAACTGGTCCGCGCCGCCGACGAGGCGATGTACGAGGCCCGCAGCCGCGGGGACCGCGGTTACCACGTGGCGGGTCCCGAGGCGGGCAGCCGGTCGGAGCGAAAGGCCAAGATCGCGAGCGCCCTCGGTCCCGCCCTGGTCGACCGGCAGATCCGCGTGGTGTACCAGCCGATCATCGACATCTGGAACGGCCGCACCATCGGTGCCGAGGCCCTCGCCCGGTGGACGCACGCCGACTTGGGCCCGGTGTCGCCGGCGGAGTTCGTGGCCATCGCCGAGGAAACGGGCCTCGGTCTCCGCCTCGGCCGCCACGTGCTCGACACCGTGGTGGCGCAAGTCCGCGCCTGGGAGCAGGTTCACGCCGTTTCCAACAGTTTCTTCGTCAACGTCAACGTGTCGGCTCGCCAGATGCTCGACCGTCCCTTCGTCGACCACGTGCTGGCGCTGCACGAGGCCGGAGACGTGCGCCGAGGTCGGCTGGGCCTCGAGATCACCGAGACGGTGCTGATCGAGCGTCCCGAGGAGGTCGCCCGCACCATGGAGATCCTTCGCCATGTCGGCGTACATTTCTCGCTCGACGACTTTGGCACCGGCTTCTCGTCGCTGTCGCACATGCGCGGGTTCCCGGTGCAGGCCATCAAGATCGACCGGTCGTTCGTGGAGAAGGTCCCCGACGACGCGGTGACGGCCCAGATCGTGTCGGGCCTGCTGCAAATGGCCTCCGCGCTCGGCCTGCTCGTGGTCGCCGAAGGGGTGGAGACCCCGGCCCAGGAGCGAACCCTGCGACACCTCGGCTTTGGGCTGGCGCAGGGCTACCTCTACAGCAAGCCCGTGTCTCCCGATGACTTCTGTGCGCTGGTCGAGCGCCAGAACCTGCTGGAGTCCTCCGACGCCGGTGTCATCGAGCCCTGAACCAGACCGCCTCGGCGGCCCGGCGGCCGGTGAGCGGCCCCAGCTTGAAGGCGTGACCGGAACACGCGCTGACGGTGTAAACTCGATCACTGGTCCAGCTTGACAGGAACTGGTCGTCCTCGGCATTGGTGTAGAAACACGTCTCGCGACGCGCGAGCGGACCGACCCCGGCGACGAACCACTCACGCAGTCGCGACTCGACGGCCTGCAGCGCGACCTCGCTGGGCGGGACGAGCTCATCGGCGTCGTGACCCGGGCCGGCCCCATGGTCGTGGAACGCGGCCTTCATCTCACCGCCGGCGATGGTCGGCAAGCCGTAGTGCAGCTCGTCTACCCCGAGACGCACCCAGGCGGGGAAATGACCTGCCTTTGCCAAGGGGAACTGCCAGTAGCCCACGTGCTGGCGCGCCGGTCGTACCGCGAGCCCGGGCACAAGGCGACGCACCCAGGGGCCCACCGTCAGCACCGCGAAGTCGGCCTGGATCACCGACGGCCCGACGACGGCGATCCCGCCATGTCGCGACTCCACTCGTTCGACAGCGAAGGGGCGACGCACCTCGACGCCCTTCGACGCGAGCCAGCGCCCCAGCCCGCGGATCGTGGCCGCGGCCGCGAGCACGCCCGCGCTCCGATCGTGCAGCACCCGCGCGCTATCAGCAAAGGTGAAGGCCGGGAAGCGGCGCCGTGCGTCGGAGGGATCGAGCTCGTCCACCTGGGCGCCGGCCTCGGACACGGCACGCGCGTACTCGCCGATGCGGCCTCCCTCGGGCCCGAAGAACACCGCGTCGCCCCCCCGGTGCACGAGGCGCTCGCCCAGGAGCTCCTCGAGCATCGGCCACTCCTCCGCGTGGCAGCGCTGCATGTCGGCCACCCACCGAGGATGTTCGTAGGAGCTGCGCGTGATGCGTTCCTCACCGTGGGACGACCCGTGCGGGTGGCCGTCGTCGTGCTGGTCGACGATCACGACGCGGGCCCCGAGGCGAACGAGATGGAAGGCCACGCAGAGGCCGTTGATCCCGGCACCGACCACGACCACTCTGATCACGTTGTCACGCCCAACTCAGCCGCAGCGCCTAGCAAGCCGAGCGCAGGATGAGTGACGATGAATGCCGGGATTCCGGCGATGGCCGAACCGAGCTTGCCCTTGGCCTCGAAGCGACGGCGAAAGCCCCCGGCCTGCAACGCGGGCAACATGCGCGGCGCGATCCCGCCCGCCACGTACACCCCGCCGCAGGCGAGCACCCGCAGGGCCATGTTTCCCGCCTCGGCGCCATAGAGTTCGCAGAACCAGCGGACAGCCTCGGCGTCGGTGGCGGCCACGCGAGCCGGGGCATCGGGCGCGTCGATCCAGGGCGGCGCCGGGCCACCCCTCTCCTCCGCAAGGAATCGCGCCAGGCGGACCAGTCCCGGGCCCGAAAGCACGTGTTCCCAGCTGGCGCGGCCCTCTCTCCCGATGAGCCAGGCCACAAGTCGCGACTCACGTTCGCTCGAAGCGCCCAGTTCGCAGTGGCCGCCCTCCCCGGGAACCACCTGTCCGCCCACGACGTACGCCTCACCCAGTCCGGTCCCCGCGCCGAGCACGGCCACCGGCGCGCCGGTCACGACCTCCCCTCCCCCGATCTGCACGCGGTCGCCCGGGCGCAATAGCGTCACACCGCGCGCGGCTGCGTAGAAATCGTTCACGAGGCGGATGGGGAACCCGAGCGCCTGGCCGAGCGCATCCCCGTCCACCACCCACGGCAGGTTGGTGGCCACGCAGCGGTTGGCGACGACAGGGCCGGCCAGCGCCAGACACGCGGCGGACGGTCGCATGCCGGTGTCGGCGAGCCAGCGACGGAGGATCGTCGCCAAATCGGCATGCTCGTTGCTGGGGTAGTGGCGTTCATCCACGAGGCCACAGCGCGCGGCCTCGCCACGCCACCCCGCCAAGCGCGCGCTGGTGCCCCCCACATCGCCACAAAGCAGGTTCATCGCGCGTGGTAATGTAACGCCGTGACGCCGAAAGAACCCGAGCCCGTCGATGCGGCCAAAGCGGAAGAGGGCGCCTCGGAAGCCGAGGAGATCCTCAAGGAAGAAGCACGGCTTGGCACCTCGCCCCGGGGCACGGCGGCGAACGGCGTGCTCCTGGCCCTGTCCCGCGCGGCGCGCTCCTTCTTGCTCTACGAGCCGTCGAACGAGGCGATCCGCGTCTTCCTAGAGAACTTGAGGCGAGCGACGGACGCTTTCCTCGGCGAGTACGGCGAACTCGACCTGACGGTCAGGCCCTTCGAGTTGATGCACGCCGGCGAAGTCGTGTACCTGGAGCGCGACCGCGAGCGAAGCCTCGCATTCCGCCTCTACCGCGATGGCGTTCGGCGCCTCGTGCTGCGCCCGGGCCTGAGCTGGCATGAGCTCTTGAAGCTCTTGGAGGTCGTTTCGATCCGCTACGTCGGCGTGCGACAAACCGAAGATGACATGGTGGTGCTGCTCTGGAAGGCGGGCTTCCAGAACCTAAGTTTCGACGCCGTGGAAGGCTTCGTAGCCGACAGCGAGGAGGAGGAGGATCAGGGCGTCGCGGCGCCGGTCGAGGGTCGAGCGATCGCCATCGACGCGCCGCCCGACTTCGACCTTCCCGTGCCCACCCGACCCAACATGATGCGGGTGCAGTGGCGCGAGGTGCCCCAGCCCGCGATTGACGAGCTGCTCGCGGAGGACACCAGCCAGGCGGTACCCGAGCTGGCGGTGCGCCTGTGCGAGGAGCTCCTCGGCGCGATGGCGGACGCAGGCAGCCCGCTCAAGTTCCTCGACATCGTCCCCCAGCTCAACGAGACGCGGGACTTCCTCTTCGCCGAGGGACTCCTCGCCCACAGCGTGCGCCTGGCCTACGCCTCGGCCTCGGCCAACGTGAGCGACGCGGAGAGCGACCGCGCTTGCGCCGAGTTCCTGCAGAGCTTCGTCTCGCCGACCGCGCTCGCCCGGTTCCTCCACTCCGTGAGCCGCGACGCGCAGGAAGCACCGCCCGAGCTGCAGGCCCTGCTCGAGTCGATGCCCGGCGATCACCTGCGCACGCTCGTCGCGGTGCTCGGCGAGGAGCACGGCGAGGCCTCCAGGCGCGTCACCCGGCGGCTCATCGAAGGCTACGTTGCGACGCGCGGCGACGAGCTCGTCGACCTCGCCGCCGCCGCGCCCACCGCCCTTTGTTGCGAGCTCCTGCGGGTTCTGCGCTACGCCGACCTCGCCCGCGCCGCGACGCTCATCCCCCGGCTCCTCGATCGCAACGAGCTCGAACTGCAGCTCGAGATTCTCCACAGCGTCGAGGCCGTTCCCACCGGTCCCGACGTGTTGCGCGTGCTCTTGCGCCTCGCAGGCGCGGAGAACGAGGAGGTCCGACTCCGCGCCATCACCCAGATCGGGCAGCGCAACGCGGCACCCGCCTTCCAACCCCTGGCGGCGCGCCTGCGTCGCGACGCAGCGCTGCGGATGAGCCATGCCGAGGCCGCCGCCATCGGCGAGGCGCTCGCCCATTGCGACCCTGGGGCCGCGCTCGCGATCTTCCGCGACTGGTGTAAACCGAAGGGCTTGCTCGGCGGGGTCTTGCCCGGGCAGTCCACTCTGCAGTGGGCGGCCGTGGCCGGACTGGTTCTCTTGCCGAGCGACGACGTCGAGCCGCTCGTCCGGCACGTGCACGAGCGCGCGGGCAGCGAGCTCCAGGCCCACTGCACGCAAGGCATGGTGCGCCGTCGCCGGGCCATGCGCGGAGGGCAGCCGCGATGAGCGACGAGATCACCCAGGGCCAGGAAGCGCTCGGCAAGGCCATCGAGCAGGCGCGTGCCGGCGAGGACAAGCAGCTCGCCCAGCGGGTGCGCGAGCTCGGCGAGAGCTTCGTGCGGCTGATGAACGGGCTGGTGCGGCTGCGTGCCATCCACGCGCCCGACAACCACGCCTTCGACGAGCCCACCACCCAACTCGTGACCACCTTGCGCACCCTCGACCGGCTCATCGGGCAGGTGATGATCGTGTGCGTAGAGGGGCAGGTCTACGTCAACGACATCCGCGTTCGGATGGACGACCGCCTCGCCGGCCCGGCGGAACTCGAGGCGGAGTTCGGGCGACACGGCTGCGGCGGCCTCACCTTCATCAAGCCACTCGACGACAAGCAGGTGCGCGCGCTCAGCGGCGTGCTCGCCGCCGAGGCGCCCGAGGAACGCCCGCTCCACGCGCTGAACGACAGTCTCCGCGAACACGGGCTCGCCGAGGTGACGGCGAGTGGACGCTACCGCCTTCGCCTGAGTGGCGAGGGCGACCGCACGGCATCGCAAGTAGAACTGCAGCGGACGCTACAACGCGCCAGCGGCGTCATCGCCGACGCCTGGGACGGCCTCGCCAATGAGCGCGTGCCGAACCCGCTCCCTGTGCGCAAGCTGGTCAACGAGTTCATCGACGCCTCCGGGGAGGACGACCTGCTCGCCGTGGAGGAGAACTTCACCACCGGCGCCGGCGGCAGCGCCTTCGCGCGGCACTCCCTCCGCACCACCACCTTCGCGGTCATGATTGGCCGAGAACTTGGCCTCTCTGCCGCTCAGCTCGCCGACCTCGGCGTGTCCGCGATGTACCACGACTGCGGCTACGCCTCCAAGGAAGATGGCTTTGCCGTGCCCTTCGCCCACCATGGGCAGGCGGGCGTGCGCGCGTTGCTCAAACAGCGGGGATTCCACCAGGCGAAGATCAAACGTCTCCTGGTTTCGGTGGAGCACCACCGCGACGTCGCCGGCGACCACCCGCGTCCATCGCTCTACGCCCGCATCGTCCACATCGCCGACGACTTCGACAACTACACCCGCCTGCGCCCACAGGGTGCGTTCATGTCGCCCGCCGAGGCGCTCGTCCGCATGGCCAGCGTGGGGGGGTCCTCCTACGACTCCCACCTCTTCCAGCTCTTTGTCAACAAGGTCGGCGCCTTCCCCCCCGGCACCCTGCTGCGGCTGAAGGACGGCCGGGTGGTCATCTCGGTGTCGGGAGCGCGCGACGCGGCGCGCTTCTCCCGCCCGCTTTGCCGAGTCCTGCGGCACCCCGATGGCCGAGCACCGAGCGCCACCGAGATGGTCGACACCGCCTCCCCCGGCGTGCTGGTGGGCGAAGTCTTGCTCCAGAAACGAAGCGGCGGGTAGCCGACGCGGCAGCTAGCGGGGAGCGTGGAGTTCTTACCCCAGCCCGAGGCCTTCAGCGTCGTCACCGAGATGGTGGTGGCCGACGACGGGCTGCGGGTGGTGCTCGCCCCCGATGCGGCTCGAAGTGAGCTCGTCGCGGAGTGGGTTTTCGACGTGGGCGCGGCAGATGATCCGCCGGGACGACCGGGGCTCGCCCACCTCGCCGAACACCTCGCCTTCGGTCACATGGGCGACGACCCGGACGATTACGATGCCCGCCTCGGCGCGCTGGGCGGCGAGAGTCACGGGTGGACGGACCGCGAACGATCCGGCCTCGGCGCGACAGTGCCCGCCCGAGAGGGTGCCTTCGACGCGCTGCTCGACCTCGAGGTGGCGCGATGGCGCTCGCTCGTGATTGATGACGCCGGTCTCGCGCGACAGCTGAGGGTGCTCGCCGCCGAGGCCGGAGAGACGCTGGACGGTGCTCATGGCAGCGATCGGATCGTGCTCGACTCGCTCCTGTGGTCGTCAAGCGATCCGTGGTCGCGACACCCTCAGGCGCCGGTCGACAGCACCTGGACCGCCGCGGAGGTGCAACAGGCCTGGCCCCGGCTGCGCGACCCCGCCGGTGCGGTCCTTGTCCTGGCCGGCCCGCTACCGCCGAGCGCCGCCCGCTCCGTGCGTGATCGTCTCGGCCACGGAGCCGTGAAGGCCGCTACACCCGCCCCGCGCGAGTGCGAGCCGACCGCCCCCCAGCGGGCGTGGCGGCGCGATGACGTGGGCGAGGGCGCGATCTACGCGGCGTGGCCGGGGCCCGGCCGGGCGCACCCCGATCGCGTGGCGCTGGAGGCCGTCGCCCGGTGGATGGGGGGCGCCCGGCTCGTCACGGGTCGCGACTGCGGCGCCTTCGTCGTCGAGCGCCGGGGAGGCTGGTGGCGCCTTGGAGAGCACGCACGGGCGCTCAGACGCTCGCTCCAGGGCATGGCGCGGTGGGGGCTTGGCGAGGCCGAGATCGCGGCGCTCCGCGCTGGACAGCTCACCGATCTCGCCCGCGCCCGGGCCGACCTCCGCCTGCGGGCGCGCGTGCTCGGAGGCTGCGTGCTGTCTACCGGCGGCGTGAACTGCCTAGAAGAGGAGGCGCGCGGCTGGCTCGACCTCGACCGTGACGGTACCCGCCGCGCGTCGGCACGCTGGCTCGAGTGGCCCGCTGTGACCCTCCTCGCCGTGGTGCCGAGCCGGACCGTGCTGGCGCCGCCGATCCCCGGCATGCGCCCACGCCCGTGACACCCGAGCTCCTCCTCGCCTGGACCGTCGCCACCGACGGCCTGCTCTCGCGTGCCGAGCTGCGCGCCGATGCCCGAGTGATCGACGCCCACCCGCTCGTGGTGGAGCAGCTCGTGGAGTCGGCGGCGGCACGAGCGGCTGGCCACCCCGGAGCGAGGGCCGCGGGCGTTCACGTGGCGGGGGGTTGCGGTCGTCGCGACTGCGTCATCGTCGTCGAAGGGCTGGCGACGGCCGTGGTCATCGGGCAGGCCGCGGTGGAAGGCGCGCTGGCGGAGGCTCAGGGGCTCGGCTGTCCCGGGCGCCGATCGCTCCGCCGCGCCTGGCGGGGTCGGCCCTTCACGCCGCCCGTTCTTCTCGAAGCCGCGCTCGCGCGCTCCCTGGGCGATCCGTTGTCCAGCCGCGTCGATGCGAGTGGCGTGCGGCCCCGCGTCACCGCGGGTTCGGTCCGGGCGGCGTGGCGCGCCATCGCGACGAGCTTCAATACGATATGGGTCGCGACGAGTGAACAGATGTCACCCGCGTCAACCGAGTCGCCAGCACGCTTGTGGGTGGACTGGCCGGGCGCGGCGAGGGTCCAGGTGGCCGTGGCCTGGGCGTCGAGCGGGCAGGGCGACGACCTGGTACGCGACGCCGCGCTGTCGGGCGACTTCGAGTCGCGACTCGTCCAGGCTTTGCGGGAGAGGGATGGCCTCACCTACGATGTCGAACCCGACCATGGCGAGGGGTGGGCGGCCGCGGTCTTCGATGTGGCGGGCAGTGACTTCAAACGCGCGGCGGCCGAGGCGGCGCAGGTCCTCGGCGAGCCGCTCGCCGGCGTGTGGCTCGCGGGTGCACACTTGCGCCTCCTGGCTCGCCACGGGGCCGCTCGTGACAGCCTTGCTGGGATGCTCGCACCGCTGCCGCTGGTCCCGGCCGCGCCCCCGGTGGCCCTCGCCCCCGCGAGCGTGCTCGCCTGGGTGGCGGTCGGCGATCCCGCCGTGGCCCCCGAGGGCTGGACACACGCCACGCGATGCGCCGTGGTGGGCGACCCCAGCTGCACGCGGTGACGATGTCGCTTAGACGGCGTGGTCAGCAACTGACCAGGATGGCCCCTCATGGCAAGCAACCGGTATACCCACGACAGTGCACGCCGGGCCTGCGACCTGTTGCTCAGGGTCGTGGGCGCGAGCCCTCACCCGGTATCGATCCGCGCGCTGGCGGGAGAGTGGGAGGTTTCCTGGCAAACGGTGAGGCGCCTGGTGCGCGTGGCCCACGAGGCCGCCGCCGCCAACGCAGACGCGGGACGACTCGTGCAGTCTGGGCGGGGTGAGCACACGACGCTCGCCTGGATCCCCGGAAACGCCGAACGAGGTCGTGCCGTCCACACCGCCGCGCTCGCCGCTGCCCTCGGGCCCTGGCGAGCGCTTGGCATAGACGACGTGAGCACCGTCCTACGGCAGCTGCTGCAAGGGGCCGTCGCCGACACGCTCGGGCAGCGCACCGCGGTGCTCGCAGACATCCTGGAACGAGGTTTCTACTACCAGCCCTGGATGCCCCGGCAAATGCGCGATCCCGACGCGCTCGACCAGGTGCTCAGCGCCCTGTTCTACCGTTCCGCCCTGCGAGTGGAGCACTACCGCTCGCCGAGCCGCGAGCACGAGCACGTGACGCTCGAACCATGGACGCTGGTGCACGCGCTCGACGGGCTCTATGTCCTCGGGCCCGTCCAGGGTGAGAAGGAGCCGCGCCTCTGGGCGCTCCACCGGATGCAGGGTGCCAAGCGCTGTCGCGACATGATAGTGACGGTTCCGCGGGACTACCGCCCCGAGGGATTGCTCGGGCACGGATACGGCCCCTTCCTTGCTGAGCCAGGCGAATGCACCGTGCTGGTGCCTGCCGCGGAGGTGCCGTATGTCCTCGAATCCCCCCTGCCCCGGCAGCGGGGCGAGCCCGAGCGGCTCCCGGACGGCTCCGCGCGAGTTCGTCTCGACGTCGCACCGCACACCGGTCTCCGCGTGTGGGCCCGGGCGGTGGGGGCCCTGGTGGAAGGCTCAGTAGAGTGAGCGCGCCAAGGGCCCACGCGTGCTGCCGACGACGCCGGCCGGCGCGCTGGCGATGCTCCCCGCACGCGAGGCGATATCGTTCCAGCCTCGCGACGCGGCTCGTTCGCAAAGCCAGGTGAGAACGGCGCGGAGTTCGCTTCCGCCGCGCACCTCCAGGCCTCGCTCGCGGGCGACCGACCACCACGCCCGGCACGTGCGCTCGTCGCCCTCCTCGGCGGCCACGGCGGCGCGCAGCACGCCGAGGTGCATCCACAACCAGTGCTTCGGGGTGGCCTGCAAGGCGGCTTCCGCCGCGTCGAGCTCCGGCCGGGCGCGTCCGCGGTCGCCGCGAGCCACGGCCACCAGGGCGAGTCGCACGCAGGCCTGCGCACGCGCGGTGAAGTCGCCGCGCTCGTCGGCGAAACGCGCGGCCCAGCGGGCAGCCTCCTCGCTCTCGTCGAGCTCACCCGAGCGCATCTCCATCTCGGCCACCATCAAACGGCAACGCAGCTGGAGCCGGTCGGCCCCCAGCGTGGCGGCGATGGCGGCGGCGGTTTCCAGCTCGCGGCGGGCGCGCTCGTTCTCTCCGCGAACGAGGTGGAGCATGCCCCAGGTGCAGGTGGCCTCCGCGATGCGACGGGTGTCGCCGCTCGCCCGGGAAACCCGCTGCAAACGCTCCACGTGTTTGTCGACGTGCTCGAGTTGCCCGCTCTCGAGCATGGCCTCGACCAGCCCGTTCAGGCCCTCGGCCTCGATCACGAGGTCGCCACGGTTGAGCCGCAGCACCTCGCCCCAGTGGTTGAGCGCCCGGGAATGGCGGCCCTCGGCCCGGGCGAGACGCGCCCGCTGCTGCGCCACCTCGATGAGCCCCGCGCGATCGCGGAGCGCCTCGAACACCTGCTGCGCCGCGTCGAACTCCTTGTGCGCCAGCTCCAGGTCGGCGAGCTTGCGGGCCGAGCGCCCCCGGAGAACCCGGAGGCGGGCTCGTCCGAGGCGATCACCCTCGATCGTGGCCAAGGCGTGGTCGATGAGCGGCACGGCACGCTCGGGCTGACCGCTCTCCACCAGCGACAAGGCGTGCATGCGACGGGCGTCCAGGCGCGCCGAGGGCTGCCCTGCGGCGTCGGCCGCCTCGATGGCGAGCACCGCCGCCGCCAGGGCGTCTCGTGCCCTTCCTCCCCGGTTCATGCGCACGCAAGCCCGCAAGAGCGGCGCCACCGCCGCGGCGGGATCGCCACCCCGGTGTCGATGGGTGCCCAGCGGCAGGTCGACGTCGAGGCCGGTGGATGCGCCGAGGTCGTGCCAGGCATCGGCAAGGCGGCGGTGCAGATCGGCGAGGTTCGGCAAGTTGGAAGCCTGTTCGGTCGCGACCGCACGAATGTCCGAGGACTCGAGCACCAGCGCACCGTGCTCCTCGGCCACGAGCCCCGTGGCGAGGAGCGCGTCGACACCCGCGTCGTTCACCGCGCGCACCACCGGCACCGGCGGCTCCTGGCCCGCGATGAGACACACCGCGAGCGCCTCCCGGGCCGCCGCCGGGTCGGGACAGTTCTCGAGCGCGGCGTTCACCCGCCGCAAGACCAGCGAGGTGCGATCGCGCGGCAGGGCGTCGGCGAGCGAGGCGTCGGGGGGGAGCTGGTACTGCCCCTGTTCGTTCTGCACCAGCAGCTTGCGGCTCGCCCACTCCCGCAGGCAGAGGCCAGCGGAACGAGGATCGCCCTCGTACTCCAGCGCGATAAGTCGCGACAGCTCCGACGCGAGGGACAGCGACTCCGACACCACCTTTCGCGTTTCCGTGAGGTTGAGCTTCCGCAGCCCGATGCGGCGCGCACCCCGCTCCTGCAGCCCCTCCACCTTGCGACGCAGCGCTGCGTCGCTGGCGAGCGCCTCCCCTGCGAGCGTGCACACCACGAGCACCGGGCGCTCACCCACGGTGCGGTCGAGGAGAGCCTCGGCGATCGCGAGCCCGTCGCCACCGGCCTGCGCGTGGTGCGCGTCTTCCAACACGAGACAGGAGCCCCCGCGCCACGCTCGCGCGTCGAGGTACCGGTAGAGGTAGGCCAGTGCCGCCGCGTCGGAGACGGGGGGTTCACCCTCCACGAGGTAGCCGCACCAGCGGGCGAGCACACTCGCTTCCTCGTGGACTTCCGCAGGCAACACCTGCCGGTCGCGACTGATCCAGCGCGAAAGCCGCGACTCAATGCCCTCGCGGGTGTCGTTCCAGGGCACGACGATGTCGCGCACCGCGCCGCGGTAGCCGTCGTCGATGGTCGCGGGCGAGTGGTAGCGCAGTCGCACCACCTCCATGAAGCCCGCTTCCTCGAGAGAGCGCGTGACGGACTGGGTCAGTCGCGACTTGCCGCTGCCCGCCTCGCCGACCACCAGGACCACTCGCGGCTCGTCGAGGGCGATGACTTCGCGGGCGGCGTCCCAGATCACCTTGCGCTCGCGCTCGCGGGCCACCAGCGGCACCTCGCGAAGGGCGAACAAGGGCAAGGAACTGCGCGCGGGCGCCTCCCAGCCCGACTCCTGTGGTGGGTTCGGCGGAATCGCGTCGGGTGCCACCCGGTTCCAGCGCGGCGTGCCGGCAGGGCGCGGTCCCGAGGGCTCCGGCGACGACAGCGGATACTCGCCGGTCGACAAGACCGGCCCGGTCGTGGCGCTGTGCGAAGACGTGGTCGATGAGCGCACCCGGGCCCGGAACTGGGCCCCCGACATGGCGGCTCGCAGGGCGCGACGGACGTCGGCCGCGCGGTCGAATCGCTGGCGCGGCTCGGGGTCGAGCAGGGAGGCCACGAGATCGCAGAGCGCCGGGGGACAGTCCTCACCCGGCGTCAGGGGCGGCGGCGCCTGGAGGCGTTGTTCCAGGAGCTCCTGCCGTCCCTCACCGCGGTGGGGCCGGTCGCCGGAGAGGGTCTCGTACAGCATGAGCCCGACCGCGTAGAGGTCGGTCCAGGGGCCCAGGTCCTGCGTGCGTCCGAGAAGCTGCTCCGGCGCCATGTAGCCAGGGGTGCCCGAGATCACCTTGCGGTCGCGGTTGAGCTCGGCGAGCGCGTCGGCCACGCCGAGGTCGCCCACCCAGGCGTGCACCAGGCCGTCCGTGCCCGCGTGGAGAAGCACGTTTCCGGGCTTGAGGTCCTGGTGCAGCAAAAGCCGCGCGTGCATCGCCGAGAGCGCGTCGATCACCTCGTCGAGGAGCCGCAGCACGTCGACCAGCGCGGGGCGCAGCTTCAAGAGGTCGGCGAGGCTCCCACCGACCGCGTAGCCGAGCGCCACCCAGGGCTCGCCGGACGGCAAGACGCCGGTGTCGTAGACCGGCACGACGTGGGGGTGCACGATGCGCGCACTAATCGCCACCTCGCGAGCGAATCGCGCCCGAAAGCGTCGATGCAAAGCCAGATTTGGCTTCACGACCTTCACGGCCACTTCGGCGTCGAGCAGCAAGTCCTCGGCGTGGAACACCACGCCGGTCGCGCCTTCACCAATCAGCCGGGTGGGCCGGTATCTCTCCGGGAGGGCCGGGAGCACGAGCGGGACTTACCTCTTGTGCGGCGCGCGGAAGCCAGTGATCACCGGCTTTTCTTTGCGACTGGGGTCGAGGGCGTTGCCGCCGGCGTCTTTCTTGAGGTCGAGCTTGCCGGTAATTGCGACGCGCTCGCCGGCGAAGCGGAGCAACTCCGCCATCGGGCGCACGTCCTTGCCAAGCTTCACTTCCTGGTTGCCGATCATCACCGAGGCGTGGCCGAGCTGGGGACCGCCGGCCTCGGTGGGGCGAGGCACGTAGATGCCGACGAGGGTGACCGTGTCGCCGTCGAAGGCGCCGAGATCGTTGGCCCGGCTCACCTCCTTGACGCTGGCGTCGTTCTCCTTGTCGTCCTCGACCTTCTCGACCTCCTCGTCCTTCTTGTCGATCTTCTCCTCGAGCGCCTTCTCCTCGGCGGCGCGGGCCTCGGCTTCCTTCGACTTGGCCTGGGCGGCGGCAGGATCTTTGTCCTTGTCGGCCTCCACCTCGGCCGCGGCTTTCTTGCCCTTCACCTCGTCGAGCTGGCGGCTCGCGGCCACGGCGGCCACCTCGGCGGCCTCCGTCTTGCGGTCGTTCGACTCCCGCCGGGCCACGCCCTTTTCCGCTTCCACGTCTTTGGCCTGCTTGGCCTTGGCCGGCTCCTTCTCCTCCGCGGCATCCTTGCCGCCCTTGGCCATCTCCGCAGCGCCCTTCTTGCCCGGGGCCTTCGCCCTCTTGGGGTCGTCCTTCGTACCGGGCTTCTGCAGCGCGGCGGGGGCGGCCTTCGACTTCTGCTCCTCGGCCTCCTGGACCTTCTTCGCCGCGTCGGCCGCCACCGTCTTCTTGTCGGCGGCGCGCTTACCTGCCTGCTCGATCTTGGTCTTGGCGGCCTTCGGGTCTTTCACCTCGGTCTTTTTCTTGCTCGCCGCGTCCTTCGCGACCTCAGCCTTGGCCTTGGCGTGCTCGGCGTCGGCCTCCTTGGCGTCGACCTTCTTCACATTGGCCGTCTTCCGGATTGCCTCCTTGCCCGGCTCGAGCTCGCCCTTCTTGGTCGGCGCCACCGCCTTCCCGGCGGCCTTCGCGAGCTTCTTCTTGTCGGCGGCTGGCTTGGCCTTGGCGGCCTTTTCGCCCTTCGCGCCCGGAGCCCTGGCCTCCGTCTTCGCCTCGGCCTTCGCGCCCGCCTTGGCCGCCGGCTTCTTCTTGGCAGTGGCCTTCTTGGCCTCCTCGGCCTGCACCTTCTGCTTCTCCGCGTCGGCTTCCTTCTTCTTGCGCGACGCGTCGGCCTCGAGCTTGGCCTTCTCCTTGGCCTCGAGGCCAGCCTCGTCGCCCGGCTTCGGGGCATCCTTGCCCGCCGTGCTCTTTCCCTTCTTCGCGGACAGTTTTTCGGCGTCGGCCTTGGCCTGAGCCTTCATCTCATCGGGGCCCATGCGCGACGGGTCCTTCGCGGGCCCGGCCTTCTTCTCCTGGTCGGAGATGAGGTCTTTCAGGCCGCTATTGCCCACATTTTGCTGCATGTCGGCCGTGGCGCCCTGCTGGAGCTTCACCCCGGCTTGCGGCGCCTCGGCGGCCGGAGGCGCCTTCGCGGCCGCCGTGGTGCCGGGCTTCTGCTTTTGCTTGACGAGATCTTGGTCTTTGGTGGCCATGGCAGACCCGGGGCAGGAACGGCGATCGTAGCACGCCCCCAGGTGGACGACAGGGCGGACTTAGCGGGCGACGGAGGCGATGCCCTCGACCGAGGCCGGCACGATGCCCTTCTCGGTGATGATGCCTGCGATGAGCGCCGCGGGCGTCACGTCGAAGGCGGGATTGCGCCCCCGGGACGTGGCCGGGGCGGTACGCACCCGCATGAATCGGCCCTCGTCCGACCAGCCCCAGGCGTAGAGCACCTCCTCGTCGCCTCGCTCCTCGATGGGGATGTCGGCACCGGTGGGCGTGTGCTTCGCGATGGTGGTGGTGGGGGCCGCCACGTAGAACGGGATGCCGCTGGCCGCCGCTGCCAGCGCGCTGGTGTAGGTGCCGATCTTGTTGGCCACGTCGCCGTTCGCGGCGATGCGGTCACTCCCCACGATCACGACGTCGATCTCACCCCGAGACATGTAGTGTCCGGTCGCATTGTCGGCGATGACCGCGTGCGGCACGCCCTCCTGGCCGAGCTCCCAGGCGGTGAGCTGGCTGCCCTGCTGGCGCGGACGCGTCTCGTCGACCCACACGAAGACGTCGGCGCCGCCTCGGCGAGCCGCGTAGATCGGCGACAGCGCGCTGCCCCAGTCCACGAAGGCAAGCCAGCCGGCGTTGCAGTGAGTGGACACCCGGCGACGCTCGCTCACGATCGGCGCGCCAATCTCGCCGATCCGGCGACAACACTCGGCGTCGTCGTCGGCGAAGGCGTTGGCGGCGGCCATGGCGGCCTGGCGGCCGCGCTCCACGTCGCTGCCCTCGGCCTCGATGGCCCGGAGCACGTGATCGATGCCGGCGAAGAGGTTCTGCGCGGTGGGGCGCGTTTCCCGCAAATGGTTGGCGGCGTGGGCCACGAATGCATGAAACTCGGCCTCGGGCGCCGCCACGGCGGCCTGAGCCATGCCGAGCGCACCGGTGGCGCCGATGGCCCCGGCACCGCGCACGGTCATCGCGCGGATCGCGAGCGCCGTGTGCTCGTAGGTGGGCATGTCGACGATGCGGAACTGGTGCGGGAGCAGGGGCTGGTCGATCATCCGGACGAGGCCGGACTCCCACCACACCGTGCGAAAAGGGGTGCCGTTGACGTTCATGGGCTCACCGTCTATCGCGTCGTCTCAGCTGTCGAACAGCTCCACCAGCACTCGCCCCAGCACCGCGCGCGCCGCCGCGTCGCACGCCTGTCGGGTGGCTTCTTCTTGCGCCACCGGGAGCTCCGCCGCCTCGGCCGAGGCGCTCACCGAGAACCCTGCGCCCGAGCGTTCACTGCGACGGAAGCGCACGCTGTCGACCTTCATCTTCACCGTGGAAAGCTGCATCACGCCCTGCTTGCTCGCCTCGCCCGCGTCGTTCGAGAGCGTGGCCGACACGTTCACCACCAGGTCGACCTCGGGGTTGCCCGGGTCGGCCCAATTGAGGCCCACGTTCTCCAGGTAAGCCCTGAAAAGCTCCTGTCCCTGGGCGGTCTCGGTGCCCGACCAGTAGGCGGTGACGACGCGCACGTCGTTGGCATAGGCGCGCCCGCGATCGGTCTCCATCCACGCCCGCCAGGTACGGGGAACGATGTCGGTCGGCAGGTCGAGGGTCGGGTACTCGGCGGCGCGATCGAGCAGTTGCACCGCCCATGCCTGCACGTCGGTGATGCGGGTGGCCTCCGCCTCGGCGGCGACCGTGGCGAGGTCGGCCTGAGCTTTGAGAACCGCGACCACGTCGCTCAACTGTCGGCGTTCCGCCTCGCTGGCGCAGGCCTTCCATACCCCGGCGGCGCGCTCGAGCTGCCCGGCGTCCTCGGCGTCGCCCGCGGCGGTCTTGCAGAACTCCAGGTGTCGCGACGACTCGGTGCCCTGGTCGAGTAGACCTGCGGACGCGATGGCTACGAGGATCAAGCCGCCTCCCTTCGCAACTCGGCGCTGCGATAGCGAAACCAGCCGAGGTACTGGTTGCGCCACCAGCGGTCGAAGTCGAGGTGTTCCAGGTGGCCTTCGAGCGCCGGGCGGTAGAGCTCGTCGCCGAACTCTCGCCCACTCAGCCAGTCACGGACGAGGAAACGATCCCCGTCAAAATAGGCATAGTGCGCCCACCCGTAGGTCCAGCTGCCGGTGTTGACGTAGCGCACCCCCTCGTGGACCACGTTCCCGGGCATATGCGCGTGACCACAAACGATGGTGCTGGCGCCCAGCTCGCCCGCGGATCGCAGCGAGGGCCAGAGCATTTCCATCGGGTCGCCCGACTCGCTTCGCACCCAGTAGCGGGCGAAGCGCTCGGCCCGGTCGGCGAGGGCGGCCAGGCCGAGCTTCCGGTAGGCCACGTTGCGCAGCTTGCCGACCAACCAGAGCTTGTGGAAAAGCCAGTAGGCGAACCGATTTCCAGGGGTGTAGAACTCGTGGAGAGGCATGCGGATCCACGTGCCCGAGACGCGCTCCACGAGATGGTGCACGCGGGTCATCATCGCCGATGACTTCAGCTCCGGGCCGATGAAGGGGTCGAACTGGTGGCCGTGCTGCACCACGATGTCGGCCCCGATGCGGAGTCGCGCGCACACGTCCCAGCGAAAGAGCTCGGAGAAGAGCGCGATGTCGTAGTCGTGGTTTCCGTAAATGTAGATGACGCCGTTCTTGTCGGCGAGGTCGGAGAGGGCGCGCAGGAGCTGCCCGTGCGCCTTGAGCACGCGCGTGATGCCCCAGGCCTGGTGAAAATCGATGGCGTCGCCGCAGATCACGAGCCGCGCACCCTCGTCGCGCACGCGGGCGAGCAGCTCGAGCAGCGCGCGGTCTTTCCGCATGAAAATGTCGCTGCGGGTGCCGTCGCCCAGGTGGAGGTCGGAGATGAAGTAGACCGGTCGCTCCGGGGAGATCCGTTTCTCCCGGGTGACGTCGACCTGTTCGGACCAAGACCATGCCACGGGCACAACCTAGCTCGCGCCGGGTGACGCCGCGCGCCTGGCGGGTGAAACGTCCCCATGCCCCGCCTGTTCCCCGCTCGCGCCGAGTTTCTCGGTGCCTACATCGGCGACGTGCCCGCCTCCCCGCTCCCGGAGATCGTCTTCGCCGGCCGCAGCAACGTGGGCAAGTCCTCGGCGATCAACACCATCGTGGGCCAGTCCATCGCGCGCACCTCGTCCACCCCGGGGCGCACCCAGTCGATCAACGTTTTCCAGGTCGGTGGCCGCATCCACCTCGTCGACCTTCCCGGCTACGGCTTCGCGAAGGTGGGCAAGCACACCCGCGATGACTGGAAGCGCATGATCGGAAACTACTTCACAAGTCGCGACACAATCAGGCTAGTGGTCGCCCTGTTCGACAGTCGCCACGGCATGCAGGAGCTCGACCGCACCTTGCTGGAGTCCCTTGCCGGCTATGGTTTCCCGGTGCTCGGTCTCGCCACGAAGGTCGACGACCTGCCCAAGGCCCGTCGCGACAACATGGTCGCCGCGCTCGCCAAGGCACACGGCCTTCCCGACGACGCGGTGATTCCCTTCTCGGCCACGGAGCGGATCGGGTTGGAAGAGGCGCGCGAGGCCATCGCGTCGGTGCTGTAGGAGGGGAGGGTCGGCGGCTCCCCTCGATACCTAGGGAAGATCCAAGCCGAAGCCTCGTCAAGCAGCGTGCACGAGCGATCCGCGAGGGCCGCAACAGTGAGCGCCGGCTCGCCAGCCGGCGCTGAGAAAAACCAATAGCCGCGCGTCCAACACGGCCCCGGGGCAGCACCTCAGGCCCCTACGGCCTAACCCCTCCAGCCTCCAGCCTCCTCAGTACTCCTGCCCCGGCACCACGATCACGATGTCGAGCGTGTCGAGCAGGATCGACTGGTCGCCGAGCACGTTGAGCGTCAAGACATAGAGCTGGTCTTCGGTCAAGGCCGCCACCACGCCACGGAAGGTGAGCGTGAAGGTGAGGATCTTGCCCTCATCGCTCGCGCCGAGGCCCTCGTAGTACTCGGGCTCGATGCTCTGGACGAAACCGTAGCTGTCGCCATCGACCGAGAGGTCGACTCGCTCGAAGCGCACGCCGGCCACGAGCTGCGTGATCGCGTTGACCAGCGTTTCCCGGAACTCGGCGTTGCTGCCCGACCAGGTCTCCACGACGGGCTCGGCGGCCACGCCGTCGCCGTCGAGGTCGGCGTAAGAGCCGATCGCCTCGGCGAAGTCGTACATCTGCGGGTAGCCCGTGGTGCCGTTGACACTCACGCCCACGAAGTAGGCGCCAAGGTCGAGGAAGGCCGTCTCGGCGTCGGACATGCCGGCGTCGATGGGACAACCGCCGGGCGTCGCGTTGTACTGGGCGTTGCTCGACTCGGGATCGCGCAGGTAGTTGTCGCCCGCGAGCACGACGACGGGCAGCGAGTACTCGCGGAAGCCCATGCCGCCGAGCACGCCGCCATCAGGCGTGCTGCTGTCGTAGTGCTCGCCGCCGCTGCCGCCGTACGGGTCGGTAGCGCTGGCGATGAACGGCATCACGTCGGTGCTCGAGTCGTAGCTCCCGTCGCAGTCCTGGTCGTAACCGGCGCCCGAGGCGGCCTGGTAGATGGCCTCGGTGCCCGACTCCGGGCCGTCGGCGCCAGAGTGGGTGGAGAGACTCGCAAACCCCGTCTGCACGAGCGTGGTGTCCGTCGTGATTTGCTGGCGCATGTAGTAGGGCTTGTCGGAGCCCGGCGAGCCGAAGCTCCCGAAGGCGTAGTCGTCGTGACCGGTCACCGAGTAGCCGGCGTCGGGAAGCACCGACTCGAGCTCGCCGACCAGCGTGTTGAACTCGCTGGCGATGGCGGTGATGGTGCCGCCCATCGAGCAGGTGGTGTCGATGATGAAGCCCACGTCGCCGCGCTGGATGGAGAGCTCGAACTCGAACTCCTCCTCCACCGTGGTGCGCTCCTGCACCTCCACGTAGATGCCGTCGATCACGCTGGAGGCGTCCAGGGGATCGGTGCCGGCGGTGTACTCGCCACCGTCTGAGTAGCCGTCGCCGTCGGTGTCGTCGTCGTAGGGGTCGGTGCCCATCAGGAGCTCGTCGGCATCCGAGAGGGCATCGCCGTCGGCGTCGGTGTCCTGAAAGTCGTACTTGCCGTCGCCGTCGGTGTCGCGCGGCTCCTGCTCGAGGTTGCCGCCGGTGCCACCTTCGTCGCCATCGCTGATGCCATCGTTGTCGGAGTCGGGGTCGAGGTAGTCGTCGATGCCGTCGCCGTCGGAGTCGCGCGGCTCGTCGTTGAACTCGGTGGTGCCGCCCTCGAAGCTGTCGGCGATGCCGTCGTTGTCGCTGTCCTGGTCCATGTAGTCGGCGGTGCCGTCGCCGTCGGAGTCGGGCTTCTCGCAGGCGCCAATCTCCTCGAGGTCGGGGATGCCATCGCCGTCGTTGTCGCTGTCGACGTGGTCGGGACTGCCGTCGCCGTCGGTGTCGGTGCTGTAGCTGTCGTCGGACTCCTTGCCGTCCTTGACGCAGTTGTTGTCGCTGTCCTCGTCGAGGTAGTCGGCCACGCCGTCGCCGTCGCTGTCGACCGGCAGCGTGGCCACGTCCTCGTCGCCCGCTTCCTTCTTGTCGTTGAGCCCGTCGCCGTCGCTGTCGGTGTCTTCGAAGTTGGGTGTGCCGTCGGCGTCGGCATCTTCCTCGCCCTCGTGGATGTCGAGAATGCCGTCCTCATCGGCGTCGTTCTGCTCCACCACGAAGGCGTCGTCGCCACCAGAGTCGGCGGGACCCGAGTCTTCCTTGGTGTCGTCGCCCGGGCAGCCCAGGGCGAACAGCAACGTGAGTGGGAGCAGACGGCTCATGGAGGCCTCGGAGGGCAGCGAGGATAGCCCGGATCGGGCTTCGCACACAAGCGCCCGCACGCACTACGACGCGACGAGCACGGGTGTGACGGGGCCCGCGATACAGGCGCGAGTGCCCCCCTACAAGCGCCCGGACCATTTCACGAAGAAAGCGAAGGCGCAAGGCTACGCTGCGCGGAGCGTTTTCAAGCTCGAGGAGCTCGACCAGCGTTTCAAGCTCACGCGGCGCGGGGGGAAGGCCGTCGACCTCGGCTGCTTCCCCGGCAGCTGGAGCCGCTACCTGCTCGAGCGGGGGATGAGCGTCGTGGGCGTGGATCTCCAGGCCCCGGCCCTGACCGGCGGCACCTGGATCGCCCGCTCGGCGATGGAGGTGGAGGCCGTCGAGCTTGGTCGCGACATTGATTTGTTTGTATCGGACATGGCGCCCAACACCTCGGGCGATCGCTTCACTGACCATGCGCGGCAAATTCGCCTGGCTGAACGCGCGCTGCTGCTCGCCCTCGCCACCCTGCGGCCGGGCGGCGCCTTCGTGGTCAAAGTCTTCGACGGTGAGGACGCCCCGGCCTACACTCGGTCGGTGGAATCGCGGTTCGCGCAGGTGAAACGGGTCAAGCCCGAGGCCACACGCGACAGGAGTGTCGAGTTTTTTCTCGTGGGCGTGGGCTTCCGCCCCGAGTGATTACACTAGAGCGAACCCTGAGGTTTGTCTCCATGTCCTGGTCCAGCGTCGCCGTCTCCCGCGCCAGCGTCGAAGATCGCGCCACCTACCTACGCAAAGTGCTTGGTCTCACCACCGTCGGCGTCGGCATCGCCGCCGTCGTGTCGGTGATCACTGCGGGCGCGCTGGCCTTCGTGCCGGCCCTGCTCAGCGGCTTCTTCCCCTTCATCATCATCATGGGGCTCTTCGCGATCAACAACTTCGTGGCCCAGCCGATGGTCTTCGGCAACGCCAAGCCGGTGGGCTTCGCGCTCGGCATGGGCGTCCAGGGCATGGCGATGGGCTTCCTCATCCTCGCCGCGTTCATCGTGAGCGGCGCCTCCTTCGGCAACCCCTTCGTGCTCATCGGCCTCGCGATGGGGCTCACCTTCTTCGCCGTGCTCGGCATGACGGCCTACGTGTTCGTCGCCCCGCGCAACTTCTCGATGATCGGCGCGGCCCTTTCGGCGCTGTCGATCCCGATGCTGATCGCCATGGTGGTTGGCTTCGCCTTCCCCTCGCTGCTCGGCGGCACCTTCGGGCTCATCCTGAGCGTGATCTTCGTGGCGGTGAGCGTGGGCGCGGTGCTCTACCAGCTCAACGAGGTGATCCACCGCTT
Source organism: Pseudomonadota bacterium (assembly GCA_005778355.1). Lineage (GTDB taxonomy): Bacteria > Myxococcota_A > UBA796 > UBA796 > SXON01 > SXON01. The sequence goes on along the minus strand of SXON01000034.1, from coordinate 27,465 downwards.
CACGACCGACGCGCACTGGGAAGGCGCGTACACCATTGCGATGGGCATCCTCACGCTGTTCTGGAACATCCTCAGCCTCCTGATGCGCCTCAGCCGCCGGTAAGCCCGGCATCCTGACGGGGCACGCGCCGCAGCATAGGCGCGGGCCCCATGTCCACCCACATCGTCGGCCGTGCAGCCGAGACCGAGGCCCTGCTCGCCTGCATCGCCGCTGGGCGTCACGTGTTGCTCGAGGGACCGGTGGGCGTGGGCAAGACCGCCCTCGCACGCGCGGTGTGCGCCATGCTCGACCGGCCGATGGTCCGGGTGGACGGCGACGGGCGCTACTCCGAGTCGAAGCTGGTCGGGCTGTTCGACCCGCCCGCCGTGTTGACGCAGGGCTACCGGCCGGAGTGTTTCCTCGCGGGGCCGCTCGTGCAAGCGATGCGGCTGGGCGGCGTGTTGTTCGTCAACGAGCTGAACCGCATGCCCGAGGGCGTGCAGAACGTGCTCTTGCCCGCGCTCGACGAGGGGCGGATATTCGTGCCCAACCTCGGCGAGGTGGCGGCCGCGCCCGGTTTTGTGTTGGTGGCCACCCAGAACCCAGCGGAGTTCGTCGCGACCGGCGCCTTGTCCGAGGCCTTGCTCGACCGCTTCGAGCTCGTGCGCCTCGACTACCAGACCGAAGCCGAGGAACGAGACATCGTGGCCCAGGATGCCCGTTGTTCGCCGGGCATGGACATCATCGTGAGCGCAGTAACGCTCGTGCGGGCGACGCGGTCCGACGCCCGGATCCGACGCGGCGCGAGCGTACGCGCGGCGATCGCCGTGGCCGACATCGCCGCGCGCCTGGGCGGCGACGTCGCGCGGGCGGCACAGCTCGCGCTCCCCACGCGGATCGAGCTCGTGGATCCCACGGCCACGCCCGTGGCGGCGCTGCTGGACGACCTCGCAAAAAAAGCGAGGGTCGCCGACCCGCGCTGAGCCCCAGCCGGTCGGCGACACTCTCCAATCACGACGAGGGCCCAGCGACGAACCTGTTCGTGGCGCAGTCCTCGGCGGCGTCGAGGCAGCTGGAGATGCCAGCGGGCTGGGACGCGGCGACGGCCTGGCGCCGCCTCCAGGGCAACCTGCCGGATGGCCCGGCTCGACAAGAGGTGCGCGAGCGCGCGATCAAGGCGGTGATCGACCGCGCCAAGGACCTGTTGCGTCACGCCGCGCGCCCCATGCGCCGCGAGACGGTGGGCTGGCCTGAGGACGGCGACCTCGACCTCGAGGAAACCTTGGAACGCCCCCGCCCCTGGGCGGCCGACGACCTGCGGGTGGAGCGCCGGGTCCCACGCGACGCCGACGTGGTGGCGGTGCTCGACATGTCGCTGTCGATGACCGGCGAGAAGATCGCGCTCGTCGCCGTGGCCACCGCGATCCTCACCCTGCGGTTGGAGCACGTCTCGGTGGTGGCCTTCGACACCGTGCCCCACGTGCTGGTGCGGGCCGGCGAGCGAGCGCCCCTGCGTGAGGTCGTGCGCCGCGTGCTCGAGGTGCCTGCCCAGGGCTACACCAACATCGAGGGCGGGCTTATCTCCGGCGTGGAGCAGTTACGACGCGGACGACAGCGCGAGCGCGTGGGCATGTTGTTCACCGACGGCGTGGCCAACGTGGGGCGCGACCCCGCCACCGCCGCGCATCGCTATCCACGGTTGCACGTGGTGCACGTGGGGGAGCATCACCCCCAGGGCGCGCGCACCTGCCTCGCGATGGCCCGCGCCGGGCACGGGAAGCTGTACCGGGCGCGGAGCTACCAGGACCTCCCCGGGGTGGTGCGCACCGCCGTGCGCGAGCTGTTTCGGGGCTAGGGCTCGAATCGATAGCCCGCGCCACGGAGGGTGAGGAAGTGCCGCGGGTGCTCGGGGTCGGTCTCGAAAAGCTTGCGCAGTCGCATCACATAGTTGTCGACCGTGCGCTCCGTGGGCGCCCGATCCATGCCCCAGGCCGTTTCCAGGATGTCGGCGCGTGACAAGACCTCGCCGGGGTGGGAGACCAGAAACAACAGCAGGGAGAGCTCCGTCTCCGTCAGGTTGATGGGCTCCCCCTGTCCGTCCTGGCGACGGGCCTCGCGCGTGTCGCGGTTGACGGTCCAGCCAGACAGTATGATGTCGCGACCCGACGCACGCGCGACCGGCGCCGCGGGAGCCGCCCGCCGTGCCAACGCGCGCACTCGGGCGACGAGCTCAGGCATGGCGAAAGGTTTCGGGAGGTAGTCGTCGGCGCCGGCGTCGAGTCCGGTCACGCGAGAGCTCAGGTCGCCCCGCGCGGTGAGCATCAAGACCGGCGTCGTCACTTGCTCGCGGCGCAGCTGCTTGGCCACGTCGATGCCGTCCAGCCCAGGCAACATCCAGTCAAGCACGATGACGTCGAATCCCTCGCGGGCTCGGGCCAGGCCCTCCTCTCCCTTGTCCACCCAGGTGACGGCGAAGCCCGCATGTTCCAGGTTGAGCCGCACCATGTCGGCCACCAGCTTCTCGTCCTCGACCACCAGCACGCGCGCGCTCACGATGTCTTCCCCGGCAGGCTCAGGCGGAACGTAGCACCCTGTCCGGGCCCGGGGCTGTGCCCGGTAAGATCTCCGCCGACCTCGCGGGCAATGGTGCGCGCGATGAAGAGCCCCAGGCCCGTCCCCCGGCGCTCGGCGCGGTGTTTGCCCCGGCGGTAGGGCTCGAAGATGGCCTCGGCTTCGCCCGGCTCGAACCCTCGCCCCTCGTCCTGCACCTCGATGCGCACCCAGTGACCGTCGCGACGCGCGCGAAGCCGCACGCCCTTGCCGTCCGCGTGGCGCATCGCGTTGTCGAGCAGGTTGTCGAGCACGCTGCGGAAGGCGTTCTCCGGTAGCGCGAGCAGCGTGTCCGCCGCGTCGTCCACGTCGTACTGCACCGCCTCAGCCACCCGGTGTCGCCGCACCTCGTCGACGAGGTCGCCGAGCCGACGCGTCTCCACCGGGGAGGCCCCCGCGAGCACAGCCTGTCTCACGACGATGCCTTCCGCGAGCCGCTCCAGCCGGTCGCAGGCCGCGAGGCCCGCATCGATGTGCGGCGCGGCGGCCTCCGGAGGGAGCACGCCGGAACGGAGGCTCTCCAGCAGCGCCCGGATGCCGGCCACCGGCGTCTTCAGCTCGTGAGTGCTGGCGGAGAGCATTGCCTCCAGTCGCGACTGTTGGCGTCGTTCGAGGTCCGCGCCCCGCCAGGCCAGGGCCAGGAGCACCACCGGCACACAGGAGAAGGCGAACCCCTCCCACATGATCATCGTGCGCCGCCGAGCAAGGGTCTCGGTCGCCTCCGCCGCCACCCCGTGCACCTGCACGGCAAGCGCATGCGACTCGCCCGCGAGGCGACCGAGCAGGGCGGCCCACCAGCCCGAGAGCGCCACCAGGAAAACGATGGTGACCACCAACAAGACGCGATGGATTCGACCATCGTCGCGACGTCGTTTCACTCTCGCCCCATCAGGTTCGCGGCGTCACGTGCGCCGGCGCGCGCGGATCAGGAGGCCAATGGGCGCGCCGAGCAGCACCGCTAGGCTCGGGCCGCAGCAGGAGTAGCTGGGCCCGTCGTCGTAGTAGGCGTAGTCGTAGCACTCGGCACCCTCCACCCGTTGCCACCCCTGGCGACACACGGGGTAGTCGTGGGTGAGCCCGTCGTCGTAAGTCACGTAGCGCATCTGCTCGCTCGTGTCGTAACCCCGGCTGTACAGCACGATATCCGTGTCGATCGCCGTGGGTTCATAGCGCATCCGCATGCGCGTGAGCACGTAGTTGCTGCCATCTTGCCAGCCGAGCTCGCGCAGGGTGCTGTTGCTCAGAGGCTCAGTGGTGCAGGGGTCGCACTTCCCGGCCGACCACTCGTACTCGCGCACCCAGGCCGCGCCACTGTCGAAGGCGTCGTCCAGCATCGACTGGTAGAAGTCGCCGAAGTTCCCGCCGTGCTCCTGCCAGAGGCACTCGTCCTCGACGTTCACCTCACGGTAGTTCGCGATGCCGGTGCCCCCCGCGCGCTCGGAGGTGATGGTGTAGAGCAAGAGCTCCTGCTCGTCGACCGCGTTGAGCGTGCCGAGCCGGATGGGAATGCCGAAGGCGGCCGACTCGTACTTCATCTGGAGCGGCGGCAACCACACGCTGCCCGCCTCGGGGAGCGCCACCCGCGCCACGAAGAAGAGCGAGCCCGCGTCGAGGTACTCCTGGATGAGCCGCCCGGCGCGCACGTCGATGGCGAGGCCCTCGTCCTCCAGCCAGTTGAGGATGCCCCCGGCCTGCTCCGCGTCGAGGATCACGATCTCGTACACGCCGGTGACGAAGTTCGCGGCCACGGTGGCGGTGGCCTCGAGGCTCTCGGCGTCTCCACCGCCGCTGTCGCCAACGGCCTTGTTCGCGGTGTCAGCACCGCTGCACGCCAGCGCCGTCCACAGCGCTGGTCCGGGCGGCGGGACGATCACCTGCGCGTAGCTGTCGCACGGATAGGCCACCAGCCGCGGCGCGCTGTACGCGTCGATGGCGGCGAACGGCGAGGTGCTCAGCTCCGACACGTCGCCCTCGCCCATCAGCGTGGGCACCGGCACGATCATCACGAAATTGGTGGTGTCGGTGGTGACGTCCTGCGCGATCGTGAGCGTGGTCTGGTTGCCATCGCGCGCGATCACCACCTGGCTGGCATGATTTTGGAGCGCGGTGCCCGCAGAACCCACGTAGTAGCCGCAGAATGCGCGTGCACCGGGGACGCTGGCGAGAAGCAAAGACAAGAGTAGTGACACGGCGGCCTCCCGGTCCGTGCTGACCCAGCCGCATAGTAGCTGGAAACGCGGCGGGGGGCGAGTTCAGGGCGGGCAAGGGCCTGCGCGAAAAAACCCACCCTTCAACCCACCACATTATTCAATACACCAGATTGTTGCCAAAATTGAACTATTCACTTCTTGAGTCCATCGCCTCGCGTGAATAGTACACGCGGCCGTGCCCACCCCCACCGCCGAGGACCAGATCGCCCACCGACTGATCCTCTTCATGAACACCCTCCACTCGCGCTACGCGGGTGACAACCTCAACCTGATGGTCGAGTCGAACATCACGTTGCCGCAGATCATGGCCTTGCACGCGATGCGAGCCGGCGCGGGCAACGTCACCCAGCTCGCGCAGGCCCTCGGCATCACGTTGAGCAACGCGAGCCAGTTGCTTCATAAGATGCACGAGCGCGAGCTGGTCTCTCGCTACGAGAACCCACAGGACCGCCGCCAGAAGGTCATCTTTCCTTCGCGCGAGGCCGACGAGTTGCTCGACCGTCTCGCCCAGGCGCGGAGCGAGCAGATCGCTCGCGCCATCGCCGGCGTCGACCCCGCCTTGCGCGACGAGCTCGTCGCCGTTCTCGACCGTGTGATCGCCCAGTTGCAGCCCGCAGGAGCATGCCGATGAAGCCCGCCGTCAGCCTCGAAAACGTCGTGAAAGACTATCCGCTCGGGTCGATTACCGTCCGCGCTTTGCACGGGGTCACGCTCGCCATCCAACCTGGCGAGTTCACCGCCATCGCCGGCCCCTCGGGCAGCGGCAAGACGACCATCCTCAACATGATTGGCTGCATGGATGTGCCCACCAGCGGCTCTGTGTCCATCGACGGCACGGAAACCAGCCAGCTCAGCGACTCGCGCCTCACGCGGCTCCGTCTCGACCGCATCGGCTTCATCTTCCAGTCCTTCAACCTGATCAACGTGCTCGACGTCCGTCAGAACGTGGAGTTCCCGCTCCTGCTCCAGGGCAAGCACAGCGCGAAGGAGCGCGCCGAGCGCGTGTCGCGCATGGTGGAGCGGGTGGGCCTCGCGAAGCACGAGAAGCAGCGGCCCAACGAGCTGTCGGGCGGGCAGCGGCAGCGCGTGGCCATCGCGCGGGCGCTGGTCACCAACCCCGCCATCGTGCTGGCCGACGAGCCCACCGCCAACCTCGACAGCCACACCGGGCACGAGATCATCGAGCTGATGCGCGAGATGAACGAGAAGGACCACACGACCTTCATCTTCTCCACGCACGATCCCCGGGTCATGGAGTGTGCGCACCGAGTGGTGAAGGTGGCCGACGGGGTGCTCGCTTGAGCCTCGCCCTTGCCCTTCGCCTGGCCCTCGGCAACGTGCGGGCCTACGCGGTGAAGAACCTGATCGTGGGCAGCATCCTCGCCTTTGGCACGCTGTTCGTCGTGGCGGGCGCGGCTCTACTCAACAGCCTCGAGCGCGCGATGCAGGCGAGTGTCACCAACGCCATCACCGGCGAGCTGCAGGTGTACTCCAGCGAGGCGCGCGACCCGTTGTCCGTCATGGGCGACATGGGGATGAGCGCCGCCGACATCGGCGAGATCGAAGACGTTGGGCGGCTCCGCGAGGTCGCGGCGTCGGTCCCCGAGGTGTCCGAGGTGATCCCCATGGGCATCGGCCAGTCCACGGTCTTTGGCGGCAACGACATCGACATCGTTCTCGGCGAGCTGCGCTCGGCCGTCAACAGCGGCGACACGGCCAAGGCCGACGTGCTCCTGGGACGCGCCCGGCGCATCGCCGGCGACCTGGCGCCCGAGCTCGACAACCTCGAAGAGCTCACCAGCGACACCGCCAAGCTCGCCGAGGATCGCGCCACGCTCGCACGCGTGACGTCTGACAGTTTCCCCGCCGAGTTCGCCGCCGAGCCCATCCCCACCGTCGACTGGATGGACAGCCACCTCGCGCCGCTGGCCACCGACGGCAAGATGATCTACCTGCGCCTCGTGGGGGCCGACCTCAAGGCCTTCACCAGCAGTTTCACCAAGTTCGAGCTCGTGTCTGGCGCCGTGCCGCAGCGAGGCGAGCGGGGCCTGCTCATCCCCGAGAACTACCATGAGCTCTGGATGAAGAACACCGTCGCGCGCGAGCTCGACCAGATCCGCGACGAGGTGCGACTCGATGGCGAGACCATCGGCACCACCGGCGTGCTCTTCGACCGCGTGCAACGCAATAGCCGCCAGTACCGTCGCATCCTCTACCAGCTCGACCCGGCCGCGGCCGACGCACTCGAGCCGAAGCTCCGTGCCGAGCTGGGCGCGCAAGAGGGCGACATGGCCACGCTCCTCAAGTCCTTCCTCGCGGTCACCGACGCGAACCTCGAGGCCCGCTACGCCTTCTTCTACAAGGAGATCGCGCCCAACATTCGGCTCTACGACATCAACGTGGGCGACATGCTCCCGCTGCGGGCCTTCACCAAGTCCGGCTACCTCAAGTCGCTGAACGTCCGCTTCCTGGGCATCTACCGGACGAAGGGCTACGCCGGCCGCGAGATGATGACCGACGCCAACGCGCTCATCGACCTGGTAAGCTTCCGCGACCTCTACGGGAAGATGACCGACAGCCAGCGCGCCGAGCTGGCCGACATCAAGGCGTCCGTGGGCGCGCGCGACGTGGCCTCTGAGAACATCGAGGACGCGCTCTTTGGCGGTGGCAGCAGCATCGAGAACACGGTGAGCACCGGCGACGGCTTCGCCGCCATCGATGCGCTCAGCTTCGGGGGCATCGACGCCCGGGTTTCTGACACCTACCCCCCCGAGCAACTCGACAGCGGGCTGGCGCTCAATGCGGCGATCCGACTGAAAGACCCTTCCCGCGTGGCCGCGGGACAAGCCGCGCTCCAGTCGGCCATCGACAAGGCCGGGCTCCCCCTCCAGGTCGTCGATTGGCGCACCGCCGCCGGCATGATTGGCCAGCTGGTGAGCGTGGTCCAGGTGGTGATGGTCATCGCGGTGGGCGTGATGTTCCTCGTGTCGATGGTGATCATCAACAACGCGCTGGTGATGGCCACGATGGAGCGCACCGCTGAGATTGGCACGATGCGGGCCGTCGGCGCGAAGAAGAGCTTCGTCGTCACCCTGTTTGTGCTCGAGACGCTGGTGGTCTCCGTGGCGGCCGCGCTGGTGGGCAGTGGCGCCGCCGCTCTCCTTGTGAGCTGGCTCGGCACGAGCGGCATCCCGGCCGGCGTCGACATGTTCAGCATCCTCTTCGGCGGGCCCTTCTTGTACCCGAGCATCGGGCTCGCGGAAGTCGGACTCGGCGTCGGACTCGTGAGCGCGGTCAGCGTGCTCGCCACCCTCTACCCGGCCATCCTGGCCGCCGGCGTGCCGCCCATCGTCGCGCTGCAGTCGAAGGAGTAGCCGATGGTTCTCGCCAGCATCGCCCTGCGCAACCTCGTGCAGGCGCGCCGTCGCACGCTTCTGTTGTCCACCGCCATTGGGCTCGTGACCGCGATGCTCGTGCTGTTGTTGTCGATCAGCGCCGGCATCTCCGACAACCTCGTCCAGTCCGCCACCACGCTCTCCTCTGGGCACGTGGTGGTGGGCGGTTTCTACAAGCCCTCGCCCACGCTCGGCGCCCCGCTGGTGACCGACGCGAGCAAGGTGCGCGCGATCGTCGAGGCCAAGACGCCGGGGCTCGACCACGTGGTGGCCCGCGGGCGTGGCTGGGGCAAGATCGTGGGCCCCGGCGGCTCGGTGCAGGCCTCGTTCTCGGGCGTCACCCTGTCGGACGAGCCTGGATTCGCCGATACGCTGCAACTCGCGGCACGCTCCGCCTACAAAGACGGCGGCGGTCCCGAAGTGGTGGGCGACGCCAATCGCATCGGCGACCCGAACGCCCTCATCCTGTTCGCCTCGCACGCCCGGCGACTGGAGGTCGATGTCGGCGATCTCGTGACGATTGTCACCGAGCAGTCCGACGGCCGGACCAACACCCTCGACGTCACCGTGGTGGCCATCGCCCGCGACATGGGGATGCTGTCGAGCTGGTCAGCAATCATCGACGAGCCCTCCCTCAAGAAACTCTACTCGCTCAAGGGCGACACCACCGGCGCCTTGTGGGTGTACCTCAAGGACATCGATGAGTCCGAGAACGCGATGACGGCGCTACGCACCTCCCTGGCGCAGGAGGGCTTCGCGCTGATGGACTACCAGCCAGTGCCCTTCTGGATGAAGTTCGAGGTGGTGGGCGGCGAAGACTGGACCGGCCAGAAGCTCGACCTCACCACCTGGTCAGACGAGGTGAGCTTCCTGATGTACACCGTCGCCGCCTTCGACATCGTGACGGTTTTCATCTCCTCGATCCTACTCATCATCATCGCCATCGGCATCTCCAACACGATGTTCAACACCGTGCGCGAGCGCACGCGTGAGATCGGCACCATGCGCGCGATCGGCCTGCATCGCCGGCAAGTGCTCTGGTTGTTCATGCTCGAGGCGATCTTCCTTGGGCTCTTCGCCACCACCTCAGGGGCCACACTCGGCGCGCTCCTGGCCACCGGCTTCGACGCCGCGGCCATCCCGGTGCCCATCGAGGCGATGCAGGCCTTCTTGCTGTCAGACACCATCCCCTTCTCCGTGCGTCCGCTCGCCCTGTTCGGCAGCGTGGCCTTCCTCACCACCTGCACCGCGCTCGCGGCCCTCTGGCCGTCCTACCGGGCCGCACAGCTCAAGCCCATCGTCGCCCTCGGCTACACCGCCTAGACAAAGGAAGCTCTCATGCTCGCATTGTTTCTTGCCACTCTGGCCTGGGCTCTGCCCTCCACCGACGAGATGGTGGGCATGCTCAAGGTGGTCGACGACCGCCAACAGAACAACGGCGACTGGCGCTCGCTGGTGTACATCGAGCAGAAGGAGAAAGACAAGTCGGATCTTGCCTATCAGGCCGCCGTGTACCGTCGTGACGCCGACGACAAGCTGGTGATCCTGTTCCTGAAGCCGCAGGCCGAGGCGGGGAAGGGCTACCTCCGGGTCGACAACAACATGTTCATGTTCGACCCCACCGTGGGCAAGTGGGAGCGCCGTACCGAACGGGAGCGCATCGGCGGCACGGGTTCGCAGCGGCAGGACTTCGACCAGTCGCGCCTCGCCGAGGAGTACGGCCCCACCTTCGTGGCCGAGGAGAAGCTCGGCCAGTATTCCGTCAATCGGATCAAGCTGGCCGTAAAGTCCGGCATCGACGTGGCCTACCCGGTGGTGGAGCTCTGGCTCGACAAGGCCACCGGCAACGTGCTCAAGCGCCAGGACTTCGCCGAGTCCGGTCGGCTGATGCGCACCACCTACTACCCGGCGTGGAACAAGCTCTACTCGGAGTCGAAGAAGACCGACGTGTACTTCCCAAAGGAAGTGCGCATCTACGACGAGGTGGAGAAGGGCAACCAGACCACGGTGGTGATCCAGGAGGTCGACCTGAAGCCGCTCGACCCCAACATCTTCACCAAGGCCTGGTTGGAATCGAAGAGCCGCTGACATGCTCCTCATCGCCGCCATGGTGTTCGCTGACGAGCGGGACGACGATGTCTTCGGCGCGCCGTCCGAGCCTCCGCCGGGGGACACGACGCCGCCCCCCGCGGAGTCCCCTCCCCCCTCCGTGCCCGCGACCGGCGATTTCGGCGACGTCCAGCTCGGGACGACGAGCGACGCGGACATCGCGGCGAGCCTCGCCGAGGCCGACGACCGGCTCACGCTCGGCGGGAAGCTCTACCTCCGCGCCGACGCAGCCATCGTCGACGAGGCCGAGCTCGCGGACACCACCCTCTCGAGCCCCAACCTGCTCGATCTCTTCGCCGACGTGCGGCCAAACGACCGCGTGCGGGGCTACGCCTCCGGCCGATTCCGCTACGACTTCACGGTGGCGTCCGGCGACACCGACCTCTGGGGCAACGTGCTCGAGCCCGGGAGCGTGACCCTCGACCAGCTCTGGCTCAAGTTCGACCTGGGTCGGGTGGCCTACGTCACGACGGGGCGCCAGCGTATCAAGTGGGGCAGCGGGCGTTTCTGGAACCCCACCGACTTCCTCAACGCGCAGGCCCTCGACGCGCTCTCCGCCACGGTGTTCGACGAGCGCACCGGGGTCACGCTCTTGAAGGTGCACGTGCCCATCGAGAAGATCGGCGCCAACCTCTACGCGGTGGGCAGCTTCGACGGCGCCGACAACTTCGAGCAGGTGGGCGGCGCGCTCCGCACCGAGTGGGTGTTCTGGACGGCCGAGCTGGCGCTCTCGGCGGCCGCTCGCGAGGGCGACCCGCTGCGGCTCGGCGCCGACCTCTCCGCCGGCCTCGGCCCCATCGACGTGCACGTGGAGAGCGCCGTGCGGCACGGCGACGACAGTCCCTACTACGAGGGCACCTTCAACCTGGAGAAGTTCAAGCTTCCCGAAGAAGTGAGCCGCGAGGAGGACTGGATCCCCCAGGTGGTGGCCGGGGCCGAGCTCGGCATCAAGTACAGCGACCGCGACTCGCTCTACATCGGGGCCGAGTACTTCTACAACGACGCTGGCTACGCCGACAGCGAGCTACTGCCCTACCTCTTGTTCGAGGGCGCCTACACGCCCTTCTACCTCGGCCAACACTACGCGGCGGCCTACGTGTACTTGCCCGCCCCGAGCCGCTGGGACGACGGCAGCGTGACGGTATCGACGCTGGCCAACCTGTCCGACCGCACCTACGTGTCGCGGGTCGACGTGTCACACCGCGCGTTGACCTACCTGCAACTCAGCGCCTACGCGGCGTACCACTATGGCGTCAACGGCGAGTTCCACTTTAGCTACGAGGTGGAACCCATCCCGGGCGTGCTCGACGACGGGTTGACGATTCCGGCGCCGGTGGCGGAGTTTGGGGTGGGGGCGATGGTGAATTTCTGACCACGCCAGTCGCTCACCAGCGAGTGTCGTCGTCATAGGGAATGTCGAAGCCGCGGACGATCTCGATGCGGCCGACGTCCAGTCCATCGACCTCGTAGCCGTAGTAGTCGGAGAAGATCCACTCGGGGAGCCCGTCGCCGTCGAGGTCGTGGAGGTCCTTCAATTGCGTGTAGTACTCCCGGTACAGGGATGTGAGGACGCAGGGAGATCGGAGGTCCGTGGTTGCCACCCGGCCTCCGGGCGGCAGCATCGCGAGCGATACGATGCAGGTCGTGGCGCCGGCCCCGTCGATGGCGAGCCACTGCTCGTCGAGGGAGAGATCGCCGAAGTCGGTCGCCTGTGCGTCATTGAAGCTGCGGCCCTCGCCGTAGTCAAGCTGGGTGAGCTGCAACTCCTCGAGGGGGGCCACGTCGGCCCGGCTGAGGTCGAGGAAAGTCAGGGCCCCGACGTCGTCGCCATCCACCTCGGCAGCGTACACCGCCAGCACGTCGGGGTGGCCATCGCCGCTGAAGTCAGTGGCGCGATCACCGGGAAGGGTGTGGCCGCTGGCGAAATAGGTATCGACCTGGGAGGTCTCGTCGGTTCCGCAGATCGACACGTGTGGCACGTCATGGAGCTCATTCCCCATCGCCGCAGCGGCCACGAAGTCCGCGCCGGAGAAGTAGGTCAGGCCGCGTCGGGAACCGTGGCTATCGCCGCAGTTGTTCGTGCCGATCAGGTCGTCCAGCCCATCACCAGTGATGTCGGGGACCATCTCGGGTGCAGTGTTCTGGTCCTGGTCGTCCGCGGTGAGCAGCACCATCGGCGTCGTCGTGGCGAGTTCGTAGCCTTCCATGTCTGTGACCGCCTCGCCCGTGATCAGGTGCAGTTCGTCCGGCGCCGACTCGTCCCAGGGCGAGAGGGCCACGAGGAAGTCATCGCGGCCGTCCCCGTCAACGTCCGCCGCTGAGTCAAGCAAATTGAGTGCCTCGTACTCCGGATCGCTGTTCTGGAACTCGGCGTCGGCCCAGGTCCAGGGGTCCTCGACGCCGCAGGTCACGTCCTCGAGCGGGCCGAGCTTCAACAGGAACGCCCCTACCCCCGTGGCGGGAGGGGACCACCAGATCCAGGCGTCCGGTGCGCCGTCGCCATCCACGTCGCCTGCTGGCCAGCCGGCCACGCGGTAGGAGTCCGACCAGCCTCGCCACTCCTCGGCCGGGTATGTCGCGCGGGCCAGGAACTCGCTGCCGACGAGGAAGCCGGTGGTTCGGAGACCCTCGCCGCTCGAAGCTTCCCACGCCAGCCAGGCATCGCCTCCGGCCATCGCGGGGCTCACGGAGGCGTAGATGTCGGTCGCTTGGCGCGCCTCGTCGCCGACGATCGTGGTCCACGCCGAGACGGTCGCCTCCATGGCCTCACTGCACGATCCCGGCGGGATCGCCTCGCCGTCGCAGTCCTGGTCGAGCCCGTCGCAGGCGTCGGGGGCGCCCGGGTACACGTGCGCCCGCTCGTCGTCGCAGTCGTCGCCGCCATGCGAGGCGTCGGTGAAGCCGTCGCCGTCGTCGTCGGGGCCGTCCTCGGCGGTGTCCGTCGTGTCGTCACACGGGGCGTCGCCGGTGTCGGTATCCGTCGCCGAGTCACCGGTGTCCGCTGAATCGCCGCTGTCGGAAGCCGTGTCGCCGGTGTCGGCGCTGTCCTCCCTCTCGCTGTCCCCAACCGGTCCGCCCGTGTCGGGGGTGTCCGCGTCCTTGCCGTTCTCGGTGGTGCACCCGAGGAGGGCAAGGGCGAGCGCCGTCACCATTCCAGCACACCGCGCCAGGTGCCGGAGCCCTCGGTGCCGACGACCAGCCAGGACTCGGAGTCCTCGCCGACGGTGATCCCGAGGTCGCTCCACTCGGCGTCGGTGATCAGCCCGGTGGGTGGCTGCGTGGAGAGCTCCACCACGCTCCAGGTGCTACCCTGTCGCTCCGCGAGGAGGGGCCAGGGGTACCGACAGATGTCAGGGTAGTCGACCAACCACGCCGGTCGGAGGTGTCCGCACTGCAACCACGTCTCGCGGTCGAGCGTGGGGAGCACCGCGACGAAGTCGGTCACTTGCGGGTGGGGCAGCACGTCCTGGATGCTGTACTCGTACTCGCCAGGGTTCAACAGCATCGACACGCCGTAGCTGTCGAGGTCGAGCAAGCAGGCCCCGCCGCCTCGCTGCGCGCCGTAGCGCGGGCTCACGGGGTCGCGGTAGTACCGTCCCCAGTAGAACACCTCGTTCGACCAGGGCGACACGCTGGCGCCCTCGAGATTGCGACCCCACACGCCGCACTCGAAGGTGGGAGCGCCCTCGTAGTCGCGGGGGATGGGGATCCACTCCCAGGTGGCGTCGAGGCCTCCGGCACCATCGTCGCCCACGAGCACGCGGGCAACGGCGCAGGGCGACCACTTGCGACCGGCGCTGTCCGACACCGTCGAAGTGTCGTTGGCGCTCACGGTGACAAGCAGATCGAGCAGGAAGTCGTCGGGGTAGCCGTCGCTGTCGAGATCATCAACCATCCCGTCCACGGGCGAGATGTCGTTGGCGTAGGTATCGACCCCCGGGTGGATGAGCTGCACGTGGGCGTACTGCAGGACGGTGGCCTCGTCGCAGGTGCCGCTGGTGGTATCGACGGTGTAGCTGCCGTCGAAGGGGATGGGCTGCCACGCGCTCGTGCCAGCGGGGAGAAGGTCGTTGTCCCCGCCGCTCAGGGTGGCGTACAGGCCGCCATCCGTCGAATAGCCACTCTCACTGCTGGGCCGGAAGAGGACGACGGCCGTCGTCGCGTCGAGCGGGCGGACCTCGTTGGCGATGCCGAAGGACGCAGCACCGATCGAAGGGTTGCCGTCCGAAAACGGGCTCGGGTCATTCACGTCCATCGCCTCGGCGCTGTTGGTCAATGGCTCCTTGTCGATACACAGGCGCTCGAAGTCGGCCACCATGCTGAACTGGTACGTCGTAAGCGTGGAGTCGAGGTACCCCCCCGCCGCATACGTCCACGAGGCGCCGCTGCCCATGTCCGCAAACCGCAACACGCCTCCGTCGTGAGGGTAGGGCTCGGCTGCCGTGACCGTCTGGTCACGCAGCGCCACCCACAGGCTCCCGTCAAGCCCCACGTCCACGCTCGCCGCGCCGCCGTTGAATCCAGAGCGCCACAGGCACTCCTCCTCGCTGCTGTTGGGCGTGGCCGACGACTGCGGCACGCTGGCGTCGAGGTAGATGAACCCGTGGTCGAGCACCGCCTGCAGGATCTCGCCGCTCGGACTCACCGCGATCTCGGCCGGCACCATGCTCTGGTAGGTGCCGCGCTCGCCAGGGTCTACCGGCGGCTGGAACAACCAGAAAGTCTCCTCCTCGCTGTCGATCACGCCGTCGGCGTCGCCGTCGCTCCATGTGCCATCGAGCCCGGACACCATCCACACGTGGCTCCGGGTGGACACGAAGGCGAGGCCGGCGGCGAACGGCATCCCGGGCTCGATCCACGTGGTGTCGATGCCCGGCCCCGGCGCATCTCGCGCCGGGAAGACCGCGGGCGCGCCCAGAAGCGACTCCGTGAGCCAGGTGGCGGAGGCGTCCATGTTCGACTGGCGGACCGCCTCGCGGTCGTCGAGCAAGGAGATGGCCACCTGCGGATCTTCCTCGTCGTTGACCGCCGTCCACGCATTGCCCAGCGCGAGGTCGCCGATGGGGATCCGGTACATGCGGTCGATCGAGTAGTAGTCCGTGGGGCCGCGAGGCACGTTGGCGAAGAGGTAGTTGGCGCCCTGGTCCATGCTGATTCCGCTCAGCGAGTTCACCGCGAGCTGCGGCATGTCGCCGGCGTCGGCCACGCGGTCCAGCGTGTAGCTCAGCACGCCGGCGTCGTTGAGGTCGAGCGCCCACACGCCGGCCTCCTCCACCGCGCAGGCGTCGAGCTGGCCGTTGGCGTTGTCGTCGTCGGGACGGTAGCCGCCGTCGGCCACGAACACGGTGGTGCCCTCGAAGCGCAGGTCGCGTTGCAGGTCGCGCACGTCGATGCCATCCGAGCCGAGAATCACTTGGCAGCTCGCGCTCGTGGCGCCGGTGCAGTCCATCCCACTGGAGGGCAACTCGCAGATGTAGAGGCTCGGCAAGCCGTACGGACGCGCGTCGTAGCCCACCAGCAGGGCCGGGTCGCCACTCGGGGCCACGTCGACCCGGAGAATGCCGCCGATTGGCTCGGCCGGCAGCGCGTCGCCGGTGTGCGCCAGCGGGCAGGCCTCGCCCATCACCGAGTCGAACACGCTCACGCCGATGGCGTCGGGGTCGGCGTTGGCGATGTACAGCACCTCGCCGGGGCCGAACCAGTCGCCTTGCAGGTGCCGCCCGCCGGAGTCGACCCACAGCGTGTCGCTGCTGCCTTCGGAGTCTGGGCACTGCGACAAGAGCGGGTAGCCGGCCACGTCGTCTTCGGCGGCGTAGACCGGGGGCGAGTCTGCGTTGCCGTCGCCGTCGTCGTCCCAAGTCACGCTGTTGAAGCTGTCCGCCACCATGACCCAGGTGTCGCCGCGGTCGGGCGAGTACCACAGGCCGCCGTGAACGTTGCTCTCGCCGCGCTCGACGTCGCCCATCAGCGCATAGAGTCCGCTGCCGCCCGCCAGCTCGGGGAGCACGTCGGACACCGACATCACGCCGCCCTCGGCGAAGGTGATCTCGCCCGTGCCGAAAATCGTCTCCCAGCCGGGGTTCAACCCGTCGAAGCGGGCAAGCCCACCCACGTCGGTGCCCATGTAGATGAAGCGGTCTTCATCCGAGCGCACCACGGTGGTGGTCCAGCCACCCCCCGGGGTGCGGGTGTCGTGCCAGTCGATGCTGATCTCGGTGGCGGGCGGCAGCACCTCGTCGGCGTTCTGCACCACGAACCAGTCGAAGGTCGCGTAGCTGTTGGCGGGGCAGTCGAACTGCACCGACTTCAGCACGTGCGGCACGATCACCTCGCCGATCGGTACCCAGGTTGTGCCGCTTCCCGCCGGGAGGCCGACCGTCGTGGGCGTGCCCGGGCCCCCGGCCGGCCCGGTGCTCACCGTGACGGAGCAGGCACTGCCCACCGCGCTGTCGACATCCACCATGAGGCCAGTGTACCCGGTGCCGCGCGGGAGGTTGAAGGTTCGTTTCGCGTTGCTCGCGCCCGCCCCCGAGGCACCCACCTTCATGTTGTTCGACGGGAATGTCACCGTGCCCGTCGTCGTCCAGGTGGCCGAGGAGAAGAAGTTCACGCTGAGGAAGCGTCGCAACGCGTCGCGTGCGTCGCAGTCGGCATCGGTGCCGTCGCCCAGGACCTCGAGCTCGGTGGGGTTCACGCTGTCGAGCGAGTCGTTGCAGTCGGGCGTCGGCGGGCAGCCGGGGAGGGCACCGGTCGAGTACCCGTCGGAGTCAGCGTTGAGCGTGGCGTTGTACGGGCAAAGCGCGTGCGCTGGCCCGGCTACGCAGAGAGCGAGGACAACTGCGACAATACGCCGCGGGGGGGGGGTGCCCACGGGTGGCTCCAACTGGTCTGCGGAGCTTACCACCATCGCAAGGCACCGTCTACGTGTCGCGACTGGTGAAGTTCGCACAGGTCGGCACATCGGCAGCGTGAAATCGCTAGCTCACCGGCTTCCACCCTGCCAGTTGCTCACACGTATACCGATACGCCGTCTCCACGATCTCGTCGATCCGGTCGAACGTGAGCAACCCAAAGTCGGCCACCGGCGGCAAGAGCGCGAGGTCGGCCTGTCGGTACACCTCGTTCGCCCGGCGACCACTCTCGAGCGTCGTCGTCCGCAGCATGATGTCCACGATGCTCGGCGGCGGCTTCGGGAAACGTCCCGTCACCCGCGCCCACAAGAGCTTCCAGGGGCTGGGGATCGCCTCGATGGCGAAGCTCTCGTCGCGCGGTGGGCTCACGTCCACCACCACGTGATGGCCCCGGATGCGCTGGCGCATGGTCCCGAGCGGCAAGTTGTCGATCACCCCTCCATCGATGAGTAGGCGTCCCTGGTAGGGCACGGGCACGGCCACCCCCGGCAGCGAACCGCTGGCCCGGGTGGCCAGCCACACCGGACCGGACTCCATCACCACCATCTCCGCCGTGGTGAGATCCGCGGCCACGCCAAACCACGGCAACCACAGGTCCTCGATCATCACGTCGCCAAAGGCCATCCGCGCCGCCTGTTCGATGCGACTGGATCGCAACAGAGCCACCATCGGCAGGGTGTACTCCTCGAAGGGTTTGATGGCGATGATCCGCCGGTTCAAGTCCATCATCTCCTCGTAGCTGAGCCCGAGCGCCACCTGCGCGCTGATGATCGCCCCCATCGAGGTGCCCCCGAGGTAGTCGATCGGGATCTTGGCCTCGCGCAGGGCGCGGACCACGCCGATGTGGGCCAGTCCCCGGGCGCCGCCGCCGCCGAGTGTCAGGGTGACGACGCGTCCGGAAATCATGCGCGCCACCCGCGCCACGTCGGCACGGTCCCCCGCTCGTAAGTGGAGATGCAGCGCCACCTGCTTCTTCTTGCGCCAGCCCTGCGTGCCCGAGGGCCGCGCGGTGTTTGCCGGGTGCATCAAGAGCAACATCGCCCGGCGACCGGCGAGGTCGGGGAGCTCCGTCTGCTCGGGGTCGCGCGTCGCGTCGCAGACGAAGACGAGCTTGTCGGTGAGCCCTGCGCACACGCGCAGCCACCCGGCCTCCTCGGGACGCGCGATGAAGATGACGTAGTCATACTCCTGGGAAACACGGTCATGGAATGCGGTGAAACGCAGCCAGCTCGGGTGATCGGCGGCGAGGCTCCCGGCCGCGTCGATCACCCCGAAGCGCGCCAGAGCCGCGGTATCGACCAGGAGGGTGGGACCGCCGGCCGACAGCTCCTCCACCAGCGTCCGGGCGAACTCCTCGGCTGGGGCGCCGGGGTGCGCGGGGATGATCACCTGCTGGTCGAGCGCGTGGTGCGTCTGCTGGAACAGGGGACGCGCGATGCGCTCGGCGAGGGCCCGGGCCATCGCCTGCCCGCTGCCGGAGTGGTCGCCGAGCAGCGCCGGCACGTGCGCCACGGGGATCTTGGCGAGGAGCACGTCGCGGTGAGCGGTCGCCGTCTCGAAGTGGGTGCCACCCGCGAGGTAGGCCACTTGCCCCAGCAACTCCCCCCGCCCGACGATGCTGTGCCGCATCTCGCCCACGGTGCCGTAGCGCGAGAGCGTGAGCTGGCCTGAGAGGAGCACGAAGAGGGCGTCGACCGGCTGCCCCGCCTTGTAGAGCGCCTTCCCCCGGCGCAGTTCCACCCACTCGACTTCTTCGGACAGGAGCTGCCGGAGCGTCGCGCTCGGTGGCCCGAGCGCCCGGGAGAGCTGGGCCACGAGGTCGGCGAAACGCAGGCGCCCACGCACCAGCTCCGTGAGCTTGCGCAGGGCCTCGGGGTGCGCGTCGGCATAGCGCCGGAACTCGGCGCGTTCTACGCGGAGCACCTCGCAGTCCTCCACCGCGACGGCGGTCTCGGTGCGCGAGCCACCCACGAGCACCTGCAAGAGCCCGATGCCCCGCCCCGGGCCCACCGTCTCCACCACCACCTCCGGCTGGCCGGGGCCCGCCGACACGCGGAGCTCGAGCCTGCCCCGGGCCACGAGGAGCAGCGTGTCGCCGGGCTCGCCCTGCCGCACCAGCACATCGCCGGCAGGAACCGGCACGGGCGTGACCATGCCGCACACGTCGCGCAGCGTCGCGTCGTCAATCGTCGCGAGCGCGTCGATGCTGCGGAGGAGCGGGAACCACTGGAGGGGGTCGGACATGTGACCGAGGCCAGTCTACCAAGGAGCGGGAGGTTACCCGGGGCCTCGATGACCCAGCCGCTCGCCGCGAGGCCCGTTCCCGGCACCGTTGGCCTGCCGCTCCTCGGGCCGATCTTGCAGTCCGGCGCCTTCATGCGCGACTGGCACGGCTTCCTCGACCGCCGTCGGCGCGAACATGGCGCCACCGTGTTTCGCATGGGCCTCGGCGGGCCCGTCGTGGCCTGCATCGACCAGGAGGCCCTCGACCACCTGGCCGACCCGGCGGACTTCGACCGGCTCTACGGTTTCGGTCCCCGGCGACCGCTGCCCTGGGTGCTCGACGGGCACGTGCCCCTCGTCTTCCGCAACGACGACAGCCACGCCACGCTCAAGACGCTGCACGGCGCGGTGTACGCGGCCCGGGCAGAGGCCCTCGACGAGGCCCTCGACACGCACGTGGAGCCCGCGCTGGCTCGCTGGCGGCGCTTGCGGGTCTTCGATCTCGGCGCCGCCATCGACGAGCTGGTCGCGAAGGTGCTCTGCGCCTGGCTCTTCGACGCCCAGCCGCCCCCCGGCGTGCTGGAAACCGTGGGAAGGGGCATCATCCCCCTGCGCCTGCACGACCGGAAACAGTCCAACGACGCGGCGGTGCGCGCCGCCTTCCTCGCGCTCGCGGAGTTCATCGAGTGTTGCCCCGCCGCCCGCGAGTGGGGTGACATCGCGATCGGGCACGGGATCACGCCTCACGAGCTGGCCCGCGACCTCGCCTTCACCGTGCCGATGAACGCCTGGGGCGCGGTGTCGGGCGCCTTGCTCTCGGGCGTGGCCGAGCTCGATCGTCACCCGGTGCACCGCGAGCCGGTGGCCCGCGACACCGGGTCCCGCGCCCGCTTCGTGGCCGAGGTGATGCGACTGCACCCACCGGCGCCGGTCACCTTCGGGCGGGCGCGGCGCGACCTCGAGCTGCGCGCCTCCACCGGGCGTTTTTCACTGCGCGCGGGGGAGACCGTGGTGGCGGTCATCGCCATGGTCCACCGCGACCCCCGATTCTTCCCCGACCCGGCCACCTTTCGTCCCGAGCGTTTCGAGGACCGCGCCGCCCTCGCTGCCCTCCGCTGGGCGGCCGCCAGCCCCGACGCGAGCCCCGGTGCCGACGCGCGCGCCTGCCCCGGCGGACACGAGGCCATGCGCATCGTGGGACGGATTCTCGCCCGGGTCGCAGCCGAGGGGCGCTGGACGCTCGCCGAGCCCCCCGAGTGGACGTCGCGGCTGGTGCCCCGCAACGTGCCCGACGCCGCCGTGGTCGTCCAGAGCTTCGGTCGCGACGCGCAGGCAGCCGCGACCGTCCCGACGGTGGGCTCGGCGGCCGACGACCGGAAGGTGCGCATGCTCGCGGCGCTACGCCGTTTCCAACGCCGATCCGTCGAGGTGTGGTCGCGACGCAGCTACCGGACACGACACGCGGCGCAGGTGGGATTGCCGCCGCTCGTGCCCGCGCGCGACCACTACGCCACCCCGGAAATCCCCGGCGGGCTCATGGTCCCCGCCACCCTCCCCACCGAGGGCCGTATGGGGCTGGCCTACATGCTCCCGTACTACGTGCTGGCCGGCGTGTTTTTCATGTTCCTCCGGCGGAGGCCGGTGAGCGGTCACGCCCGGTGGACAGCCGGACACCCCTGGCTCAGCGCCTTCGACTACCCCTCGCCCTGGGGCAACCTGCAAGACGACGCGAGCTTCGTCGCGCTGCGCACCGCTGGGCCGAACCCCTTCCTCCTGCGCGCCGACGGCGAGGGCTGGAGCCTCGACTACGCGCCGATCTTCGTAGGCATCACCGAGCCGCTGGCCTGCCGCTTCGAGCTACACGACGGCGCGCTGGTGCCGAGCGCCATCACGCTGGGCAGCAAGGCCGTGCGCCCGGACGACCCAGGCTGGCGCCGCGCCAAGCGGCTCGCCAACGCGCTCGAGGCCCGCGCGTCGATCTTCGTGCAGCATCTCGGGCTCACCCATCTGGTGGTGGGGCAGGCCATCTCGCTCAGTCGTTTCGAGTTGCCGCCGGGGCACGCGGTCCGCGCCTTGCTCGACCTGCACGCCTTCGCCACGCTAGAGGTGAACGACTGGGCCTACAAGCTCCTGGTCTCGCCCACCAGCTACTTCATCCGGTCCGGATTCTTGTCGCGCGACGAGGCCTTCCGCATGTTCACCAACGTGGTGGGCTCGGCCGGCATCGACCATCTTTTCCCAGGCGTGGACATTCCTGCGCGCGGTCTCGACCGGCTGCCGGGACACGCCTACGCCGAGGAGGCGCCCGGGGCCTTCGCAGTGCTCCGTCGCTACGTCGACTCAGCCATCGGAGGAGTCGACGATGTCCGAGCGGACGCCGACCTCGCCCGCTGGCACGCGCGCCTCAGGGCACTGGTGCCCCGTTTCCCAGACCGCTTCGCCCACGTAGACACTCGCGAGGCGCTGGTCGAACTCCTCACCGGACTGGTCTACAACAACGTGGCGCACGAGGTGGTGGGCGACTTCAGCCCCTACTTCGCTGCGAACGACGCCGAGTCGCTCGGCATCCTCGACTTGCGCGCGCTGGTCGACGGGATCGAGCAGCCGCCCTCGCTCCGGTCGGTCTTGCTGATGAAGCAGGGCGCCTGGTCGGCCCGCTTCCAGCTCGCCGCCAACGCCATCGTCGAGGTACAGCCCAGCGCGGCCACGCCGTCGCCGATGCTCCAGACAGCGCTGTTGGCCCTCCAGGTCGAGCTTCGCCGCCTCTCGGCGGAGGTCCAGGCGCGAAACGAACGACGCGCCTTCCCCATCCGGGGCATGGACCCAAGGGCGTGGAAGTTGTCGATCGGCATCTGATGGGGGCCCGGCTCTGGCTCGTGCTCCTCTGCCTGCGCTTCGCGGGCTTCTGGGCGAAGTTCTTCCTACAGGCACCCAAGGGCCGTCCTGCCCCGCCCCGCCCCGCACGCGAGCGACAGTCGCAATACGCGCTGGTTCAGATCGGCCAGAAGCTCGGCCTCGATCCCTGTTTCGAGCACGACACCGTGGTAGCAACCCCCGCCAGCGACCGCTACCCGCTCATTGTGCTCGTTCCCAAGCTGGCGGTGATGGCGGCGCTGGCGATTCCCGTCACAAGCCCCCGACGTTTCCCCGACCTCGCCGCTGCCGCCACCCTGGCGCGGCGCTTCGGCAACCCCCGCGCCCTCGCCGAGCGGTGGGACGGCGACGCAGCCTTCGCCGAGCTGCGGGTGGCCGGGCCCAACCCGGCGTGGCTGCGACGGGAGCCTAGCCCCGACGAGGCCGTCCAGGCCTTGTCGGGAGACGCGAGCGACCTCTTCGTCGTGGACTACCGCCCCTGGCTTCGCGGCCTGCCCTGCGCGCCCGGGCGTTTCATGGCCCCCTGTGCAGCCGTGTTCCGTGAGCACGAGGGACGGCTCCACACCCTCGGGATCGTGCTGGAGGGCCCCGGCGGCACGCAGCTCGCGCGCCCCGATGGCACCCCCGGTTGGCAACTTGCCAAGATGTTCTTTGGTAACGCCGAGGTGCTGGTGCACGAGGCCGCGAGTCACTTCCTGTGGACGCACGTCGTGGGCGAGCGCCTCTTGCTCGCCACCCGGCGCCACCTCGACGACGCCCATCCCGTGTCGCGGCTACTCGCGCCGCACGCGCATTTCACGCTGCAGGCCAACGAGAACTCAGGCAGTCGGCTTCTTGGTCCAGAGGGGTTCTTCCAGCGTTGTTTCAGCGCTGGCTGGACCGGCACGGTCGAGCTGCTCCGTCGCGGCCAGGCCGCCTTCCGCTTCGAGCAGCTGGTCTTGCCTCGCGAGCTGGCGTCCCGTGGGGTCAATGGGCTCGGCCACTATCCCTACCGCGACGACGCCCTTGCCACCTGGAACGCCCTGTCTCGCTACGTCGCCGGGGCCCTTGCCCTCGACTATCACGATGATACACATGTCGCGACTGATGTATCACTGATACACTGGACGCTCGCCGCCGGGGCGCCGTGCCCCACCACGCGCGACGAACTCGCCACGCTCACCACGGCCATCCTGTTCACCACCGCGCAGCACAGCTTCGTCAACGCCCTGCAGTTCGACGCCTACGCCTGGCCGCTGGTCTTCCCGTCCACGCTGCGTACCCCGCTCCCCGCCTCGCTCGAGCGCGTCACCGAGCGCGAGCTCGTGGACGCCCTCCCCAGCGAGCAAGTGGTCATCGACGCCGCCCGGGCCACCTACGCGTTCTCGGTCCAGTACAACGTCCTTGGCCACGACCTGGAGCGTTTCCTGCCGCCGTCGCACGGTCCCCTCGTGGCCCAGCTCCGTGCCGACCTCGAGGCGGCCAGGCGGGCCGCCGCCACGCGGCAGGGGGCCCTCCCCTACGATCTTCTCGGGAGACTCAGCAACAGTATCAACGCCTAGTTTCGCCGATTCGGTGTCGGAGGTTAAGGGTTAAGACTTCACCGAGGCAGCCCCCCGCTACTCCGCCCAGTCCGCCAGCGCCGCCGCGATCTCCGCCCAGTCTTCAGGCTCAGACGCCGAAATCCAGGCGTTGTGGTTGCTCTCGGGCTGGCGGAAGAGCCGCACGCTGGGGTCGGCGCCGCTCACGTCGGCGGGGAACATCGCCAGGGGGTCGATGTCGCCGTACACGAAGATGAGCGAGGTGGCCTCGCCGGTGATCCATGCCTGGAGCGCGGGCTCCAGCGGGTCGTAGGGCTGCGGCTCGGCCCCGAGCGGGAGCATCTCGTAGTAGGCCGGCCAGTCCGGGTCGACGAGGGCCTCGATGCCGTCCTGGGGCACCTCCGGGTAGCCCGTCTGGGTCGACACGTGGATCCAGTACATCCCCGACGTCTCCAGCGACTGGTCGGCGTGGTCGGCGGCGTAGTAGCTCATGCCCCAGGACAAGGCGTCGCGCGGCGAGCTGTCGGGGTCGGGCAGCGCTTCGCAGCTTCCCTCCCAGTAATATTGCCAGAAGGCCCACGGGAACTCCACCGCGTACATGCCGACGTCGGCCTCGCGGCTACCGAGGCGTTCGAAGGTCAAGTCGGGGTACATCCCCTCCGATCGCCGCACGGCCTCCTCGCGCCAGCCGCCGTCGGCCTCGGGCGTGAGCATCTGCGTCCGGATCTGCTCCAGGCGCGCCTGGCACTCCGCGCGAACCGGGTCGTCGAAGTAGGGAACGGCACGCGGGTCGTCGAGCGACTGCAGCAAGGGGACGCTGAGCGCGAGCGTGCCCACGACGTCGTCCGGGTAGTACATGCGGTGGTAGAGCGCGTCGAGGCCACCCTGGCTGCCGCCCTCGTTCACCCAGTTCCCGGTGTACACCGCGCCGAAGAGCTCGCGGACACGGTGCGCGTCACCGGCGAACTGCTCGGCGCTGAAGGTGGTCCAGTCGATGTCGCCCTCGGGACGCGAGACGTTGAAGTAGCGCTTCTCGATGGCGATCTGGTTGCCCTCGAGGAAGTAGGCCGCTTCGAGCTCGTAGGCACCCCAGTAGTTCTGGTAGCCCGAGAACTCCAGCACCGTTGGGGCCTCGAAGTCGCGGTGCCGCAGCGTCATCCACTGCTCGAAGCTCGGCCCGTCCGGATCGGCGTGATCGACCGGCTGCCGCAGCAGGAGCTCCACGATCGTCACCCCGTCGGTGGTGGCGTAGGTGCTCAGGATTGTCAGCCCGTCGATGGCCGAGAGCTGGGCGTAGAGCTCGGGTTCATCAGGCAGCACCGGTGTCGTGTCGAGCGGGTCGCCGGTGTCCACGCTGCCCCCGGGGTCGGCGTCCGACTCATCCGGCGAGGTGTCGCTACAGGCCAGGAAGAACAGGAGTGCGTACATCACATCACCTCGTTGAGCATGGAGAAATCGGTGGTGGTGCCGAGGCCCTGGGCCCGGACGACCTGGGCGGGATCGACGAGCCACCAGGCGGAGGCGGGCTCGGCCGCGTAGACCAGCGACCACGCCATCACCTCGGCGTAGCCTCGGCTCCGGAGCACCGGCCCGATGGCGCCGTACTCTGCCTGGGCGGCGGCGAAGGCGCTGTCGTCGCCGTCGAAGACGGTCACCACGCGCACGGGAGCCGACGCGGTTGCCGCCCAGTCGTGCAGTTCGAGGGCGGTCTGTACGCAGGCCGGACAGTCGGACACGGCAGCGACGAACACCACCCACTCGCCAGTCAGGTCGCGGAGCGCGAGGGGCTCGCCGCAGCCGTCCACCATCGGTAGCTCGGGGATCACGCCGCCAACGCTGATCGACGCGGGCTGCGCGAGGGTACCTTCGCTGCCGGTGGGCCAGCCGCAAAGGTAGCTCTCGCGGGCCGCGGGCTGGGGATCGGGCACTTCCGGGCCACCCTCGACCAGGAGCGTGCCCGTCACCGAGAGCAGCGCGTCGGCGGCCCCGCTGCTCGATGTCTCGTAGCTGAAGGCGGCCTCCACGCTCGCCTCGGGCGAGGCGAAGTCGGTCGAGCCCGCGGCGCTCGGAAAGGGGTAGGCGCCGCGGAAGAAATCGCTGCGACTAAAGCCCCAGTATTCCCGGCGGTCGGCGGTCACCCCGGTCCAGTGAGGAAACCACGCGTCGAAGCAAGCGCGGTCTTCGGCGGGCACGGTCACCTCGCCCTCGAACACCACCTTGCAGTCGGGGCAGGCGTAGTCGGTGAGGCCAACGAGCTCGATGCCATCGAACTCGCGGCGGTAGGTACACGCGGCAGGCCCCTCGTCGCCCGCCGGCGAGACGGCGAAGCTGAGCGTGCCGGTGAGGTGCCCCGCCGCCGTCCACGCGCCCTGCGGCTCGGGTGCCGACTCGGCGCTGTCGGCCGCCGTGTCACCCGTTTCGGCGTCGGGCACCGGATCGCCGCTATCGGCATCGGGACCAGGGTTGCAGGCGAGGAAGAGGAAGAGGGTCATGCGGCCTCCTGGCGCCCCCCAACAGTAGGCAGCCAGCCCCTCGCAGGCCATTTCGGCGTCTTTCAGCCAATTTCACGGGACGCGGGCCGGATCGCCCGCCGCCCGTAAGGTCTGGCCGCCCTGATGCGTGTCCCCTCTCCTCTCACGGAGACTCGATGCACGTCACGATCATTGGCGCTGGCCTCGGCGGCCTCGCCACGGCCGCCTTGCTCCGGCAGGGCGGGGCCGAGGTCACGCTCGTCGACCGCGCTGAACCTGGCGGGCGCGCCCGCACCTCCACGCACGCGGGGGCGCTCGTCAACCTCGGCCCGCACGCACTCTACCGGGGGTCGCGGGCGATACCGGTCCTCCATCGCCTCGGGGCGACCCCGATCGGGGGCCTGGTGCCGGCCGCCGGCCGGGTCTTGCGGGCGGGCGCGCTCCACGAGCTACCAGGGGCCGCGGCCAGCCTCTGGTCGACGAGCGTGCTCAGTCCCACCGAAAAGCTCAGGCTCGGGGCATGGTTCGCGATGCCACCCCCGCCCGGGACGGTGCAGAAGTGGCTCGCCCCGGCGAGCCCCGCCCTGCGGGACCTGCTCTCGGGCCTCGTCCGCCTGTCCACCTACGCCCACGCCCCCGAGCAAATGAGCGCCCAGGCCGCGTTTGCCCAGCTGCGTCGGGCCCTCGCCGGCGTGCTCTACCTCGACGGCGGCTGGCAATCGCTGGTCGACGCCCTCTTGCCCCTCGCTGGGCCGGTGACCCGCGCCGACGTGCGATCGCTCCCCACCGGGGGCCCGCTCGTGCTGGCCGGGCCGCCGTCGCTGGCCCGCTCGCTCGGCATCGAGCTCCCCGACCTGGTGGAAGCGCGTGTGTCGTGCCTCGACCTCGTGCTCGACGGCTTGCCCGTCCCCGAGAACCGCTTCGTCCTCGGCCTCGACGAGGCGTTGTACCTCTCGGAACACGGCCATCTCGCCGCCCTCGGTGGCACCGTCCTGCACGCGGCCCAGTACCTCGCGCCCGGCGAGACGGGCGACCGAGCCACGCTGGAGCGCCTGCTCGACCGCGCCCAGCCCGGGTGGCGCGATCACGTGCGCTGGTCACGCTTCGCGCCCTCGCTGGTGGCCAGCCACCGCGTGGATCGACCGGGGGAGCAGGTGCCCAT
>SXON01000033.1 GCA_005778355.1 Pseudomonadota bacterium | reverse complement strand
TCTGCCTTGCCACGCTCCCGCGTCGTCGGTCGTCGGTCGTCGGTCGTCGGTCGTCGGTCGTCGGTCGTCGGTCGTCGGTCGTCGGTCGTCGGTCGTCGGTCGTCGGTCGTCGGTCGTCGGTCGTCGGTCTTTGCATCTTCTTGACAAGTCTCGAGGACCCGAACGCCCTCCGACCCAGCGTGACCCTTCCTAGGCGTCCCGGTGACATGGCTGAGACAGGGCGCGCGTACCCCTCTGCACCGTGACCCGCATCGCCCACCTCTCCGACTTCCACCTCCTGGAGCCTGCCATCCGCGCTCGCCGGGGACAGGCCTGGCTGCGGGTGAACTATCTGAGCCTCAAGCGGGCACTGGACTACGAACAGCGCCGGGCCCGCGCCAGCGCAGCCCTCGCCGAGGCCCGTCGCGCCGGGTTCGAGCAGCTGGTGCTCACCGGCGACCTCACCGAGGACGGTGCCTTGCCGCAGTACGAGGTGCTCGCCGAGGTGCTGGTCGAGAGCGGCATCGACCCCGCGCGCATCACCCTGGTTCCCGGCAACCACGACGCCTACGGCCTCGGCTGGGACGAGGCCCTCGACGGCCCGCTCGCCCCCTGGGCCGCCACCAGTCGCCACGGCGCCGTGACTCGCCTCCGTGGCTGCTCGGTGGTGGCGGTGTCGACCGCGGTTGTCCAGAGTGTCGTCCGGTCGAGCGGTCGCGTGGAGGCCGGTGCGCTTGACATCGTCGACAAGGTGGCTCGCGAGAGTCGGCGTCGTCCGGTGGTTCTCGCCCAGCACCACCC
This sequence comes from Pseudomonadota bacterium, assembly GCA_005778355.1. GTDB lineage: Bacteria > Myxococcota_A > UBA796 > UBA796 > SXON01 > SXON01. The sequence goes on along the minus strand of SXON01000033.1, from coordinate 59,097 downwards.
CCCCTTCGCGGTGGCGCACCAGTGGGTGCACGGCCTCGTGAATCACCGCGAGGTGACGGGCTTGCTCCACGCGCATCGCACGGTCAGCGTGCTGCACGGTCACACCCATCAGCGTCGTGAGCGCGCGCTCGAGCTCGGGGGACCGGCGCGCATCTTCTCCACCGGCGCGGTGGTCACCGATGCCCTGCCGCTCCGGATGTACGCGGCGGCCGACGGCGCCGTCCACTCGCTCGCGACCGGTGCCTGATCCCGCGACGGCCCTGCGTGCTTTCGCACATTGGTGGCCAGTAGCTGGCCTTCTCCCGTTGGCCCGCTGATTGCTTCGACCCAGGGGGAGGTGCCCATGGAACCCCTCGCGCCCAACCTCCTTGACTACGCCGCCGAGCGCGCGCGTTTTTCCTGGGCAGGCGCCCGCGCGCGCCTCGAGGGCTGTCCTGCGGGTGGTCTCAACATCGCGCACGAGGCGGTCGACCGTCACGCGCGCGGGGCGGACGCCCTGCGCGTGGCCATCCGGTGGCGGGGTGCCCAGGGCGAGCGTCGCGACTTGAGCTTCGGTGAGCTCTCTCTGGCATCCAACCGGTTCGCCAACGCGCTCCTCGGACTCGGCCTGTCACCGGGCGACCGCGTGTTCATGCTCCTTCCCCGCGTGCCCGAGCTCTACATCGCGGTCATGGGCGCGCTGAAGGCGCAGGCCGTTATCTGCTCGCTGTTCTCCGCCTTTGGTCCCGATCCCATCCGCCAGCGCCTGTCGCTCGGGGGGGGCCGCGTGCTGGTCACCACGGCCACGCTCTACGCCAAGAAGGTGGCGCCGATCCGCGCCGAGCTCCCCGAGCTGCAACACGTCATCTTCGTGGGCGGTGAGGGCCCCGATCACTTCGATACCCTCTGTGCCGCCGCGAGTGACCACTACACCATCCCAGCCACGCCGCCGGACACGCCTGCATTGTTGCATTTCACCAGCGGCACCACGGGCAAGCCCAAGGGGGCGCTGCACGTGCACGAGGCGGTGGTGCACCATCACGCCAGTGCCTACTACGCGCTCGACCTGCATCCCGGCGACATCTTCTGGTGCACCGCCGACCCCGGCTGGGTGACGGGCACGAGCTATGGCATCATCGCCCCGCTGGTGCACGGCATCACCAGTGTCGTCTACGACGGCGACTTCGACGCGGTCGTCTGGTATCGGCTCTTGCGCGAGGAGTCGGTGAGCGTCTGGTACACCGCGCCCACGGCGGTGCGTATGATGATGCGCGCGGGCACTGAACTTGCCCGAGAGCAGGCTTTCCCGGCGCTGCGTTTCATCGCCAGCGTGGGCGAGCCCCTCAATCCGGAGGCGGTGCGATGGGGACGTGAGGCCTTCGGCTTTCCCATCCACGACAACTGGTGGCAGACGGAGACCGGCGGTATCCTCGTGGCCAACTTCGCGGGCGCGGAGATCCGCCCCGGCTCCATGGGACGCCCCCTCCCGGGCATCGAGGCCGCCGTCATGCGGCGCACCGAGTCCGGGGTCGAGCCGGTGGCCCGGGGCGAGCAGGGTGAGCTGGCCATCCGGGTCGGCTGGCCGAGCATGTTCCGGGCTTACCTCGGCGATCCCGAGCGTTACGCGCGCTGTTTCGCCGATGACTGGTACATGAGCGGCGACGTTGTCCGGGTCGATGACGACGGCTATTACTGGTTCGTCGGGCGCGCCGACGACGTGATCAAGACGGCCGGCCACCTGGTGGGCCCCTTCGAGGTGGAGAGCGTGCTCATGGAGCACCCGGCGGTGGCCGAGGCGGCGGCGGTGGGCCTGCCCGACCCCCTGGCCGGGGAAACCATCAAGGCCTACGTCGCGCTCAAGCCGGGACATCCACCCGACGAGGCCACTCGCCGCTCAATCCTCGGGCACGCCCGCGTCCGGCTCGGCGCGGCCATCGCCCCGCGCGAGATCGCCTTCGTGCCAGGGTTGCCGAAAACCCGCAGCGGCAAGATCCTGCGGCGGCTCCTTCGCGCCCGCGAGCTCGGACTGCCCGAGGGCGACACCTCCACGCTGGAGGCCTCGTGATCCTCCCGCTGTCCGGGGCGCACGCCCGCCATCTGTACCACCAGATGCAGCGTATCCGGCGCTTCGAGGAGCGCTGCGCCGAGCTCTACCAGGCCGAGAAGATCCGGGGTTTCCTCCACCTGTACGTGGGTGAGGAGGCGGTGGCGGTGGGCGCCATGCAGGCGGCGCAGCCCGGCGATCGTGTGCTCGCCACCTACCGCGAGCACGGGCACGCGCTCGCGCGAGGGGTGTCGGCCGACCGCCTCATGGCGGAGATGTACGGAAAGCAAGAGGGTTGCTCCGGCGGGCGCGGCGGCTCGATGCACGTTTTCGACACCGAGCGCGGCTTCTACGGGGGCAACGCCATCGTGGCCGGTCACCTGCCACTGGCGGTGGGCATCGGGCTCGCCGAGAAGCTCCGCGGCTCCGGCGGCGTGGCCTTCTGTTTCTTCGGCGAGGGCGCCGTGGCCGAGGGCGAGTTCCACGAGTCCCTCAACCTCGCATCATTGTGGCAACTCCCGGTCGTCTTCGTCTGCGAGAACAACCTCTACGCGATGGGCACCGCCCTCGCGATCAGCGAGGCCGAGCGCAGCGTGGTGGCGCACGCCCGCAGCTACCGCGTGGAGGCGGAGGCGGTCGACGGGATGGACGTGCTCGCTGTCGAGGCCAGCGTCCGGCGCGCGGCCGCCGCCGCCCGGGGGGGACTTGGCCCGCAGCTCCTCGAGTGTCACACCTACCGCTTCCGGGCGCACTCCATGTTCGACGCCCAGCTCTACCGGGAGAAGGCCGAGGTGGCGCAGTGGGTCGAGCGCGACCCCATCCGTACCTTCGCCGGGAGCATGCGCGCCGAGGGGCTCCTGTCCGACGCGGACATCGCCTCGGCCGACGCCGAAGTGGAGGCGGAGCTGGCCGCGGCCGTCGCCTTCGCCGAGGCGGGAACCTGGGAGCCGGTCAGCACCCTCGCGCGGCATGTGTACGCCCGCGACGCTGCCCTTCCGCCGCCCGCAGCCCCAATAGGTCCGATGTCCCGGACGACGTACCGGGAGGCCTGTAAGGCCGCGATCCGGCAGGTGCTCGCCGAGGAGCCGCGGGCCTTCCTGATGGGGGAAGACGTGGCGCACTACGGTGGCTGCTACGCTGTCACCAAGGGGCTATTAGCCGAGTTCGGGCCCGAACGCCTGCGCGACACGCCGCTCTCGGAGAGCGCCTTCGTCGGCGCCGGGATCGGCGCGGCGATCGCCGGGATGCGACCGATCGTCGAGGTGATGACGGTCAATTTCAGCATGCTGGCGCTCGACCAGTTGTTGAACAACGCGGCCACGCTCCGACACATGTCGGGTGGACAGATCTCGGTGCCCGTGGTGATCCGCATGGCCACGGGCGCCGGGCGACAGCTCGCCGCGCAACACAGCCACAGCCTCGAGGGCTGGTACGCCCACGTTCCCGGCCTGAGGGTGCTTGCCCCCGGCACGGTCATCGACGCGCGCGGCATGCTGCTCGCCGCGGCGCGCGACCCCGACCCGGTGCTGATCTTCGAGCACGTGATGCTCTACAACGCGGAGGGCGAGCTCCCCGCCGACGCTGGGCTCGTCGACATCGACCACGCGGTGGTCCGCCGCCCCGGCCGCGACCTCAGCCTCATCACATACGGCTACAACCTGGTGAAAGCACTATCGGCGGCCGATGCGCTCGCCGCCGAGGGCATCGACGCCGAGGTGATCGACCTGCGCGTGCTGCGTCCGCTCGACATGGCCACGGTGCTCGCCTCGGTGGTCCGTACCCGTCGCGCCGTGGTGGTGGACGAGGCCTGGCGCACCGGTAGCTTCGCGGCCGAGGTGGCAGCGCGGCTCTCGGAGGAGGCCTTCTACGAGCTCGACGCCCCCGTGCTCCGCGTGTGTACCGAGGAGGTGCCGATCCCCTACCCACGGCACCTCGAGGAGGCGGCGCTGCCGCAGGTCGCCGACATCGTGGAAGCCGCCCGCCGGGTGGTGCGTCATGGCTGAGTTCCGCATGCCTTCCCTGGGCGCCGACATGGAGGCGGGAACGCTGGTGCATTGGCTGGTGAAGCCGGGCGACACGGTGAAGCGCGGCGACCTCGTCGCCGTGGTGGAAACCCAGAAGGGCGCGATGGAGATCGAGGTGTTTGACGACGGCGTGGTCGAGCGGCTCCTCGTCGATATCGGAGCCAAGGTCCCGGTGGGCACGCCGCTCGCCCTGATTGGCGGCCCGGCCGCGCCGAGCGCCGGGGGGCAGCCGCCGAGTGCGGGGCGCCGTGACGGCCCGAGCGGCGGCTCCGGTGAGCGGGAGGTCACGCCGCAGGTTCCTGTCGACGCCCCGGCACCTGGATCCCTCGCGTGTGGCTCGCCCCCGGAATTCCCGGGAGCCGGCCACTCGGGGGCGGCCGGTGGCGACCCGCCGGATGGTGGGCGGGCTCCAGCCCCGCTGGCGTCTCAAGAGGAGGTTTGTGTCACCCCCTGGGTCCGCTCCTCCCCCGCCGCCCGGATGCTGGCCGCCTCGCTTGGCCTCGACCTCGCGGGTGTCCACGGCACGGGCCCCCACGGTGCTGTCCGCCGGGTCGACGTGGAGGCCGCCCGCCGCCCGTCCCCCGCCGCGCCACCCCGCCTGACCGGTTTCGACCCCGCGGAGATGCGCGCCGCCATCGCCGCCGCGATGTCGCGCAGCAAACGCGAGATCCCGCACTACTACCTCGCTCGCCAGGTGGAGCTGAGCCGTGCGATGGACTGGCTGGCCCAGCACAACGCGAGTGTCAGTATCGCCGACCGCGTGCTCCCGGCGGCGCTTCTGGTCCGGGCCGTCGCCCGCGCGATCGCCGAGGTGCCCGAGCTCAACGGCTACTGGACCGATGGGCGTTTCCAGCCGGCGAGCGCCGTGCACCCGGGCGTGGCGGTGTCGCTGCGCGGCGGCGGACTGGTGGCGCCGGCGCTGGTCGACGCGGTGAACGGCACGCTCCCCGAGCTGATGGTGCGCTTCACCGACCTCGTCACCCGGGCCCGCGCCGGACGGCTCCGCGCCTCGGAGCTGAGCGCCGCCACCCTCACCGTTTCGAACCTCGGCGACCTCGGCGCCGACGAGCTCCTCGGCGTGATCTACCCGCCCCAGGTGGCGCTGGTTGGCCTCGGGCGGATCCACGAGGTGCCCGTGGCCGTCGACGGCATGCTCGCGGTGCGCCCGGTGGTGCGCGTCAGCCTCGCCGCCGACCACCGCGCCAGCGACGGCATGCGCGGCAGCCGGTTCCTCGCTCGCCTCGACGCCCTCCTCCAGTCCCCGGAGTCCCTGTGACACGAGACACTGCCCGCGCCCACCTCGCCGACGTCCTCGCGGAGATCGCCCCCGAGGCCGATCTCGCCACCGTTGACGCTCGCGCACCCCTGCGCCCCCAGCTCGACCTCGACTCGATGGACTTCCTGCGCTGCCTGCAAGGGCTCCATGCGCGCACGGGCATCGACATCCCCGAGGCGGACTACCCGCGGCTGGGCACGCTTGACGCGATCCTCGGCTACCTGGTCGCGCGCGCCCGCTGAGCGTCGGCGCGGCGAGCTAGCTTGGGGTCGTGCCCCTCCCCGACATCACCCTGATGCTCTGCCGCGCGCCGGATGGCTGCGAGGAAGAGCGCCAGTGGTTGGCCTCGGTGCAGCCTGGACTCATCGTGGTGGCCGATGAAGTGCGGAGCCTCGACACCTTCGTGATGACCGATGGCGCGTCCAGCTTCGCCGAGGCCGTGCAGTCGGCCGACTACGCCGTTGCCGACCGGAAGTGGCGCTCGGCTATCGGTCACCTCGACCGAGCGGCGGCCGCGCTCGGGGCCTGGCCGGGCACCGTCGAGAACCATCTCCTGGTGCGTATGTACCTGCTGCGCGGGGTGGCCCTGCGCAATCTCGGTCGCGACGGCGCCGAGGTGGCCCTCCGGCAGGCCGCCGCGAGCGCGTGGAAGAGCGAGCCCGACCCCCGGGGCATCGAGGCCGCCGACCAACTCGCCCTCGACACCGAGCGACGGAAGTTGCTGGGCGGGGGCGGCGGCACGCTCCTTGTCGAGGGAAACGCGACGCTCTGGGTGGACGGCATCCCAGTGGAACGTCGCAGCCTCGAATTGCCCGCGGGCCTGCACCGGGTGACGGCGGTGGAACCCGGGCGCCTGCGCACCTTCGTCGCCAGCGTGCCCGTGCTGCCTGGCCGGAGCGTGACGATCCGCCCCGAGTGGGGTCCGACCGACGACACCGCCTGGCTCCTCTCGGAGTTGGCCCGGGGCGTGGAAGAGCTCGACGCCGATCCGCTCGCGCTCCTGGCGCTCTCCGACTGGTGTGTGCGCCACGAGGCGCCCGCGCTCACCCTCGTCGAGGTGGTACCCGCCCTCGCGATCGACTTGCCGCCCAGCTTCGCGGTGTCCGCACCCGACCCCGGGCGTCCGGACGCGTCTGCTGGCGCGCCGATCTCACAGGAGGCGGGCATTCCCGCCACCTTCGAGGCGGCCACCGCCGAGGCCGCCGAGGCGGCGGGTGAGCCCGGGCGCCCGCTCAACACCTACCGGCTTCGGAGCGCGTACTTCGATCCCGTCACCAGGCGGCTATCGGCCGAGCCGGCCCCCATCGTGATGGCCGACACGGTCGACAACCGCCGTTTCCGCCTGTCGGCCCGCCTCGGTTGGCGCCACCAGCTGGAGCGCGAGCACGCCACGATCGACGCGCGCGCCCACTACCGGCTGCACCTCGGCTCTTACGTCGTGGGCGAGCTGGGCGTTGTCGTGGCCGACAGCGACTACAACCTGTACGCCGACTGGACAGGCACCACGCTCTTGCACGCCGCCCTCGGCTACCGGTGGCAAGGGGAAAAGACGTTGTCTCCGTTCATCGGGGCGGCCCTGGAGGTGCAGGCGCCGCTCTGGGTGGGGGCCTACACCGAGATGGGCCTCGGCCTGCGCTTCGACCGCGACTGGGTGGGCGAGATCGCGGTGAACCAGCACCCCGGCTTCGCGGGCGGGGAGCTCGAGTTTGCCTACGGGCTGTCCTTGTCACTCGGGCGACGCTGGTAAGGTCCGGTCAGGGAATGCCGGTCACGGCGTCGGCGCTGCTCCGCGTGGTCGTGGTGCCGTCGCCCAGTTGCCCGGAGGAGTTGTCGCCCCAGGCCATGAGCGTGCCATCGTCGAGCAAGGCCGCCGAGAAACGTAGCCCTGCGGCCACCTGGACTGCACCGGACACGCCGGACACCTCCACGGGAGACAGGCTCTGCGTGGTGCTGCCATCGCCGAGCTGCCCGTAGGCGTTCCACCCCCACGCCCACGCGGTGCCGTCGGAGAGCGCCGCCACGCCGTGGTGCGAGCCGGCGGCGATGCTCACGACGCCGGGGAGGCTGGTCAGCTCGATGGGCGTGCTGCTGTCTACCCCGGAGCCGTCGCCCAGCTGCCCGTAGTCGTTGTCGCCCCAGGCCCAGAGACTCCCGTCGGACTGGATCGCGAGGCTGAACATGTTGAACGCAGCCACCGCCGTGGTGTCGGTCAACGTGTTCACCGCCACCGGGGTTGTCCGGATGTCGGTGGTACCGTCGCCGAGCTGCCCGTAGGCGTTCCAGCCCCAGGCCGCCGCGGTGCCGTCGCTGAGGACCGCCAGCGAGTGGTAGTAGCCGCCGTCGGCCGAAACGGCGGTGCTGATGCTGCTCACCTCCACCGGCGAGGTCCGGCTGGTGTAGGTGCCATCGCCGAGCTGCCCGTAGCCGTTGTCGCCCCAGGCCCACACCGTGCCGTCGCCGAGCACGGCAAGGGTGTGCTTGTAGCCGCCCCCCACCGCCACCACGTCGCTCAGCGCGGTGATTTCAACCGGGGTACTCCGGTTGGTCTTGGTGCCGTCGCCAATCTGGCCGTCGCGGTTGCTGCCCCAGGCCCAGAGGCTACCGTCGGACAGGATGGCGAAGGAACTCCCATAGGTGGCGGCGATGGACACCACGCCGGAGAGGCTGGTCACCTCCTCGGGGACGCTGCTGTCGGTGGTGGTTCCGTCGCCGAGCGCGCCGTAGCCGTTCCAGCCCCAGGCCCACACGGTGCCGTCGGCCAGGAGCGCCAGCGTGTGTGACTCGCCGCCGGCCACCTGAGAAACGCCCTCGATGATCACGGTTACGCTATCGCTGCCACTGGCGCCGTCGTCACGGCCGTCGTTGGGCACAACATAACAGGCCCAGTCCTCTCCCGCGCTGGTGGCCGACGACGATACCGTGTCGCCCGCCAGCGTGGTGGTGCTGGCACTGCCGTAGCTCACGCCGTCAACCGTCCAGCTCACCGTGTAGCCCACGGGATCGTCGTCGGCGTCGGTCGCGTCGCCGCTCACCTGGCAAACGAGGTCGTCGATGCCCTCCACCGGCGAGCTCGGGTCGATACTGACACTCGGTGCCGTGGGCGGGCTGTTGAGCACGGTCACGCTTACCGCCTCGCTCGAGTCCCAGCCCTCGCTGTCGGTGGCCGTGAGCGTGCAACTCAGGCCGTCGCCGGGGGTGGTGTCGCTCGCGGTCACCGTATAGGCGCTCGTGGAGGACAGGCTCGTCCCGGTGGTGGTGTTCGACCAGGCATAAGCGAGAGAGATGTCGTGCCCGTCGGCGTCCGACGCGGCTCCGCTACAGGTGAGGTTGTCGCCTACGCGCGCCTCGCTGGCGTTGGCCACCAGCGTGTCGATCGTCGGGGCGCGGTTGTAGCGCGAGATGGTGACGGTGGCCTCGGACGAGCCTCCGGGGCCCTCCCCGTCGCTCGACACTGCCGTGCAGATCCAGTCCTCGTCGGCCGTGGTGGCGCTCGCGGGCACGGTGTCGCCGGGCCAGGTCCCGGTGGTGTTGCCCGCGAAGGCCACGCCACCCACGGTCCAGCTCATAGTGTACGTCGGCGAGTCGCCGTCCACGTCGGGCGCCGGCGTGGCAACCACGCACACCACGTCATCGACCTGCTCGATCGGGTGCTCGGGGTCGATCGCCAGCGTCATTTCCCCGGGCGGCGTGTTGAGCACCTCGGCGCTCGCGCTGCCCTCCGATGTCTCGCCCGCGTCGTCGGTGGCGGTAATCACGCAGTCGAGCGTGTCGCCCCCGCCTGCCTCGCCCTCGGCGAGCGTGTGCCAGTCGTCGGTGCCCACCTCGACGCCCGCAACCTGCCAGGCGTAGGCCACCGTGGGCGTGTCGCCGTCGGCGTCGGTCGCGTCGGCGCGGCACTCGAAGCGGTCGCCGATGCGGCCGCTCGCCGGCGTCACCTCCACGGTGACCGCGGGCGGGCTGTTGAGCACCTCGGCGGTGGCCGTGCCGCTCACTCGGAGTCCCCGGTCGGCGTCGCTCACGAGGGCGTCGCACCGGACCAGGTCGCCCGGCGAGGTCGTGGACGCGTCGATGGTGTAGGTGCCGCCGGTGCCCACGGCCACGCCGGTGCTGGCGTTGGTCCACGCCTGGGCCACCACGGGCTCGTCGCCGTCTGGGTCGCTGGCCTCGACCACGCAGGTGAGCACGCTGCCCACCACGCCGCTCTCCGGCTCGATCCGGACAGAATCGATCGCCGGGTTGAAGTCACGCTCGCCGCGGTCGAAGCAGGCAAACAGAAAGAGCGTCACCACGTGGCCCCCACGTTGAGCACCGGCGTGGCCTCGCCGCCGGGGCTGAAATCAGTGGTGATCCAGAGCACCGTGGAGACCCCAGCGAGCGCAACCGCAGCCCCGGCGGCGGCCAGGGCCCGGACCTGCCCGGGCTCCACCTGGTCGCGAAAGATGATCTCGGCCTCGTCGTCGTTCTCGGCCGCGAGGTAGGCATCGAAGGCGGCCACGTTCTCGATGTGCCACAGGGCGGCCACCCCCCCCGCGGCCAGCGCGCTCGCGGTCACCGCGCTGTCGAGGCCCACTCGCAGCGCGAGCTTACGCGCCGGGGCGTTCGACTCGAGGGCCACCGACAGGCGCAGGAGCTGGTCGGGCGGCACGTCGATCGTCGCCCGGTGGGGCCGGTAGGACCGGGCCTCGACGAGGAGCTGGTGCGCGCCGGCGGGCACCTTCTCGAGCGTCTGCGGGCCCGGTGGCAGCGACTTCCCATCGAGGCTGGCGCGCGCGTCGATCGGCGTGAGGTCGAGCACCACGGTACCGAATCGTTCCGGGGACAACACCAGCGACAAGGGGACCGTGGCGTGCGCGGCCGGCGTGACCGACGTGGTGGCCTCGGCGTGGCTGGCCAGTCGCGCGACGATGGCGTGGGCGGTGCAGGCGGGGACGTCGACGACCAGGGGCGAAGGACCGCGCTCCACGCCATCGACCAGCAGCGTGGCCCCGGCCGGCGCGGTGATGAGTTCCAGGCGCGCAGTCGCGGGCACGAGCGGCATCTCGGCCCGCGCGATGAGCCCGGCCTGCACGTCGACTTCCACGCTGCCGTCGGCGCAGGCGCCCTCTACCCGGACGCTGTGTTTGCCCGGGGACAACCCGCGGACGAGGTTCGGCGTGACCAGGCCGGTGTCCTGGCCATCCACGAGGATCCGCGCGCCGGCCGGGGTTGAGCCCACGTACACGTCGCCGGTGGCCGCGGCGGGCGGCACCGAAGTGGGCGCGGGGGGCGGCGGAGCGACGGGGTCGGCGGCCAGGGCGAGGGTGGCGAGGGCGGCAAGGAACATCGCCAGTGGCTGGTAACGAGGGGCGGTCGCCCCTGCGCCCTCGGGCGACAATTGGACAACCCCTAGCGCCGGTCTGGTACGGGTGTCTCCTGGCCGCGGCGTCGCGCCAGCCCAGCGAGCAGGAGCAACACGCTTGCCGCCTTGTCGCCCTCGCACCCGCAGTCCCAGCCCACGTACTGCTCCACTTCGCCATCGCAGTCGTTGTCTTTGCCGTCGTTCTCTTCGCTCGCGTCCGGGTAGCTCTGCTTGTCCGCGTCATCGCAGTCGCCGGCTTCTTCGCTGAAGCCGTCGCCATCGTCGTCGTAGAAATCGGTGCCCTCGTCGACCGTACCGTCGCAGTCACCGTCGAGATGGTCGGCCATCTCCTCGGCGCCCGGGTACACGGTGGCGTCGGAGTCCAGGCAGTCGCCGTCCACCTCGGCAAGGCCGTCGCCGTCGTCGTCGTAGACGGTCGTGCCCTCGTCGACGATGCCGTCGCAGTCGTTGTCGGCGGCGTCTTCCAGCTCGGCGGCGCCCGGGTAGCTCAGGCCATTGGCATCATCGCAGTCGCCCTCGGCCTCGGTCACCCCGTCGTTGTCGTCGTCGCCGAGCTCGGTGCCCTCGTCGGTTTCCCCGTCGCAATCGTCGTCGAGGCCGTTTCCGGTCTCGGGGGCGCCCGGGTAGCGGCTGGCGTCGGCGTCGGCGCAGTCGCCGTCTACCTCGGCGTAGCGGTCGCCGTCGTCGTCGTAGGCCTCGGTGCCCTCGTCCACCACGGTGTCGCAGTCGTTGTCCTCGCCGTCGTCGAGTTGGGGCGCGCCCGGGTAGATGTCGACGTTCTGGTCGTCGCAGTCGCCGCCGTTCTCGCTCTTGCCGTCGTGGTCGTCGTCGTAGGCCTCCGTGCCCTCGTCGGTGGTGCCGTCGCAGTCCTGGTCGAAGCCGTCGGCCTCCTCGGTGCCGCCGGGGAAGATGTCGTCGCGGCTGTCGTTGCAGTCGCCGTCGTTCTCGGTCCAGCCATCGCCGTCGTCGTCGTAGCGCTCGGTGCCATCGTCGATGGTGCCGTCGCAGTCGTTGTCCTCACCGTCGGCAAACTCGGCGCCGCCCGGGTAGCTCAGGCCGTTTTCGTCGTTGCAGTCGCCGTCGTTCTCGCTCCACCCGTCGCCGTCGTCGTCGTAGGCCGCGGTGCCCTCGTCCACCACGTAGTCGCAGTCGTCGTCGACCCCGTTCTCCAGCTCCGTGGCCGAGGGGTAGATGTCCGGGGCAAGGTCGTCGCAGTCGCCCTCGGCCTCGGTGTAGCCGTCGCCGTCGAGATCGTCGGAGCCGGTGTCGGCAGCCGCGAGGGAAACGAGCCATACGCTAACGGCGAGAAACAAGGGTCACCTCCGCGCCGGCGAGCCAGCCTTTGTCTGTGAGGCCGCCTCGGCCCTCGAGGCCGACGCGCCAGTCGAGCGAGGGGGCGAACTCCCATCCCACGCGGCCCTGGACGCCGAGGGCGTAGGGAATCACGGCGAGCACGTCGGCGCCCGCGTACGGCCCGCCCCGGGCTTCCCCGGCGCGAAGGCCGATGCTGAAGGGGTACACCTGGGGATCGATCCAGTCGTCGTAGAGGTAGTAGGGCTGCGCCGAGTGGGCGAGGCCGACGCGCGCCTCGGCGCTGGCGACGCGACCGAGGCGGTAGGTGGCCGCGAGGGTGACCGTCACGTGGTCGCGCGGCGCGAGGTGGAGGTAGCCGAGCCCGGCGCCCACGCGAAAACGCTCGGGGTCGGCGGCGGCGAGCATCGCGTTGGGCCCGGGGCCCTCGTCGCTGAGGCGCCCGCGCGCCACGTCGAGGTACAGGTCGCGGGTGCGCCAGGCCGGGTCGGCCGGATCCACCCGCAGGAGCTCATCGCCGCCCTCGTGCCCCACCTGCACGAAGCGAACCCACTCGAGCGACTCGGTCCGAGCCCAGTCGGTGAGGGAAGCCACCTCGGCGTCGGGCGCGGCCACGCCGCTCATGGCGGCCACGAGCAGGCGCTCCAGAGCGGCGTTGCTGTCGTCGCCCGCCACTTCGGCCACCACGCGCGTGTCGGGGGTGACATCGATCCACGCGGCCCAGGCGGTGCGACGGCCGGGGCGCTCCACGGTGATCCGGTGGTGACCCAGCTCCACATCGAGCGACACCGGCGCCTCGCCGGCCGGTCGACCGTCCACGAAAACCAGGGCACCCGGGGCGTCGGCGGCCACGTTGAGATGCCCGGCGATCGGGGGTCGCGCTGATACATCGAGGTATCGGCTCAGTGTATCAGTTGGTACTTCAGGAAGGTTATAACTGCGATGACGTGATACAGCGGCGGCCACCTTCGGCCAGTCGCGATCCGCGTAGCGGGGGTCGGGGTCGGTGGCCACCACGCTCGCGAGGCCCAGCACCACGCGGAACAAGTCGTCCTCGGGCACGGTGTAGGGTAGCTCCGCGAGGGCACGCCAGGCGGCCTCGATCTCCGCGTTGCTCGCGCGGCCATCGCGCAGGCCGACGATCGCCTCGTTCCAGCGCTCCAGTCGGTCGTCGCGCAGGTGCACCGCCACCGCGTCGAAATCGAGGAGCGGAAGCCGGTTTGCGCTCGCCCACAGCGAGTAGGCGCGCCACGCGGGCTCGCACTCCCGATCGCACACGAACACCGTCACCGCCCGCGCCCCGGCCGGGACGTCGGCCACCGGTTGCGCGAAAGCGAGCGAGGCGAGCCACACGGCGGGCAGGTATCGCGCGGTCAGGGTGCCAGGTGCAAGCAGCGAAGGCCGTGGGGCTCGAAGGCGGAGAAGTCATGGTCGCGGGTCACCAGCGTGGCGCCCGCCTCCATGGCCACGGCGGCGAGCTGGGCATCGGCCACGAGCTTGGCTCGCGCGCCGGTCGCCCGGCAGAGCGTGCCAAACAGCGCGAGGTGGCGCGGGCCCGTGTGCACCAGCACGACGTTTCGCCGCGATGCCAGGTCGTCAAGCATGGCCAGCGCGGGGCCCAGCGGGTCGGGGACCGAGAAGATCCGTGGGTTGGTGACCACGCGCACGAAGCCGCTTGCGACCAGGGGCGAGATCGCCACCGTCTCGCCCCGGTTGACCACCCCCTGGAGCCAGTCTCGGTAGAAGGCGTGGTCGGGATCGTCGCGACGGTGCGCGTAGATGAGCACGTTGACATCGGGCATCCACATGCGCGTGTCAGCGCCGCTGGAGACGGGCCAGGTCTTCCGCTTCCTGTGCCGCCCAGATTTCCGCTGGCCCGAGGTGTTGGGAGGGCGCGTCGGGGCCCCAGGTCGCCAGGACGAAAGGCACATCCGGCGGCAGCGCCCCCTCGCGCAGGTGCTCTCGAAGGGCGCGCGCCACGAGCTCGGACAGCGTGATGTCGGCCGCGAGCGCATGTCGCTTGGCCTGGGCGAGGATGTTGTCATCGATCACGAGGGTGGTGCGCATGTGTGATGATATGCGCATACGTATGCATCGGCAAGGCGCCGTTCGCCTTGCTACCCTTCCCCTGTGCTCCTCCCTGCCCTCCCCGCGCTCGCCGGCATGGTGGGCGAGGTGCCGCCGGGGGCCACGCGGCTCGGCTTGCTCGCCTGCCCCGAGGCCAGCGACTGCGTGGAAGAGGCGCGGTGGTACGCGGATCACCCGCTGGCGGCGAGCTTGCCGACGCTCTTCTTTGCCGAGGCCCTCGCCGACCCGGGCGACGTCCAGGCGCGCGCACTCGAAACCCGGGCCACCTTCGAGTGGGCGGTGGCGGAGGCCCGTGACCGGGTGCGGGCCGGGAAGCCGGCGGCGGACGCCCTGAGAGTCGCCGAGGGGGCGCTGATCGCGTGCACTGGGGTAGTCGCCCAGCAAGTCTTGTTCGACCTCTACTTCCTCCACGGCGCCGAGGCGCTGCGTTCGGGCGGCGCCGACTCGACGGACTGGTTCACCCGCGCCGCTGCCGTGGCCTGGACGCAACAGATCGTGCTCCCCGTCGATGCCTGGCGAGTGGTGGACGGGTGGAAGGCCGGCCAGCACGCGGCGCTGCATGCGCGTCGCTCGAAGCTGACACTCGTGGAGGCGCCGGAGGGGGCCACCTGGGCCATCGACGGCGTAGACCTGGGGGCCGGCGCTCGGGCAATTGAAGTTTTCCCGGGACCCCACCGCCTCACCGCCACCATCCCCGGCCGCGCCCGCACCTTCGTGCAACTCGTCACCCTGGGCGCCGGTGAGAACCGCAGCGTCGCGGCTGCCTTCCCCCCCGAGGTCGACCTCTCCACGGTCCACGGCGCGGTGGCGGCCACCGTGTCGGGGACGCCTCTAGACGCCGACACTCGCGCCGCACTGGAGGCATGGGCGAGCCAACGGGGCCTCGCCGAGCTTGTGGTGGTGTGGATCGACGGCGATCCGCGGCGGCTCTGTACCCTCGCGTTGGCCCCGGGCACCGAGCCTCGGCTCGAGGGCTGTGGAGCGTCTCGCTAGCGCAGCTTCGTCCAGACCCGCCCCCTCCGCGCCCCACCCGCACCGGGTCTCCCGTGTCCCAGCCCACGGGCAAACGCCGGTTCCTAGGTTGGCACGCGGTGTGCATTCGAACAGCGCGTGCTTCTCCTCCTCGCCTGCGCCGACGCCCCGCTCTCCGCCGCCGACCCGGTGATCGGGGCCCCCATGGACGGCATCCCCGACGCCGAGGTGCACGCCGGTGAGTGGACCGTGCTGTCGCGACAGGGCCGCGCCCGCATCTCCGGCGCGGCCGAGATCGACCTCGGCGTCGACGTGCTGCCGGAGTTCGCCTTCAATCTTGACCACACGGCGGTGGCCTTCCCTCAGGCCGTGGGTTCCCCGCTCTCCGACCTGTTCATCGTGACCTTGCCGGACGGCCGACGCCAGAAGCTCACCGACTGGCCGGGGTCTGAGGATCGTCCGGTGTTCTCGCCGGATGGCCAACGCGTGGCCTTCTTCTCGAGCCACTCGGGGCTCGCTAGTCTCTACGTGGTCGACGTCCAGAGCGGCGCCATCGAGCAGGTCACCAACGTGGGCCTCGAGCAGCACAAGCGCGTGGGTGGCCCTCCCGCCGGTTTCGTCCCGCCCCCGATGGAGGGTCTGCCCAGCTGGGACGCCTCCGGTGTGCACTACGTCTCGGTCGATGGCCCCGTCACCGTGGAGATGCCGTGATCCTCGCCCTCGGCATGGCCCTCGCGGTCGACTACTCGATGCCCACCACCAGTGGCGACTACGGCACCTACGTGATCAGCGCCTACCGCGACGAGGGCGGACGCGACTGGGGCTGCGGCGGCAACTACTACTCGGGCCACAAGGGCACCGACATGGCGATCTACGGTTCCTGGTCGAGCATGTCGAGCGGCGTCGTGATCAGCGCCGCGGCGAGCGGCACCGTGGTGTACACCAACGATGGCGAGTACGACGAGTGCTCGTCGGGTGCCTGTGGTGGAGGTGGTGGCGGTGGCAATTACGTGGCCATTCAGCACGACGACGGCGTGATCACCTACTACTTCCACATGAAGACCTGGTCGGTGGCGGTGAGCACCGGCGACCGTGTGGAGTGCGGCCAACAGATCGGCCTCGTGGGTAGCTCCGGCAATAGCACCGGCCCCCACCTCCACTTCGAGCCCCGGTCCGGGGGTGTCAGCTTCGAGCCCTTCGCTGGGAGCTGCGGCGCCTCGACGTCACGCTGGGTCGACCAGGGCAGCTACAACGACCTGCCCACGATCGTCTGCGAGGATCCCGACCGCGACGACGATGGCTTCTCCGAGAAAGAAGGCGACTGCAACGACAACGACGCCGCCGTGTACCCCGGCGCCTACGACAGCTGCGACGGGGTGGACAGCGACTGCAACGGGGCGATCGACGACGGCGACCGCGACCTCGACGGCAGCACGGCCTGTCTGGACTGCAACGAGGACAACAATCGCACCTACCCGGGCGCGCCCGAGCTCTGCGACGGCGAGGACAACGACTGCGCGGGCGACATCGACGAGGGCTTCGACGAGGACCAGGACGACTACCGCACCTGTGACGGCGACTGCGACGACGCCGACGCCGACACGCATCCCTACGCCTCCGAGCTCATTGACAGCCGCGACAACGACTGCGACTGGAAGGTCGACGAGGGCGGACCCGCCTACGACGACGACGGCGACGGCTGGACCGACGACGACGGCGACTGCGACGACAACGACGCCATGACCTTTCCCGGCGCGCCCGAGATGTACGACGGCGGCGACGACGACTGCGACGGCACGGTGGACGAGGGCACGGCCGGGATCGACGACGACGGCGACGGCTACACCGAGTACGACGGCGACTGCGACGACGCCGACGGCGGCATCTTCCCCGGGGCCGACGAGGACAAGGGCACGGCCGACGCCAACTGCGACGGCTACGCGCTCGCGGGCACCAGCGGCTGGGACGACGACGGCGACAGTTTCCCCGAGGACCGCGGCGACTGCGACGACGCGTCGCGGGCAAGCTGGCCGGGCGCCCCCGAGCGCCAGGACGGCCTCGACAACGACTGCGACGGCGTAGCCGACAACGGCACCGATGGCTTCGACGACGACGGCGATGGCTACACCGAGGCGGCCGGCGATTGTGACGACCAGGACGCCACCCGCTTCCCGCTCGCGCCCGAGTTCCCCGACGGGATCGACCAGGACTGCGATTACCTCGTGGACGACGACACGGTGGACGTGGACGACGACGGCGACGGCTGGTCGGAGGTCGACGGCGACTGCGACGACCAGAACCCCCGCGCTTTCCCTGGCGGCCTGGAGCTTGCGGACTACGCCGACAACGACTGCGACACGCTGGTGGACGATCACACCGCGCTCTTCGACGACGACCAGGACGGCTACACCGAGGCCGAGGGCGACTGCGACGATACCCGCGCTAAGACCTTCCCCGGGGCCAAGGAGAGTATCGACGGTCGCGACGAGGATTGTGACTCGCTGGTGGACGACGAGACGCCGGCCTACGACGATGATCGCGACGGCTACACCGAGGAGCTCGGCGACTGCGACGACCAGAACGCCTACGCCTGGCCGGGCGCCCCCGAGAAGCTCGACGGCTGGGACACCAACTGCGATGGCGAGGCTGAATCGCCGGAGGGGTGGTTCGCCACTTGCGCGAGCGCGCCCGGCGCCCTCTGGCTCGCCGTGCCGGCCGGCTTGCTCGCCGCCCGGCGTCGTTCGCGCTACCGGGTCTGATGCCCAAGAAGGTCTTGATTATCGGCGGCGGCCTCGGCGGCCTCGCGACTGCCTGGGCGCTCAGTCGCACGCCGGCGCTCCAGGCGGCGTTCTCGGTCACCGTGCTGCAACCCGGCGGTCGACTCGGCGGCAAGTGTGGTAGCGGCCGCGAGGCCACCAGCGGGCGCATCCTGGAGCACGGCCTCCACATGCTCATGGGCTGGTACGACACGGCGTTCTACGTGCTCCGAGACGTGTACGGCGCGCGGGCGAGCACGCTGTCGCCGGCCTATCCGCAGGCGCTCGACGCGTTCGAGCCCATCGATCGCGTGGCCTTCGGGCGGCCGGGCACCCTCGACCGCTGGTCGCTCCCTTTCCCCGCGCGACCCGGCGTGCCGGGCGACCAGCCGGCCGGCGATCCGAGCCTGCGCGACCTGTTGTTCGGTGCTATCGACGGTCTCTTTGTTCGGATCGGCCTGCCCGTGCCCCCGGGACTCGCGTTCATGGCCCTCGACCAGGTGGCCGGCGAGCTCGAGCGGCTGGTGGAGGCCGTGGGGCGGCTCGCGTTACCGCCACAAGACGCGTACGCGCTCGCCACCCTCTCCGACCTGATGGCGGCGATCACGCACGGGATTCACCGCGACCAGTTGCTGACACAGCCCGTGGAACGTATCAACCACTGGGATTTCCGCGCGTGGCTCTCGTACCACGGGGCCCGCCGCGACACGGTCGACAGCGCCGTGGTGAAGGGCCTCTACGATCTCGTGTTCGCCTACCCCGACGGCGACGAGGGCAACCCGCAGGTGGAAGCGGGCTCGATGCTCATGGCGGCCCTGCAGATGGGGGTCAGCTACAAGGGCGCGCCCGTGTGGCGAATGAAGGGCGGCATGGGGGAGGTGGCGATTGCGCCGCTCTACGAGGTCCTCAAGGATCGAGGCGTGCAGTTCCTCTTCTTCCACCGCGCCCGCGAGCTCAAGCTCGACGCCACGCAGACGCAGGTCGAGCAGGTGGTGGTCGACCGCCAGGCCGATCTCGCGCCCGGGGTGACGGAGTACCAGCCGCTGGTCGACCGGCCCGCGCCCACGGGCAACCTGCGTTGCTGGCTGGAAGACCCTGACTGGAGCCAGCTCCAGGGGGCCGCCGTGTCGCGCCAGGAGCTGGAGCGCGGTGGGCCGGTGGTGGGCACCGTCACCTGGCAGCGCGGCACCGACTACGACATCGTCGTGGGCGCCACGCCCTTCATGTCGCCGCTCTACACGCCGCTCGACGACGCCAACGACGACTGGAAGCTGATGCGCGCCACGATGCGATCGGTGGCCACGCAGTGCGCCCAGCTCTGGACGATGCAGACGGTGCAGGCGATGGGCTGGACGAGCCGCGAGGTCGTGCACTCGGGCTTCATCCCTCCCTTCTCGTCGTGGGCCGACATGTCGCACCTGCTCCCCATCGAGGGCTCTCCGTCCCCTGCGCCGCCGCGGGGCTGCATCTACCTGTGCGGCGTCACGCCCACGCCGGTCGACAGTGCGCACATCAACGCCGAGTGGTCGGACTGGCTCGACGCGCACTGCGGGCGGCTCTGGCCGGCGACCGAGGTGGCGTCCGGCTTCCGCTACGAGCTCCTGGAGGGCGGCGACCTCGCCCACCAGTACCTGCGAATCAACGACGTCGACAGCGAGCGCTACGTGCTCTCCGTGCCCGGCTCCAGCCGCACCCGCATCGCCCCGGGTCATACCCACTTCACGGACTTCTACGTGGCGGGCGACTGGGTGAAGGGCCGGATCAACGGCGGGAGCGCCGAGTGTGCGTTCGAGAGCGGCCTCGATTGTGCCGACGCCATCCTCGCCGCTAGCGGAATCGCCAGACCTCCGTACCCGCCAGTGCCGTGAAGTCCATCTCAATCTGGGCGGCGAGGCTCGGTGTGCTCACGGCGGGTACACCGAGGTCGCTCGCGAGCTGGTGGCTCCCGTAGTTCGCGAAGCGGAGCTCGAAGGGCCCGGTGAGCACGCGCCCGCCGAGGAAGTTGTCGATGCGGAAGTTGCTCTGGACAATCGACTGGAAGCAGGCGCGCCCGGGGTCGGCCGCGTCGCGGAACTGCTTGAGGTTCACCACGACGGGCTGCGGCGCGTTGAGCAGTTCGGCCACCAGGCTCCCCGCCACCGCGCCCGCGAAGCTCGAGATCGTGGTGAGCAGGCCGCCCGCCCCGGGGGCGAGCCGCTTCGCGCCCACCAACTCCTCCTCCCGGCCCACGCTGGTCGAGGCGAGCGGGTCGAAGATGGTGCCGCGGGCGATCCAGTCGTCCACGAGCACCTCGACCCGGCCGTGCTCCTTCTGGAATCCCCAGGTTTCTCGCCCGGTCACCATCGCGATCGAGGTGTCCACCACGATGTACGGCATCCAAAAACGCAGGTTCGGTCCCTCGCGCAGCATCATCCAGACCGCGCACTCCCGGTCCGGGAGCTGCCCGATGGCTGCGCCCGAGGTGGTCATGGTGGCGTCCATGAAGCTCACCAGGACTTTGTTGCTGAACACCTGCCAGCGGTTGGGCGTGCCACACACGTTGTTGAGGTAGCGATCCACGAGAAACTGCATCCGCGCGAGGTTGCCGTTGGTCTCGAACACGGTGAGCTTGGCGCCGGTCATGGCACCCGGCCCGGGCATACATTGTTCGCCGCGCCCAATCCAGTCCACGTAGGCGGGCTTCGGGTTGCCAAGCCCGGAGAGCAGGTGCGGTCGTCGCGACATCCAGAACTCGCCGGGCACGTCGAACCAGCTGCCCATGAGCGCGCGCGCGGCCTGCCGTCCCGACATGAAGGCGCCTTCTACGCAGGCCGAGTTGATCCCGGTGCGTGCCCAGTCGCCTGCGATCACCAGGTTGGCGAAGCCCGTGTCGCCCGCGTAGAACCTGAGATCCGTGGTGCTGGGGGGGGAGAGGTGGGTCACCTCGCTCGGGTCGACGTTGGGCTTGACGAACTGGGCGTCGAGTCGCGCCGTCCGGTAGCCGCCGGCGGGGTCGTGCAGGGTTTCCCAGCGAAACACGCGTCCTGGCGCGTAGGCGCCCGGCCAGAGGCCGCGCCCCTCGGTCTCGAGGTAGCTGATCGCGGCCTTCCGGGCTTCGGCATGGGACTCGGCCAGGGTGCTCGCCGCGCTGCGCGGCCGGTGTACGAGGTCGGACGAAAAAACGCCACACAGGTAGTGGAGTGACTTCGGGCCGCCCGGTCCCCAGTCCTCTCGGGCGAGCGTGGGGTTCATCTCCGTCCACACGTCGAAAGGCGACGGTCCGGCGTCGAGCGCGGGGGGCCGCGTCCATCCGAGCTCGGCGGTCGTCTTGTCGGCCCAGATTTGCATGGCGATGTTGGGCACGGGACGAAGCCCATCGACGAGCGCGCGCCAGATCCCGCGGGCGGCCATGAGCGGCGCGGCGACCTCGCGCAGCGCCGTGACGGGAATGGCGAGGATGACCTTATCGAAATCAGCGCCATCGAGGAGGGTCGCGGTGCCCACGCTCGTGTTGTCCCAGTAGGACTCGTAGTCCGGCGCGGGGGTGGGTTTCCCCCCGTCGATCTGCCCCCACACCGGCTCGGCTGGCCAGTGGATCACAGTGTCGGGGCCGATGGTCACCCCGACCAGTGGCGAGTACTGTGGGAGCCCCGGCGCGAGGCGGGCCTGCTCGGAGAGCTGGACCTTCTCCACTTTCTGCCCGGCCGCGTCGAGCTCGATGCTCGTGACACGATGGAAGAACTTGAACTTGACGCCGCGTGCCTTGAGCACCTCGTAGACCGGCGCCATGATGACCTCGCCGAAGCCGTCCCTCGGCAGGTAGAGCACGTCGCCCTTGTAGCCAAGCCCGCAACGCAAGAGCACCCGCACGGCGGTGCCGGCGGCGTAGCTCGGCCGGGTCCGGTCGCCGCCATCATACTCGAAGAAGGCCTCGTACACGGCGCGTATAAAGCTACTATCGAGACTGTCCGGTCGGCAACCGTGGCGCCGGAGCCAGTCCTTGAGCTCGTACTTGTCGAGCACGTCGAGGTCGTTGTCTTGCATGGCGCGGTCGGTGGGGTCGAACAAGCCAACGAGGATGGCGCGGCCGATGTCGGCGATCTCGAGGAGCTGGTTGACGGGACTCACGCTGCCGGCGAGGGTGAGCAAGACGCGGTCCACCACGTCGGCGATCTTGTCGAGGAGGCCCACGGCGCCCGACGACACGCTCGCGGCGAGCAACTTGTCGACGAGGGTGGCCGGTGTGAGCGCGCCGAGCGCCAACGTTGCGAGATCGAGCTCCGCCTCGAGGACGGCGAGGGCCGCCGCGACCGGGAGGTTGGCCCCGGCGCGGGCCTCGGCCAGGGCCCGCTTGGTCACGTTGACGAGCTGGTGGAAGAGGTACGCAACGAGGTTGACCGGCTCCTCAATGGGCGAGCCGTCGCCGGGCCGGCCGCGCTTGGTGGGGAACTCCACGGGCCATTGCTCGGGGTTGCCCTGTGGGCCGCCACCGAGCACGGTGTAGGGGCGAGGGAAGAACGCGGACCATGCGTCGGGGTAGGGCGGGCTCGGGTGCGCGGCGTACACCCGATTGAGCGTCGCGAAGCAATTCTCGTAGAAGCCGAACCACACGTGCAGCCCGTGCTCCTCGTTGCGGTAGGCGCGCGCCGCGTTTCGGCTGGATGCGCACTTGCCGCCGAGGCGCCAGCCCTGCTGTACGACCGTGATGTCGAACCGCCCGCCGAGGGCGGGTTCGCTCAACTCGAAGGCTGCGACGAGGCCGGCGGGGCCGCCACCGAGGATCAAGACGCGCTCCGGCATGGTCACTCCTGGCCCCCCTTCTACCGTATCCGTGTAGTGTTCGATGCTACGATCCGATCACCGGTGACGGTGCGACCTCCCTCGAATGCGTTGTTCCTGCCGCCGTGGCTCATCCGGCGGCTGGCTGCAGGCGAGTGCGGTGCTTTGCCCGCGGGTTGGAGCGAGCGCGGCGCCACCTGCTTCATCGACCTGGTGGGCTTCACCGCGCTCACCGAGCGGCACGCGGCGATGGGGCCGGAGGGCGCCGAGCGACTGCGCGAGACGATCGACGTCCATTTCGCCCTGGTGATCGCTCGGCTCGCCGAGGCCGGCGGCGAGGTAGCCGCCTTCGCGGGCGACGCCATGCTGGCCGTATTCTTCGATCAGCGGCACGGTGGCGCGCGCGCGGCGGCCCGGGCGGCGCTGTCCGGGGCGGTGGCCATCCAGACCCTCGCGCGCAACGGGGCCGCCGGTGTGCTCCCCCAGCGGGTGTCGCTTTCACACGGCACCGTGCAGACCTGGGCGCTGGCGCCTGGCGGCGGCGAGGGCATCCACGTTCTCGGGGGCGAGGCGGTGGCGGGACTCGGTGTCCCCCACCGGCACGCCGCTGCCGGCGAAGTGGTGGCCACCACCGCCTTCACCACCACCGCAGGAGTGAGCGGAGAGCCGCGCCCCGAGGGCGCTCAATGCCTGCACGGCACCGGCATTTCACTGGGGCACGCGGAGGTCGGCGCGGCGGTGCGCCTCGCGACGGACCCCGGGCTCGACGCCGACACCGTTGCCCGGTGGCTGCCCCGGCTGGTACGTGAGCGGCAGTCGGCTGGCCAGTCCGCGTGGCTCAACGAGTTCCGCACGGTAACGGTGTGTTTCACCAGCATCGATGTGGGGGTATCACCCAGCCCCGCCGAGCTCGACCGCGCCGTCGCCCCGATGGTGGCCAACGTGACCCACCACGGCGGCGACGTGCTCGATCTCGTGATCGACGAGAAAGGGTGCACGCTCTTGGCTGCCTTCGGGCTGCCTGGCCATTCGCACGGTGACGACGCCGCGCGGGCGTTGCGCGCTGCGAGCCTGATGGGCGCACCGGTCGGGGTGGCAACGGGACGCATCTACACCGGGCTTCTCGGCTCGCCGGTGCGCCGGAGCTATGGCGGCATCGGCACGCCGATGAACCTCGCGGCGCGACTCCTGGCCCACGCGGGAGGGGGCGTGCGCATCGACGAGGCCACGGCGCGGGCGGTGGCCGGGAAGGTCGACGTGGCGCCCGCGGGGACGCTCGCGGTGAAGGGGCTTGAACGCCCGGTGAATAGCTACGTGCCACTAGAGGGCCCGGCCACGCGCCGGCGCCCGGCGGCCGCGCCGGTGGGTCGTGCCTCGGAGCGCGCGCGGCTCCTGGAGGCGCTGGATGCCGGCCCCGGGCGGCTCCGTGGCGCGATCCTGGGGGAGCCCGGGATCGGCAAGTCGATGCTGGTGAACCAGCTCGCCAGCGCCGCCGAGGCCCGAGGTGCCTACCTCATCGACGGGGAGGGGGGCGCGGTGGAGCAGCAGGCGCCCTATTTCGCATGGCGTCGTGTGTTCGATGCGCTGGTGGAAGGCTGGACACTCGACGACACGCTGGCCCTGCTCGGTTCCGAGCTCGCGCAGCGCGCGTCGTTGCTCAATGGCACCTGGCGATTCGTGGCGCCCGGGAGCCTCGCCGCGAGCCAGATGGAGTCGGCCGCCCGCGCCGACGCGGTGGCCGACCTCACCTGCGCGCTGTTGGAGCGGCGGCTGCGTCGCGGCCGCGTTCTGCTCGCGATCGACGACGCCCACTGGCTCGATACCGCATCCTGCCGCTTGCTGTCGCAAGTCGAGTCACGACTGCCGGGCCTCGACATCCTGATCGGCTCGAGGCCGCTCGGCGACGACGCCAACTCGGATCTGCGGGCGCTCGTGGCACGCCTGGATCGCGTGGACCTCGGCGCGATGAGCCGGGTCGAGGTCGGCCAGATGGTGCGGCACCTCCTCGGGGACGAGCCGCCCGCCGGGCTAGTGGAGACGGTCTACGGCCGCGGCGGCGGTCATCCCTTCTACTGCGAGCAGCTGGTGCTCGCGATGTGTGACGCGTCGGTACTGCGCTCGACCGCGAACGGCTGGGTGCTCGACGAGGAGGAGGCCTCGCGCACCTTCCCGGCCCACGTGGAGGGCGTGGTCATGGCGCGCATCGACGCGCTGGCGCCCGCCGCCCAGCTCACCGCCAAGGTGGCGAGCGTGGTGGGTCGGAGCTTTCCGGAGCGCGCGGTTGGCGATGTTCTCCCGCGCGAGGCCGACCCGGGGAAAGTGCCCGAGTCGCTGGCGAACCTGTCGCGACAGGGGCTCATCGCGCCGGAGCCCTCGGACTCGGCGCCCTCGTGGTCGTTCCGGCACGCGATCACGCACGAGGTGGCCTACAACCTCTTGCCCTTCGCGCAGCGGCGGGCGCTGCATCACCGGGTCGGGCAGTGGTACCAGGAGCACGCTGGGGGCGAGCCGGACTGGGCGGTGCTCGCATGGCACTACGAGCGCGCGGCCGCCGACGAGGAGGCCATCTCGGCGCTCGAGAACGCGGCCACCGTCGCGATGCGACAGCACGCGCACGCCGACGCGCGCGACCTCCTGGGGCGAGCACTCGCCCTCGCCCGCGGCCCCGTGCAGGCGGGCCGCGAGGCGCGGTGGGCGGCGATGCTCGGCGCGTCGAGCCTGAATCTCGTGGACTACCCGCGCGCCAAGTTCCACTTTCGTCACGCGCTCGCTCGGATGGGGCTGGGCGTCCCGGAGGGTCGGGTGGGCCTGGTCTTCGACCTCCTGCTCGGATGTGCGAGGCAGGCCTGGCACCTGTTCGCCGGGGTTCGGTCGCGTCCCGACGGCGGGGAGCGAGCCCGGATGCGGGCGGTGGCCGAGTCCCACCAGGGGCTCGCGGAGGCAGCGTATTTCTCGCTCGAACTCCCCGAGTTGCTACACGCCAACGTGTCGGCCATCAACTACGCCGAGCTGGCGGGGGAGCCCCGGGAGCTTGCCCTGGCCTACGGCAGCGGGGCGATTGGCGCCGGCGTCGGGGGCCTGCACCGGCTGGCAGCGCGCTGGCGCCGGGCCGCGCGGGAGTCAGCTGGGGGCTCCGGGCACTTGCCCACGGTGGCCTACGTGGAGCTTATCGGCTCGGTGTACCACCAGGCGATGGGCGAGCTGGCCGACGGGATCGCCGCCTCGCAGCGCGCCATCGAGGGTTTCCGTACACTCGGCGACAACCAGCGCGCCGCGAGCGCCTACGCCTCGCTCGGATTCGCGCGGCTGGCCCTCGGCGATCTCTCGGCGGCGCACGCCGCGATGGACACGTTCCGCGGCTACCTCCCGCGAAGCGGCAATGTTCAGCTCCGGGCCTGGAGCGCCGCCTACGACGCTTGGACACTGGAGTCTCGACAGCTCGACCCGGTCGCGGTGGCCAGTGAGCTGGAGCGTGTGCTCGGCGAGGGGCCGCACCACGCCGAGCGGGTTCTCTTGCTCGGCGTGCTCGCCGGGGTGGAACAACGACTCGGTCGCCTCGATGTGGCGATGGTGCACGCGCGGGAGGTGCTCCGCCTCGCCGAGGCCTCCCCGCCCACCACCGGGTTCCAGTTCTGGCCCCTCGGCAGCACCTTCGACGCAGTGCTGGCCAATCACCGAGTTTCTCCCTGCCCTGCCGAGCTGAAGCGCGCGCTGGCTGCGCTCGGCACCTTCGCGCGCATGGCCCCCGTGGGGCAGGCGGAGCTGGTGCGGGCGCGCGAGGCGTTGGCCGGGCGCTCGGCCTAGCCGAGCTTCTCGCCGAGCCCCGCCCGCAAGACCTCCTCCAGCTGCCGCACCGGCACCGGCCGGCAGAAGTAGTAGCCCTGGCATACGCTGCCCCCGAGTCGGCGCAGCGCGTCGCGTTGTTCGGTGGTCTCGATGCCCTCCATGATCACGCCGCGCCCGAGCTGCTGGGCGAGGCTGAGCATCGCCACCACGAGCTTGTTGCCGTCGCCCTCCTCGGTCATCTTGGCCGCGAAGGAGCGGTCGATCTTGATGCCGTCGAAGGGGAGCTGGTTGAGGTAGGCCAGCGAGCTGTAGCCGGTGCCGAAGTAGTCGAGGAGCAGGCGAACGCCGATGTCCTTGCACTCGTGCAGCGCGGCACGGGCGAGGGGGCTCTGGATGAGCACACCTTCGGTGACCTCGAGGTGGAGGCGCGAGGCCTCGATCCCGGTCTTCGCGATGGTCTCCCGCACGCCGTGCGCGAAGCCGACCTGCTCCAGCTGTCGGCCCGACACGTTGACGCACACGTACTTGCCGTCGGCCGCCGGGCCCAGTCGCGACAGGGCCTCGCAGGCGGTGTGCAGCACCCAGTCGCCCAGCCTGACCACGAGGCCGGTTTCCTCGGCCATCGGGATGAAGTCGACCGGCGGCACGAGCCCCCGGGTGGGGCTACGCCAGCGCACGAGCGCCTCGAAGCCCTCGATGTCGCGCCGCGCGAGGTTGACGATGGGCTGGTACCAGAGCTCGAGCTCGCCGTTCTGGATGCCCGAGAGCAGCTCCGTTTCGAGCCGGATGTGCTCGATCATCGGGGGGCTCGATTCCCCCGGGAGCGAGACGTCCTGGATCTCTCGACGCAGGTGGCGCATGGCCTGGCGCATGAGGAGGCGCAGCACGGGTTCCGCGCGGGCGAGGCGCTCGTCGATCTGGCTGCGCGTCACCACGGTGAGGGTGGCCTCGTCACAGGCCCAGGCGCTGGCGGTGCGGGGGCCGGCGTCGAGCAACGACAGTTCGCCGAGCATCTCGCCAGGGCCAACCTCGTTCAACGTGAGTTCGGTGCCGCGGCGGGTGGCGCTGATCCGGATTCGTCCGGACTCCACGATGTAGGCGCACTCGCCCCGGTCGCCCTGTCGGAAGAGGCAATCGCCGGGCTGGAGGTAGAGTCGCTGCGACATCGCACGCTTTTCTATTGGAACGCGAGGCGTTCCGCTAGGGCGTTTCCGCGTGGCCGGCGTCGGGTTCGCTCACTGTGCCTTGCGCGGCCGTGTCGCCTCCGCTGCCGAAAGCGTAGCCGTTGAGCACGTTGTAGTCCAGGCGCACCCGGCCGTAGCCTCCGTCGCCGCCCACGCGGATGTGGGTGTCCTCGCCGAAACCGCCCGTCGCGTCGACGCTCTCACTGCCGAGGCTGAGGGTGTCGGCCACTAGCCAGATGCTGCCTCCGGCGCCGCCGCCGGCGCCGTAGGTCCACGTGCCGGTGGCCCAGGCCGCCGTGGTACCGCCGATCGCGCTGATGGCGGCGCTGTCGCTGGCGACAATCTCGTTCGCGGCGATGAACACGATGCCGGCGCCGTCGCCGCCCGGTCCCGGGGAGCTACTGCCGCGCCACACCCCGGCGCCGCCCGAGCCCATGAACAGTGCGCCCAGCGCCGCGTCGCCGTAGCTGTCGCCGGCCTCGGCCTCAGGGTAGCTGCCGCCTGTCCAGCTGGCGCCCTCAGTGGCGCCGCCGCCATGGTTGCCGCCGCCGCCGGTGATCATCGCGCCGCCGCCGCCGTAGTTGTTCTGGTAATACCCAGCCGCCCAGTTGCCGTAGTAGCCGCTGCCCGAGGACAGGTTGCCGTCGCCCTCGCCGGCGTAGGACTCGCCCTGGAAGGCGTCGTTGTTGTAGGCGGTGCCCGTCTCGCCGGCCCAGTAGCCCAGCTCGTCGGCCGAGATGAGCCCGCCGGTGTCGATGGTCACGATCCCGTTGGCGCGGAAGGCCAGCACGCCGCCGGTTTCCCCGTCCCAGGCCGCCGCGGTGATCGCGCCCCCGCTCTGCACGGTCACGTCGGTGTACTGCGGCACCCGCACCACCACGATGGCCTGGTCGGTCAGGTCGCTGTTGCTGGTCTCGCCGAAGGTGGTGGAGAGCGAGGCCGTCAGGGTCACGTCGCTTCCCGACACGCCGCTCACCCAGGCGAACTCGTAGTTGCCCACGTTGGTGTAGGCGCTATCGCTGCCGTGCATGTTGATGACCAGCACCTCGTCACCGGCCGCGAGGCTGGGGCTGCCGTCCACGCTGACGACGGCGCCCGAGATGGCGGTCACCACCCAGCTCTCGTTGACGGTGGAGCTCGCCGACACCGTGAGGCTCCCGTCGGCACCCGTGCCGCTCCAGGCGGTGTCGTCCACCGTGCCGTCGCAGTCGTTGTCGGCGCCGTCGTAGCTCTCCACTGCACCGGGGTAGCTCGTGGCGTCGGTGTCGTCGCAGTCGGTGTCGTCGCCGACGAAGCCGCTCGGCGCGGAGCAGGCGTCGTCTGACACCGCGGCGTTGCCGTAGGTGTCGCCGTCGGCGTCCTGGTAGTAGGTGTCCTGGACGCCCTCGTCGATACTCGCATCGCAGTCGTCATCGATACCGTTACAAAGCTCGGTATCTGCCGGTGATACATCGGCCGATGTATCATCGCAGTCGGTGTCGTCGGCGACGTAGCCGGCCGGGGCATCGCAAGCGACGGTGCTGCTGCCCGCGTCGCCATAGCCGTCGCTGTCAGCGTCGGCGTACCAGGTGGCGGCATCGGCAGCGCTGTCCGCGTCGGCGCTGCCGTCGCAGTCGTCGTCGATGCCGTTACACACCTCGATGTCGCCGGGTGATACATCGGCGGATGTATCATCGCAATCGTCGCTATCACTGACGTAGCCGCTGGGGGCCGCGCAGGACTCCACGGTGCTCGCCGGGTCGCCGAAGCCGTCGCCGTCGGCGTCGGCGTACCACGTAAGGCTGTCACCCGCGTCTTCCTCGTCGACGGTACCGTCGCAGTCGTCGTCTACGCCGTTGCACAGCTCCACCTCGGCCGGTGATACATCAGCGGATGTATCATCACAGTCGGTGTTGTCGGCTAGGTATCCGGCTGGGGCAGCGCAAGCCGTAGTCGTTGATGCGTCGTCGCCATAGCCGTCGCTGTCGGCGTCGGCATACCAAGTGAGAGCGTCGATGGCAGCATCCTCGTCCACTGTGCCGTCGCAGTTGTTGTCGGTACCGTCGCAGATCTCGCTGGCGGCGGGGTTGTTGGCGGCGCTCTCGTCGTCGCACTCCTCACAGGCCGCGTAGCCGTCGCCATCGACGTCGGCATAGCCCACCGAGCCGTCGCAGTTGTAGTCGTTGGGGTCGGCGCAGTCTTCCTCGAGCGCGGCTGGGTTATAGGCGGCGTCGCTGTCGTCGCAGTCGCCCGCGAGGGCGCTGGTGCCGGTGGGCTGGTCGCAGGCCTCCAGCGGGAAGGTGCTGTCGTCGCTGCCGTAGCCGTCCGCGTCGTCGTCGACGTACCAGGTGCTCGCGGTGCTGGTGTCGAGGCTGTCGTCGGCGTCGTCCACCAGGCCATCGCAGTCGTCGTCGAGGTCGTTGCACACCTCCGAGGCGGCGGGGTTCACGTCGGCGCGGGTGTCGTCGCAGTCGCTGTTGTCGCTGTTGTAGCCCTCGGGCTGGTCGCACGCGGCCGTGCTCGTCGTCGCGTCGCCGTAGCTGTCGCCATCGAGGTCGCGGTACCAGGTGAGGGTGCCGTTCACCGTGTCGTCGGCGTCATCGACGAGGGTGTCGCAGTCGTCGTCGATGTCGTTGCAGCTCTCCTCCGCCGCGGGGTTGACAGCAACGTTGCCGTCGTCGCACTCCTCGCAGGCGGCGTAGCCATCGCCGTCGTTGTCGGCGTAGCCCACCGAGCCGTCGCAATTGTAGTCGTTCGGATCGGCGCAGTCGCTCTCGCTGGCGCCCGGGTTGTAGGCGGGGTCGGCGTCGTTGCAGTCGCCGCCCACAGTGGCGGTGCCCTCGGGCTGGGTGCAGTCGTACACCGTGCTGGCGTCGTCGCCATAGCCGTCGGCGTCGGCGTCGATGTAGTACATCGTGGCGGTGGCGCCGTTGTCGATGGTGCCGTCGCAGTCGTTGTCGAGGCCGTCGCAAATGTCTTCCGCGCCCGGGTACACCTCGGCCACCTGGTCGTCGCAGTCGCCGCCCACGTCGGAGTAGCCGGCGGGGCGCTCGCAGTAGCTCTCGGCGGTGGCGTCGTCGCCGTATCCGTCGTGATCGTAGTCCACATAGTAGGTGCCGGGGAGACCGATGCTGGCGTCTTCGTCGTTGCAGTCGTCGTCTTCCGACACGCCGTCTTCATCGCGGTCGGTCATGAACTTGGTCTCGCCGGTCTCGCGGCAGCCCAGGGACAAAAGCAGAAGGAAGCTCATTCGCGCTCGCGGGGAGGGCGCATTCTACACGGGGATGTCGACGCCGTCGTAGTGACCGGGGCAGAGCTGCACGGCGCGCGCCCAGGGGTCGACGGCCTCGCGCACCACGGGCTGCGCGAGCGGCAGGAGCCACTCGGTGACGAACTCGGGCGGGTCTTTCGCCACGATCATCGCGCGCAGCAGCCGCGCGGCGATCGGCGACCAGGTGGGGTGCCAGAGCACTTGGGTTCGCTTGGTGTCGGTCGAGCGCCCCTCGCGGATGAAGGCGATCTCCTCGGCGAGCAGGCGATCGAGGGTGGTCAGGGGCACGCGCCCGTGGTGAACCTCCGCCCAGAGCTCCCAGCGACTACGCTCAGTCGTGGCGAGGTCGTCCATCACGCGCACGAAGACGGGATTTCCAGCCGCGTCTTTCATGGTGGCGGGCAGCGCCACGCACCCGCGACCGGCGAGCCAGTCGCAGAGGTATTGCAGGGCCTGGAAGAGGTTGTAGCGCACCTCGTCGGGGTGGTCGTTCGCGATCACCTCCGACACGCCCCGCTCGGCGGCGAGCACGGCGCGGGCGTAGCGTGGATCGCCCTCGTCGAGGCCCGGGAGGTCCGGGGCGTGCACGAAGGCGAGCAGGCGGTCGACCTCCTCGGCAGGCACGAGCGCGCGCACCAGCGCGTCGACCGTGGCGGGACCCTGCCGCCAGGCCTCCACCAGCGCGAGGCCGATGCGCACGAAGTCGGGGTGGGCCACCCAGTAGCCGTCGAGCCCGCGCTTGAGCTGGGTGGTGACATCCTTGACGAAGCCGACGATCGACACCGTGTAGGAGGCGGCGTCGCCCTCGGTGGGCAAGACCCCGTACATGCCGCCGATCTTGAGCGCGCCCAGGGGGCCGAGGTCGCGAACGAGGATGCGGTGCGACTCGCGGATGTTGCGGATCACGATGTTGGGGTCGGCTTTGACTGGGATCCGGTAGCCGGGATCGTTCTTGAACAGTCGCGCCGTCGACGCGAGGAAGTCGTGCCAGCCGAGGCTGCCGCCCAGGAACCAGGGGTGGAGCGCTGCCGCCATCTCGCGGATGCGGAAGATCGCCCTCGGGTTCTCGAACACCAGTAAGAGGCGGATCGTCCCGTGGGGGAGTGACAGTCGTGACTCGACGGTCGACACCAGGGCCGCGAGGTAGGCGGCCTCCTCCTCGTTCTCGAGCTTGGGGATGTAGTACACCAGCGCCTCGTGACGTTCCCGGTTCAAGGCGGCGTGTTGCACCAGCTCCACCAGGTGCAGCGGGAGGGGTTCGCCGTGGAGCAGGTGGCTACCGTCGGGCAGGGCGAGGCCGGCCACGCGCTTGATGGGGATGGAACGCTGGTGGGGCGCCAGCGCGTAGTGACGGGTGCCGTCGCGGACCTCGAGCGTGCCGTCGATGCAGCGCGCCAGGTTCTCGCTGGCGGCGAGCAGATCGCGAGTGATCGGCGTCTTGCTGTCTTCACTGTCGGCGCCCCACCGGGGGACGGCGCCCGAGCTATCCACCAGTTCGGCCACGAGCGGGGGCTCCCCCGGGCGCACGCGGTGCAGGGCGTTCATGGCGTTGATGGCCATGCGCGCCGAGTCGGGCGGGCCGAAGAGCGTCACCTGGGCGCCCTGGAGCGACGCTGGGACACGCACCGGGGCGGCGACCCCGGGGTTGGGCGCTGGGCCCACGACCACGCGACCGTGGGCGTCTGTCTCGCCGATCACGGTGCGGTAGGCGGGGTCCTCGATGGGCACACCTGCGTTCGACGGGACGAGCTCGAGCGTGCGTGCATCCACGAAGGCGCGGTCGAGCTCACGCTGGCGGAGCACAGCGGCGAGCTGCGTGGCAACGTCGTTGTAGACATCGACCAAGAGGCCGAGCACCTCGGCGCTCTCCAGTCGCGGGAAATCGGCCTGGAGGCCGGGGGCCACCCGTAGCCCCGGGACACCGGGGACCGGCTCGGCGGCGGCGTGCAGCGCGCGGAGCAGGGTAGGGGGGAGGAAGCGGTGGCTGGGTGCCATCGACGAACGGTAGCCCGGCGAGGGGGTCAGGGCCCGCCGAGGAAGATCCAGGTGGTATCGACACGCTCGTCGCTGCCGAGGTTCGTGCCGAGCACCAGGTCGTCGTAGCCGTCGCCGTTGGTGTCGCCCGCTGCCAGGCTTCGGCCCAGTTGTTCCCCCGCCTCCGCACCCACGATTGTCGCTCCGAAACCGCCCTCCACACTGCGCGCCCCCTGGAAGGGACCGTATTCCACAAACACAAGCCCCTCGTTCCCGTCGGCAGCATCCGCGCACACATCAGCAACGACGATGTCCAGCCACGTGTCGCCGTCCATGTCGAGTAGAGTCGGTCCAGCGAAACAGGCGTTGGTCGTTGGAGACAGCTCGAGGATGGGCGCCGAGGCGGCGGCCGCGAGTGCACCTTCGGCGACGCCAACATCGAGCACCGCAGCCCAGGTTCCGTCCGCACCGTCGATAACCGCGACCACCATCAGCTGCTGTACGCCGTCCCCGTCTAGGTCGCCTGGCGCCGGCGTCCCGTGCAACCAGGGGCCGGGGTAGTCGGAAGCGTTCGCAGGAGTGGACGCGAGCCTAGCGTCCGGTGACCGGTAACCGTCGGCGGCCACAAACGGTCCGCAGTAGAGGTCGGCTTGCGTCCCCTCGTGTAGGAGGAGTTCGTGCTCGCCATCGCCATCGAGGTCGCCTGCGTCGAGCGGCCGAGCGGCGAAGCAGTCGCTACCGATTGCCGCCTCCGGACCCAGATCGTACAGCTCGCTGGTCCCGTGAACCCCAGTCGCATTCGCCCCGGCGAGCCAGGTGCGAAAGGCGCACCAGTCGTAGTCGCCGTACCACGAACCCACCACTGCCACCGAGCCGTTCCCGTTGGCCGATGAGACGGCGGCCACGTTCATCTCGTCGACAATATCGTATTCGTAGCCTGCGGGGACCTCAACGAAGAGGGAGAGGTCAGCGTCAGGCGGCGCCAGTGGGGCGACAGGCTCCCAGAAGTAGTAGGCAAGGTGGGAGGGCGACCCGGCGGCGCCGTAGGCTGTCGCGAGGAGCTCGGAGCTACCGTCTGCATCGAGGTCGACCGGCCAACCGTCGATCAGCGTGTCCTCCTCAGGGACAGAGAGCAGAGTATCGGAATCCCAGTCGAGGCCCGTGGTGGCAGCGAAGGGCCCGTGTGCCACTAGAGCTCGATTCTCCCCCGAGCACTCGGCGTCAGTCCATACGTCCGCGAGGTCGTCGCCGTCGAGATCTGCCACCCACGTCTCCTGGGCGTGCGCGTCCGCGCACGGTCCATCAAGGGCGATCTGCGCGTCGCCCGAGGTCAGCGACCCGACGGGGGCGC
This sequence comes from Pseudomonadota bacterium, assembly GCA_005778355.1. Lineage (GTDB taxonomy): Bacteria > Myxococcota_A > UBA796 > UBA796 > SXON01 > SXON01. The sequence continues at coordinate 24,985 of SXON01000033.1, read as the reverse complement.
CGGTGCACGCGTCGTCGGTCAGCCCGTCGCAGTCGTTGTCGGAGCCATCACACACCTCTTCGGCTCCCGGGAAGCTCGTCGCGTCGCGGTCGTCGCAGTCGCCACCTGTTGTTGCCGTGCCTGGAGGCTGTACGCACGCGGTCATGCTCGTTCCACCGACCCCGTCGGTGTCAGCGTCCAGGAACCACGTCGGCGGGGACGTTACTGCTGGATCGTCGTCGTCGACCAGCCCGTCGCAGTCGTTGTCCACGCGGTCGCATACCTCGTCTGCGCCGGGGTACACGTCGTCGCGCTCGTCGTCGCAGTCAGTCAGCTTTGTGACGCCGTCGCCATCGGCGTCTGCATCGACGCTGCCTGGGTCGACGGGCGCATCAAACGCGGGGGCGTCCACGCCCGCCAAGGACGCTATGGAGCAGCCCAGGCTGAGGGCGGCGGTGAGCAAAGCCTACAGCCAGGGGTTGGGGTAGGCGCGAAAGGCGTTACTGATGGGCTCGTAGTCCGTCGTGCATTCTAGCTCCACCGTCCACACAGCGCTGTCGGTGGTATCGAACTCATTGACGACAGCGCGCTTCGGCGCGGCGCTGAACTGGGGGCACGCGGTGAACGCGTTGCCTCCGACCATGATGAGCGTGGAGCCCCCCATCGGACAATCAGCGTTCGTTGCCGCGATGTCCTCAACCGTGTACTGTTCGATGGCCTCGACGGTCATCGCGGTCTCGTCCATCTCGAGCACCAGCCCCCGGGAATCTGGACCGCCCGACCAGTCGTTGTCGAAGAGGGTGAGGTTGCCGTCCGGATCCCAGTATGCAGCGTGTTGCGTGGAGAAGTCCTCGTCGAGCCCGCCGCCGACAAAGCTGAAGTCGCCGGTACCGTCGCCCGCCAGTGTCCAGATGAGTTGGTTATAGGTGCCCGAGGTGATGTCAGAGTCGATCGAGTAGATGGCGTCGAGGTCGTGAATGGAGAACATCCACTGGTTTGCGGCGTCAAACCAAAATGAATTGGTGTGGTAATAGTCCTCTCCCTCCAGCATGTCCTCCCAGTAGGAGGTGCCGCCGCTCGGAGGGCATGAGGCCTGAGTGTAGTCCACCGTCACCCCCGTCACGTCGGTGAAGTCCCACTCGAGGTCGAGGAGCGGTGTCCCGCTGGTGGTGTCGAAGCTCACCAGGCCATCGACGATGATGGGGAACTGGGTGGTCGTCGCGTTGCCGTCGCAGTTCAGCACATCGTCCACGTCCACATCCTCGGCGGTGAGCGCCACGATGTGTGTGCTCAAGCGCTGCACGTCATGGTGAACGTAGTCATCGAAGGTTGCGTCCGGAACAGTGGTGGTGCCCGGGCAGTAGCCGCTGCCATCGTCGCGACACAAGAGGGTCACGAGGTTGCCCGCGAGGTCGTACTTCACGATGATCTCGTGGTTGATGATTCCGAGCACTCGCTTGAGCGGTCGCGACAGCGAGACCGCTTCGAGCACCACCCGCGAACCCTCGCGTCCCGACCCGTCAATGGCGAGGTCATCGCCGGGTTGCTGGTACCAGACAATATCTCCGTCGGCATCGACGATGATCAGCGCTTCAGATGCCTGGTCGGTCTCGGTCGCGTCACCGGTCTTGAAGCAGCCGTAGTGTGTGAGGAAGCTGCTCGCCTGGCGCGTGCCGCCCGGGGCCGCCGTTGAGATGTCGAGGCTGGCGAGGCCGGAGCTCCCTGCCCCCGTCGGCAAACTCGCGTCGACGGCCAAGCTTCCACAAGTCCCATAGCTCACCAGGGGACCACCCCCCGCCGGCCGCGCCTGTGCGTCCCAGTCGTAGTCCTCCCCAGGCTTTAGGCCATAGATCGTCACCGCGTGGAGGGTGCCCCCCTGCGCCGTGGGCGTCGCGCGCACGGTGGTGCACACACCGTCGGTGGGACTGCCGAGGCCGAAGCGGACCCACGCATCGGCGGGCACATCAGTCGTGATTGTGCAGTCATATCGCAGGGTATTACCTGCCTGCTGGCTGCAACTCGCGTTGGTGACCACGAGCGCCCAGGCGGGGCTAGTGCCCCCCCCTGCAAGGAGTATGCCAAGAAGAGTCGCCATCGGATCTCCTAACTAGAAGTCTACGCGACCAGCGCGCGGGGCGCAAAGAACTACTCCGCGAGCCCCACCCAGCCGGCGAAGGTGACGGTGGTCACCTGTGTCACGCGGGTGGTGAAGGGCAAGTACAAGGTATCGACCGTGTCGGTTGTCCTGTGGTAGTGCGGCGTGTCCTCGCCGGACCCACGCACGTTGTGGGCCTCCACGCAATCCATGGGAGAGATCGCGGGGAAGCCGGCGTCCTGGTAGTAGGTGTGGTCGTCGCCCTGGCAGTAGCGGTGCTCGATCCACGTCTTGTTGGCCACGCCCAGTGTGTCGGCCACTGCCGCCATGTCGATGACCAGGGGCTCGCTCGTCTCGTCGCCGAGGATGTCGAAGGCGTCGCCGTCGCCCAGCGGCCAGTACGCCATCATGTCGGGGGCGATCACCCCGCGGATGTCGGCGCCCTCGTCTTGCCAGGCCTCCGCGAGCGCGAGTGAGCCGAGCGCGCCCTGCTCCTCGCCCGCGGTGAGCACGAACCAGGCCGAGGCCCGGGTGTCGCGCGTGGACAGGATGCGCGCCGCCTCCAGCACCGCCGCCACGCCGGAGGCGTTGTCGTCGGCCCCGGGGGCGCTGTTCTCCGGGTCGTTGCTGGTGCTGTCGTAGTGCGCCGAGAAGGCGTAGACGACACTCGGCGACTCGGTGCCTGCCTTGCGGGCGACGAGGTTCATCCCCGTCACGCCGTCGTCGATCTCGAAGGGGAGCTGGTCGACCACGAGCCCGTAGGCTTCCAGCCGATCCACCAGGTAGGCGGCGGCTTCCTCGTCGCCCTCGCTGTAGGAGTAGCGGGTGCCGAAGTTGGCGAGGTCGGTGATGGTCGCGCGGATCTCGGCCTCGCTCACCTCGGCGGCGAGGTCGAGAGGATCGAGGCCACCGGCCTCGGCGGCGGTGTCGTTGCCCGGGCCAGCGGCGGTGTCGTCGATCAGCGGGTCGGCGCCGTTTTTTGCGGTGAAGCAAGCGAGGAGCAGGAGCATCTGCCCCGGCTATTGCGCCCCGTCCTAGAACGGCCAGATCGCGTTGGTCACCGTGGTGCCCCAGCCCTGGTGCTGCTGGCTGGCGAGGTCGCCCTTTCCGGTGAACTCCACCTTGGAGCCGAAGATCAACGAGCTCTGCACGGTGTTGTCGAGCCGCAGGTCGCGGGGGCGGATCTCGCCGGTGAGCGTGAGGTACTGCGTTTCCCCGTTCACGCGGATCTCTTTCTGGCCCCAGATCTGCAGGTTTCCGTTGGCGAGCACCTCGGTGATCTTGCAGGTGAGCACGGCGCTCAGGCTGCCCTGGCGCGAGGTCTCGCCGTCGCCGGTGGTCTCGCTGCCGCTACTGCCGCCGAGGCCGAGGGTGCCGCCCATGTTGGGGTTGGCGTCGAGGATGGCCTTGCGCAGGCCGAAGAGCGCGGAGATCTCGGCGCTGGTGCTGGACCTGCGCTGCAGCGCGGTATTGGCGCTCATGCTGGTGCTGTCGGCCTCGTTCACCAGCACGGTGACGAGGTCGCCAACCCGGCGAGCGTTGTTGTCCATGCCGATGAGCGCGCGGCCCCCCACGTCGCTGTAGAGGCTGCCCGGCGGCGGCGGCGGCGGCGTGGGCCGCATCGCGAGGCTCTCCGGGGGCACCGGCGGCGCGGCGCCGGCGGAGTGGGCACCCGTGGTGGCGCAGGCGACGAAGAGGGCGAGGACGAGTGACATCAGGGACTCCCGAGGATCACCATGCCGCCCCGGAAGGTACCGGACTGCATGGTCTTGGTGGCGAGGTTGGTGACGGCGACCGGCTGTCCCTCGAAGGCATCGGCCTCGAGGCGGCCCGGCGCGCGGATGGTGACGGCCCCGCGCGTGGCCATGAGCGTGACACTCGTGCCCTCGCGGGCGCTCGGTGCCGGGCGGGCGCGGAGCGTGGTGACCGGCTGTCCCTGGGCGAGCGTGGTGGCGGCTTCCCAGGTGAGCGCGGGATCGACGGGCTTCTCCGCCCCGAGCAGCGAGGCGCGCACCCGCGCGGTCCCGAGCAAGAGGTCGTGGCCGGGCAGGGTGTCGGCCATGGCCACTGGCACGGTGAGCCAGGCGTCGACGGGCGTGGTCACCCGGAAGCGGACGGGGTGGCCGTCGGCGTCTGCCAGGAGCGTCACCTGCACCCGTCCGGTGAGTGCCCCGTAGCGAGGCAGCTCCACCGTCCAGTCGCGGTCGGTGGGGCCGTCGATGCCCACCTTGCCCACCTCCACGTCGATGGGCTCGATCTGGAGTCGCTCCGCCACCGCCGCGCCGATGGCGACGCTCGCCTCCATCGCCTCGGCCGGGGTGGGCGCGCAGGCCCCCGCGAGCACGAGGATGGGAAAGAGATCGGCGGCAGAGCTACGCATCACCGCCTCAGGTTGACCGTGGTCTGCATCATCTCGTCGGCGGCCTGGATCACCTTCGACGACAGCTCGTAGCTGCGCTGCGCGGTGATCATGCCCACCAGCTCCTCGGCCACGTCCACGTTGCTGCCTTCGAGCGCCCCCTGCACGATGCCACCCGCGCCGTCCTCGCCGGGGGTGGTCCGCTGGGCCTCGCCGCTGGCCTCGGTGGCGCGGAAGAGGTTGCTGCCGGTGGCCTCGAGCCCGCCCGGGTTGGCGAACATCGCCAGCTCGATGGTGCCGAGGGTGACGGTTTCCGAGGCGTCGGGCGAGGTGGCGGTGACGTTGCCGTCGGAGCCGACCACCAGCGAGTAGCCGCTGGGTACCGTGATCCCCGGCGCGAGACGGTCGCCGCCCTGGGTGACGAGGTTGCCCTCGCCGTCGACCCGGAGGTGCCCGTCTCGGGTGAATCGTTCCTCGCCCGAGGGGGTTTCCACCACGAAGAAGCCCGGACCGTCGATCACCATGTCGTTGGCACTGTTGGTGACACTCACCGCCCCCATGCTCATGTCGCGCACGAGGCCCTGGAGCCGCACGCCGGAGCCCACTTGCATGGGGTTGGGGGTGCTCGCGCCCTCCTCGCCGCCTTGGAAGCCCACCTTCTGGTAGACGAGGTCCTCGAAGGACTCGCGCACCTTCTTGTAGCCGGTTGTGTTGGCGTTCGAGAGGTTGTTGGCGATGTTGTCGATCTTGGTCTGGAATGCCCGCATGCCGGTGGCCGCGGTGTAGAGCGCGCGCATTAGCTGCCCCCGATGCGGTTGAGCCGCTGGTGAAGTTCGTCGCTGGCCTGGATGGCCTTCTGTTGGGCCTCGAAGAATCGACTGGCTTCCATCATCTCCACCATGCCGCGCATGGCATCGACGTTGCTGCCCTCGAGCGCCCCTTGCACCACGCTCGTGCCCTCGGGGGCCTCGCCTGCGCTGCCCGCCCAGCGATTGCCGCCGAGCGGCGCGGGCCCGGTGAGGCTCACGATGTCGATCTTGCCGAGCTCGCCGGAGCGGGAGCCCCTCACGGTGCCGTCGGATCCCACGGCGAGGGTCTCGCCGGGCTGCAACTGCAAGGGTCCGCCCTCTACCATCACCGGCACGCCGTCGCCGCTCACCAGGGTGCCCTCGGCGTCGAGCTGGAAGCTGCCGTCGCGGGTGTAGGTGCCGTCGGAGAGGGCGAAGAAGCCGTCACCGCGCAGGGCGAGGTGGGTGTCGATGCCGTCGTTCTCGAGCGCGCCGTCGGCGGTGGAGTAGGCGCCTTGCCCGGCCTGGGCGTAGTGTCCGCCGCCTTCCTCGGCCAGCGCGAAGGTGGCGCGGCCCTCGCGGTAGCCCTGCGTCCGGGCGTTCGCGACGTTGTTCGCGATGCCCGAGAGCTGGTTCCACGCCGCCGTGGCGCCGGACAGGGCGATGTAGATGTCTTTCATCCCGTCTCCCGCATGGCGTCGAAGCTGTCGCCGTCGACCAGCTCGGCGAGGGCCGCTTTCAGCTTCCCCCGTGCCATGGAGAGCACTTGACACACGCGCGAGGGGGTGACCCCCAGCGTGGCGCCGATCTCGGCGAGGTTCATGTCGCGACCGTAGTAGAGCATCACCACCTGGCGTTCGCGCTCGGGGAGCGCGGCGATGGCGTTGCGCAGGGCGCCGCGGAGCTCCTCGGCCACCATGTGGCTCGGCAGCTCGCTGTGGCTCGGCAGCGTGAGCGCGGTGCGGATGTGCCCGTCGGTGTCGAGCTCTGCTTCCATGGGCACCAGCGACACGGGCGTGGCGATGTCACACGCCAGCCAGTACTCCTCGAGGCTCGCGCCCATGGCGCGGGCGATCTCGGTGGCGGTGGGCTCGCGCCCGGCGCCCTCGCGGGCCTTCTCCGTGGCCGCCTTCAGCTTGCGCGCCGTGTCGCGACGGCGGCGGGTGAAGGTGTCCATGGTGCGGAGCGCGTCGAGCATGGCTCCGCGGATGCGGTACTCGGCGAAGGTCGGGAACTCGATGCCGTGGCCATCGGTGTAGCGCTCGAAGGCTTCCAGGAGCCCGAGCACCCCGAAGCTCACGAGGTCGTCGAGGCCCACGCCGGCGTCGTCGCGCACCTGCGTGTACACCCGGCGGGCGATGGCGAGGATCTTGGGACCGAAGGCGGCGCAAGCCTCTTCCTTGGTCATGCCCTCGACCCTGCGTTCAGCGTTTTTCGCGTAGGCGCGGATCACGGGGGTAGCCTCCGGGTTCCTGTTCGGTCTCGCTATCGGTCAGTGCGCGGCGGACTTGAGCGGGCGCAGCGAAAGGGTTGCAGAAGACGACGCCGCAGACCCGCAGCCTGGCCGCCGCTGGGGAAGCTGCCCACCAGCGCACCGAGTGCGCGCAGGGCGTCGGCGTCGGCGCCGATCCCCGCCAACGGGATCGGGACGGCAGGACGGGACGCGAAGGACATCGCTGCGCTGCTCGGTCAGCCGGGCCGGAAGTTGAGGGTCAGTCGCTCTTCGGAACGCCGACGCAGCGGCCCCACTCGCAGCGGGGCTCGTAGGTGACCGTGTCGTCGAAACAGTCACAGGCTCCACTGCCCTCGCAGTAGTAGGATTCGCAAGACTCACCGAGCCCCGTCGTCAGCTCGTCGCGCACCCGCGCAGGCAGGGGGTAGCCATTGGTGCAGTCGCACAGGTGCACGCAATCGCAGGTCTCGCCTCCGGTACAGTCGGAGACGCCCTCGGGGTGGGGGAGGGTGGCGAAGTAGCAGTCCTCGATCACGCACTCGTCGTCGGAAGCGCAGGTGCAGTCGTCCGCGATGCACGGGCGGCGCTCGGCGGAGTCGCAGCCCGCGCTGGTGACTGCGAGCGTCAGGGCAGCAGCAAGTCTCCTTACGAAAGCCATGCGGCCACGCACGCGGCTGGGAAATCCGCCACTAGGGGTTGGAACGGGCGGTTCTCGTCGGGATGGTGATCCTCGAACCGGTACGCGTAGGGCGCGACGCGGCTCACCATCGTGAGGCGAATCCGGCGCCGCTGGTTGGGGGTGAGCCAGAAGTAGCCCACCGGGTAGTCGAGCCCGGGCGCCCAGGAGCCTGACATGAGATTGTGCAGCTCGTCGATCTCATCGAGGCCCTCGGTGTCGTCGGTGAACGGCCACATGCTGGCGGCACCGTGGGGCTGCCCGTCGGCATCGACCACGTCGTTGCCCTCGGCGCTTGTGTACGCGGTGTGGGGCAATCCGAGTGAGTGGCCCACCTCGTGCGCGAACACCTCCCAGCCTGCGGTGCCCTCGGTGGCCACGACCACGCCACTCCCCGGATAGACTGTAACAGTGCCATCAGGTTCGGGTTGGTGTTGCTCGAAATAGGCCTTTCCTTCCGAATCAAGCGTGGTGGACTGGTCGGTAATGCGCGGCAGGATCACGACAGTGAGCCACGACTGGCCGACCACCCAGAGCTCGTCCAGAGGTAGGCGCGTGTATCGTGGCGTTGCCAACTCCGCCGAGTACAGGCGCTCTACCTTCCCGCCCCGACGCCAAAGGTCAACGCTCGCCCAGCGCCGAAAGAACTCCCGCGCATCCCGGAACCACTCTTCGGCCCGAGAGACGTTTTCATCGACCCCGTTCTCGTTCTCATAGATCCGGACGATCCTGAGGTCGAGTGGCAGCAAGGGCTCGGAGGGAGGCGGGTCAACCTCCCAAGGGTAGGTCTGGCCACCATCGCCGAGCTCCATCTGGGGCCGCGGGTCCGAAACCCGCCCCAGTGCTCCCTCCACACGACGCCGACCAGTCACCACTCCACCGTCGCTGCCGTAATCACGCCGTCCCCGAACGCGACCGGAATCACCATGACCTCGTAGGCGAAGCGGAAGCCGGTGTCGTCGGAGTCGTCCAGAAAGTACAGCGCAACCGCGTACTGGTGCACCATCGCATCGCGGAGGAGCTGCAACTGCGCGAGCGCGACGGTGGTTCCAACGTCAAGGTAGATCGCGTACCGTTTCGATACCGTGTCCGTATAGCACTCCCACTCCTCCAGCCGGAACACGATCGCGTCGCGGCCATCCATCTGCTCGGCGGACACGTACTGGACGTAGCCCACCGCGCGCTCGAGGTCGTCCCTGGCCGGGCGTTCGACCCACGCCACCGGGCTACCCCTGCCGCATCGAGGCGCGGGCGTGGTTGCCGTGGCTCGGCCCCGTCCCCGCGTCGATCGTCCGGCGGACCTCGGTGAGCATCATGCTGCCCGCGTGGTTGGGCACCACGTAGATGTCCCCCACGATCACCGACTGGGCACCACCGGTGTTCTTGAGCTGCCAGAAGAGTAGGGACCCCACCGCCTGCTCGGGCGCGAGGCGGGCGCCGAAGACCTGCGCGCCCGTGCCCGTCATCTGCAGGCCGGTCGCAGGCTGGAGCATGAGGGGCAACAGGTACTGGGCCGGGTTGTTGGTGAAGTTGTCCTCGTCGAGAGGTCGAGTGTAGAGCGGGGCCGTCCACAGGGCCAGCTCGATGGTGCTCGCGGTCTGGGAGGCGCGGCGGAAGAACACGCTGAGGGTGACGAAGCCCGGGAGCATCAGCGCCCCCTCGGCGCGCACGAACTCGCTGGCACCGGCTGTGAGATCCCACCGGCGAGAGTGTTCCCACTGGAACACGTTCATTCCTGTTCAGTTCTTCATGGCGAGACTCCTTGGTCGCGACGTGAGTGTACGCTTGCGTTCAACGCGGAGTCAAGACCGGGGGGGGGGCATTTGACACTTGCTTGACATTTGATTGCCCGGGCAGATCCCCCGTCCCCGCCGGTCGCGTCCCCCGGGGTCCCCGATCAGCGCGCCGTGCGCAGCGAAAGCTCCGCGGCGCGCTCGAGGCCCGTGCCGGGGACGATCTCGCTGGGCGACATCACCGGCACCCGCGGCAGCGCCTTCTCGATGAGCCGACGCAAGGGACCGCGCGCCAGGGGCGGCACGAGCAACACCACCTCGCCGGGGCCCGAGTAGCCCTCCACGGCCGTGCGGAGCGCGGCGAAGAGCTTGCGGGTGGTGTCGGGGTCGAGCACCAGCGACATCGCGCCGCCGTCGTTGCCTTGCAGGCCGCGGCTGATCGCGTCTTCCGCGTCGGCGCCGAGGCCGATGTAGCGGAGCACGCCGTCGTCGCCGGAGAAACGCGCGGTGACGGCGCGGGCCAGGCGAGCGCGAACGAACTCGGTGAGCACGTCGGGGTCGCGGGTGCGCGGGGCGAATTCGGAGAGGGCCTCGAGGATGCCCTGCGTGTCGCGCACGCCCACGCCCTCGGCGATGAGGTTGCGGAACACGCGCAGCACGGCGCTGCGGGGGAGGGGATCGGGGGTGAGCTCTTCCACCAGCTTGGGGTTGGATTGCGACACCCGCTCGAGCGCGTCGGCGAGGTTCTGGCGGCCGAAGAGCTCGTGGGCGTGGCGCTTCACGAGGTCGTCGAGGTGGGTGGTGAGCACCGTCGGCACGTCGACCACGGTGTAGCCGAGCGACTGCGCCTTCAGCCGCATCGCGTCGGGCACCCAGTAGCCCTTCATCCCGAAGACGGGGTCCTTGCCCTCGGTGCCCTTGAGAGGGGCGGTGGCCGTCCCCGGGTCGAGGGCGAGGTTCTGTCGCGACACGACGTTTCCCTGCCCGACCGTCTCGCCGCGCAAGAGGATGCGGTACTGCCCGGCGCCGAGTCGCACGTTGTCGCGCAGGCGGAAGGTGGGCAGCACGATGCCGAGGTCGCCGGCCACCTGGCGGCGGAGCTGCTGGATGCGTTGCACGAGCTGGCCGCCCTTCTGCTCGTCGCCCAGGTACAAGAGATCCAGGCCAAGCTCGATCACCAGCGGGTCTACCTTGAGGAGGTCCTCGATGGGGGCCTCCGACGGCGCGGCCGGGGCGTCGTCGGCCACCGTGCTGGCGACTGGCGTTTGATTGCGCAGGGCGTAGGCCAGGGCGCCCAGACCGATGGCGATGACGGCGAACACGAAGCGAAGGCCGGGCACGAACACGAAGAGGCCGGCGAGCACCGCGAGGATGGCGAGCACGCGCGGGTTGCCGAGCAGCTGCTGGCCCATCTGGTGGTCGAGGGTGCTGTCCTCCACGTCGTTGACGCGGGTGACGAGCATGCCGGCGGCCGCTGAGGTGATGAGCGCGGGGAACTGCGAGGCGAGGCCGTCGCCGATGGTGAGGATCGTGTAGTTCGAGAGCGCGGTGACGACGTCGAGGTCGTGCATCACCACGCCGATGATGATGCCACCCACGATGTTGATGAGGGTGATGATGATGGCGGCGATCGCGTCGCCCTTGATGAACTTGCTCGCGCCGTCCATCGCGCCGTAGAAGTCGGCCTCCCGGGCCACCTCGGCGCGGCGCCGCTTGGCCGTCTTCTCGTCGATGAGGCCAGCGTTGAGCTCGGCGTCCCCCGCCATCTGCTTGCCGGGCATCGCGTCCAACGTGAAACGCGCCGCCACTTCGGCCACGCGCCCAGCGCCCTTGGTCACCACCATGAAGTTGATGGTCACGAGGATGCAGAAGACGATGAAGCCCACCAGCGCGTTGCCGCCGATGAGGAAGTTGCCCACCGCCTCGATCACGTGGCCGGCGGCGTGAGTGCCCTCGGAGCCGTGGGTGAGAATCAGCCGGGTGCTCGCCACGTTGAGCGACAGGCGAAACACGGTGGTGACGAGCAACACCGTCGGGAACACGCTGAACTCCACGGGCCGGCGCGTGTAGATCGCGACCAGAAAGATCAGCAACGACACCGTGATGCTGGCCGCGAGCATCAGGTCGAGCACGATGGGCGGAAGGGGTACCATCATGATCGCAACGACGGCGAACACGCCGAGGGCGAGCAACGCGTCGGCGTTGGCGCGGATCCCCGCGAAGGGGACGGGGGCGGCGGGGCGGGCAGCGGAGGCGGAGGCCATCGCCGCGCTCTTCGGTCACGCGGTGGGGAAGTTGAGGGGTCGTGAGCCTCCCGTCTGAGGGCTGCCTCGCGGCCGCGATGGAGACGGGCGGGAGGCGTCGTGACCGATTGCTGTGCGAACCGGAATCGTCGTGAGCGCAGGAAGGCTGAAGTGACACGGGCGCGTGGACTCGAGCACAGCGTCCCTGTCGTCCTACGGGAGAACGCCAACTTTCCAGTAGTGTGGGCGCCTTGCTTCTAGGCCGAGGTGGGGCTCGTGCCGGTTCGAGTGCTCAGTGCTTACGATGATTCCGGTTCAGCCAGTTTCTGCTTGCGACGCGCCGTGGCGAGGCCCGCTCAACGGTGGTCGCGGGCTGGATCGGGTCGTCGAGACTCGCCTGACGCTGCTCCCGGATGGCGTCGCGCCGCCACGCGGATACCTCCCCCCGGTGCTCATCTCCCTCGCCCTGGCCGCCGAGCCGGTGATCGACGCCACCCGCCTGGTGGTGCTCGCCCCGGCCGAAATCACCGCGATGGGCGGCGCCGGGCTCGGCTTCGCGCGGGGGGCCAACGGGCTCTTCTTCAACCCGGCGGCGCCGGTGAACCGTCGCATTGAACAGACCCGCACCTGGGGCATGTCACTCGCGTTCACCCAGCTGGCGCTCGGCCCCGAGAAAGCGACAGACGTGGCCAACCTCGGCGAGGTGGGACCGAGGACCGGCGGCATGGCCAACCTCGGCGTGGCCGGTTTCTGGCGCAACTTCGGCGGGGGACTGGTGTACTCCGGGCTCGAGTACCGCTACGGCGACGCGTTGATCAACGTCACCGAGGGACACCTCGCCGCCGGGGGCAGCTACGCCGACGGGAGAGTGGCGGTGGCCCTCGGTGCGCGCGCGCTCTCGGTGCACGGCGAGCGAGACGGCAACACCCTCGACTGGACCGGCCAGGGCGGCGAGGTGGGCATACTCGCGTCGCGACTGTGGGACGGTTGGAACCTCGGCGGCACCTTCCGCTCCGAGGTGCGCGCCGTGCCCACCGAGGGGGGCAGCCCCTTCCCCATCGAGGCGGCGGTGATGCCCTGGCACCTCGCCCTCGGACTCGGCTGGACCGACACGGAACATGCCCCGCCCCGGCCGGTGCGCGTGGCCGGCGACCTGACGATCGACGGTCCCGTGACACAGGGCTATGCGCTGGAAACGGCGCTGGAAGGCGAGGGCGTTCGCCGGGGCGAGACGCTGAGTGTCACGCCCCACGTGGGCTTCGAGGTGGAGGCTGTCCCCCGGCGGCTGCGGGTGCGGGCGGGCAGCTACTTCGAGCCCACCCGGACGGAGGTGGCGCCCGGCCGTCTCCACGGGACGACTGGGCTCGAAGTGCGCCTATTTCGCCTGAAGTTGTTCAAGGGCGTGATCGACACCGAGATCACCTGGGAGGCGGCGGTCGATGCCTCGCGCGGGTATTTGAACCTCGCTTACCTCGGCATCGGGAGCTGGGACTCGGGCCTCACCGGCGGGCAGTGGGCCGAGTGACCTTGCCGCTGAAGGGGAAGGGTCCTCGCCGGCCCCTTCCCCTACCGGGCCATTCCGTCCGGCCTCCGCCATGCCTCCGGCCTACCGCGCCGGCCGCGCGTCCGACGTGGCCCTCTCCCCATCCCCGCCTGGCCAGGCCGCGAACTGCGCCAGCCGGGGCGCGGTCGTGCCGTGCGGCCTGGAGGGCTACTCGTGGTCGTGACCGTGGTGGTGGTGACCACCGGGGCCGTGCGGGTGCCCGTGGGCCAGCTCCTCGTCCGTGGCGGCGCGGATCGATCGGATCGCGACGGCGAAGTGAAGCGTGACACCGGCGAGTGGGTGGTCGAAGGAGAGGAACACCTCCTCGTCGCTGACACCCTTGATGAACAGGGGAACGGTCTTGCCGTCGGGGCCGGTGGCACCCACCGCCATGCCTTCCTGCGGCTCCATCTCGCTGGGGAACTCGGCGCGGGGCACGCGGATACCCTGGTTGGTGGCGAGGCCGTAGCCCTCGTTGGGCGGCACCACGCAGGTGCGCTCGTCGCCCACGGCGAGGCCCTCGAGCTGGCGCTCGAGCCCGGGAACGATGTTGCCCGCGCCGTGCAGGTAGCTCAGCGGTTCGCCCGGGGGCGACTGGTCGATGACGGCCCCATCGCCGTCGGTGAGGGTGTACTCGAAGGCGACGACAGTGGCGTTGGAGATTTGCATGGCCGCGGCGCTATCCAGAAACCTCAGCCCCCGCAGGCGCGGACCACCGGGTTTCGGTCGTTGTTGGTGGCCACCCACGGCGAGGCGGTGATCCAGTCGCACAGCTGCCCGCGGAGTTCGTCGAACAACTCTGGTTCATCGTCGGTGATGTTGACGCACTCGTCGGGGTCGGACTCGATGTCGTAGAGTTGTTCCTTGGCCATCACGTAGGGCACGTCGTCGGTGTAGGGCTCGCAGGCGCTGGTCCAGCCCTCGGGCTCGAGCACGAGCTTGTGCCCATCCACCACCATCCCAGCGCCCTCGGTGGCGCGCTCGAAGTAGGCGGGGCGCGTGGGCTCGCGGCAGGCGCGGAAGTCGTCGACGAGCGAGGTGCCATCGAGCGAGGCGGTCCATGGCACGCCGGCCAGCTCGGCGATCGTCGGGGCGATGTCGGTACTCGACACCGGGCTCGCCATCACCGCGCCGCCCGCGATGCGTCCCGGGGCACGAATCGCGTAGTTCAACGTCAACGAGGCGTTGAAGGTGGAGCAAGAATGCCAGTAGTAGTGCCCATGCAGGCCCAGCTCCTCGCCATGGTCGGCGCCAAAGACGACAATCGCGTCGTCGAGGCCGCGGGCGGACAGGGCGTCGAGCACCTCGCCGAACCGCGCGTCGACCAGCGCCACTTGCGAGGCGTAGGCCGCTTCCACCTGGGCGTGCTCCTCGGGGGTGATGCTGCGCTCGCCGAGGTTCACGTCGGCCAGCGCCCCCTCCACGCCGGGGTCGAAGTCGCCGGCCGGTGGCTCGGGGTGGAACTGGTCGTAGTAGGGCTCGCGGGCGTCGTAGGGCGTGTGGGGATCGACGAGGTGGATCCAGAGAAAGGTGGGGCCGCTCAGGTCGTCCAGCGCCCGCGTGAACGCGGTGACCAGCTCCTCGTCTTTCTGGTCCTGGTCGGACTCGTCCTGCCGGTTCCAGCGGCAGGTGAGCTCGTCGACCTTGCCGTCGACCACCCAGCACTGGTTGGAGATGAAGGCGCGCGTGGCGTAGCCTTGCGAAGCGAGGTGCTCGGGGAGGGTGTCGATGGTCGTGCCCACCTGGTCGGCGTGGTCGCGCACGCCGTGTGACCGCGGGTAGCGGCCGGTGAGCAACGAGGTCAGCGCCACGCCGGTGAGGCTGCGGACCGAGACCACCTCGGGGAGATAGGCCGACTCGGCGAAGAAGGCGTCGAGCCTCGGGGTGATGTCCCAGTCGGCGTGGCGGCCGTCGAGGTAGGCGCGGTTGAGCGTGTCGACGGTGAACATCACCACCAGCGGGGCAGGCCCCGTCGCCACCGGGTCGTAGTCGCCGGCATCGGCGGGGCAGGTACTGGCGGCCTCGGGCGCCTTCGCCATCGACGAGAAGGCACAGCCCTCGGGGGGTTCGGGGTCGCAGGCGAGGAGGGCGAGGAGCACGGCGCGAGCCTAGCGGGCCTGGGCTACGGCCGCGCCGATTTTGCGTGGTGCCGGGGCGTGGTGCCGATAAGTCGCGCCCCCTCGCGGAGTCCCCATGTTGAGTGCCCCTCACGTTGTCGTTACCGGCGCCTCCAGCGGCATCGGCCGTGCCATTGTCCTTCGTCTGCAGGCCGACGGCGCCCGGGTGACCGGTCTCGCCCGGCGTGCCGAGTTGTTGTCCAGCCTCGACGGCGTTCTCGGTCTTCCTTGCGACGTGTCCGACCGCGCCGCCGTCGATGCCGCCTTCGCGCAGGCTGCCGAGGTGAACGGTCCGATCTTCGCGGTGGTGGCCGCGGCTGGCATCGGCGGGGCCAACGCCCCCGGTGCTGGCGATCGTTTCGACGAGATCGTCGCTACCAACCTCACCGGCGCCTACAACACCCTCCGAGCCGGGCAGCGGCACCTCGCGCCCGGCCCCGACCGCCGCTACTTCATCGTGATCGCGAGCGTGCTCGCCCGCTTCGGCGTGCCCGGCTACACCGGTTACTGCGCGTCGAAGGCAGCGCTGCTCGGACTCACCCGCGCGATGGCGCTCGAGCTCGCCCAAGAGGGCGTACTGGTGAACGCGATCTGCCCCGGCTGGGTCGACACCGACATGGCCTGGTCGGGCATCGAGGGCATGGCGGCCGCGATGGGCGTGAGTCGCGAGGAGGCCCACCGCCGCGCGATGAGCGCCGTTCCGCTGGGACGCATGGGCACCCCCGAGGAGATCGCCGGGGTGGTGGCGTGGCTGATGTCGCCCGCGGCCTCGTGTGTCACGGGGCAGGGGATCGATGTCAATGGGGGGGCTTGGATGGGGTAGGCACTCGTCGCGAGCGCGCGGCCGCGCGAGGAGGGTAGCGCGCGAGCACTCCGTGGTGTAGATTACTGGCGAGCCGAGGGCGTGATGACGTACTTTCACCCAGCACCCAGCACCCAGCGCTCGCGACGAGGCCTGTTTGCGACGGTCGTGTTCGCCGCTGGCTGCATCCAGGAGGAGCCCTCGATCGTGCCCGATCCGCCCACCGACGGGCTCCTGGTCCTCGACTTGAAGCTCGAGCACCCGGCCTCGGGGGTATTTTCCGGCGCGAGGAAGCTGCGAGTGTTCATCGACGAGGTGGAGGTGAAGCACCGGCGGCTGGTCAACGGGCAGCTGCAGGCGCCCGAGTACTTCACCGTGGCCACGGGGCCCGTGCCGGTGTGGTTCTACGCGGTCACTGCGGACTTTCAGAGGTTTGCCGGTCAGTACTGGCTTCCCCCGGGCGAGGTGCAAGACGTGCGCGTGGGCGTCAGCGCCGGGCTGGCGGAGGCGCCGGGCGGTAACTTTCCCATCCTCTTCGGACCCACGGTGCAGGCAGCCGCCAGCTCCGGGGTCGTCCGGTTCGTGCCGCAGGGGGGCCTTCCCGTCATCACGCCCGGCGGGCGCACGGGTCTCGAACTCGTGCTCGACACGGAAGCCGAGTCCGACGTCGATGTCGGTGCCTCGGCCGTGGCCGTCGATACTGAGCTCGACGCTAGGCTCGTGGCCCAGCCGGCGCGCTTCGAGTTCCACGAGCGGCGCCTCCTCGTGCGTTTCGACCCGGAGGCCACCGCCGCCGAGGTGCAGGCCTGGGAGCTGACCACGGGCGCACGGGAGGTCATGTCGCGACAGACCGGCCTGCGTGTACTCGAGTTCACGGGGACAGACTGGGGTGGCATCCTCGCGAAGCTCGTGCAGTACCGCGCCTCGCCACTGGTGGCCTACGCCACCCTCGACCCCCTGCTTCGGCCGGCGGGGCACGACCCCACGTTGCACGATGACCAGTGGTATGCCGACGACGAGGCCGCCTACCTCGCCGACATCGGCGTGGAAGACGCGTGGGACCTCTACGCGGCGGAGGGCAGCCGAGAGGTGATCGTGGGCTTCGTCGATACCGGCATCGACTACAACCACCCCGACCTGGTGAACAACTTGTGGGTGAACGAGGGGGAGTTGCCCGACATCGGCACGAGCAGCTTCGTCGACGTGTTCGACCTCGACAGCGACGGCGTCTTCACCCTCAACGACCTCAACCACCCGTCGAGCGCCTCTGCGCTGGCCTCTGCTCTCGCCGACCTCCAGTCGGCGACGGGAATCACGCTCGACGCCTCACTCTACGACGAGGCGTCCGTACCCTTTGACGATGGCCTCTACCAGGGGGGTGACCTGCTGGAGGCCTTCGTAGACGGTGCCGACGATGATGGCAACGGCGTGGTGGACGACATCATCGGGGCGCGGGTGACCCTGCGGACGACCGAGAACAAGGACACCGGGCTATGCGAGATCGACGAGGGCGCGACAGACCTCGACAACGACCCCTACCCCGTCGACGGGGCCAGCCACGGCACGCAGACGGCAGGGCTGGTGGCGATGGAGTGGGACAACGCCAGCAACGGCGCAGGGGTCATGGAGGGGGTCCGGATCTTGGAGGCCCGCCTCACCAACGAGGGGGAGTGCGGCGCCTACGATCTTGCCGCATACCTCGCCGCGATCGACTACCTCTACCAGAATGGCGCGAACGTGATTGTGATGGAGTTCGCGGGCGCGTACGAGGTGAGCGAGACCGAGGAGGAGGCGATGGTCGAGAAGATTACGAGCGAGTTCGAGAGCTTCCCCGATGTTCTCTTCGTGACGCCTGCGGGGAACCGGGGCCTGGATTGCGACGACGCCGGGGTTTACTGCCTGCCGGCCGACAACCAGGCGACGAATACCATCAATGTGATGGCCACGGGGATTGACTACACCGCTGCGACGGGCGTGATGACAGGCCGGTGGAACGACACCGCCTACACCGGGACCGCCGAGCACGCCTCGAGCCATGGCACGGGGAGCATGGAACTCGGCGCGCCGGGATACCTGTACAAGGATTTCGACGCGACGACCGGGACCGACCTGCCGCTCGCAGGGATGCCCTCAATCGGGACCGCCAACAGCAGCAACGCATTCGCCAAGTGGAATCCAGATCTCCGGGACTGGACCGGCGCCACGTCTGCGGCAGTCGCCGTAGTGGGTGGCGTTGCCGGACTGGTGTATGCGCGCTGCCCCTCAAGCATGGCGACGGGCGCCGACCTCGCCGACGCCCTGCTGAATGGGGCGAACACCAGCCCTGCGGAGGACATCAGCGCGGCGGTCGATGGCGGGCGATACCTCGACGCGGTGGGGGCAATCCTGGAGTGCCCATGAGCGTTTCTCTGCCGGGATTGCTTCTCGCCTGCTTGAGCGACCCCTCCGGCACAGAATCGGCGGTCGGCGAGATGCCGTACGCCAGCGTAGCTTTCGACGACGACGGTCTGCCCGAGTGCGCTGCGAGCATCACCGACGAGGCGTTCTGTGCGGGTTGGGCGAGCCGGTACTACACCGAGTGGGTCGAGGGGAGTCCGATGTCGCCTGACTGGCTATCCCGCTTCGATGATCCTCCGGTCGTGTGGTTCTCCGCCGCCGAGGTCGAAGACGGTGGTGCGTGGTGCGCCGACACGGAGGCGGACGCCAACGCCGTCTTCACGAGAATCTGGCCGGGGTCCGCCGAGTACTACGACTCGACGGACTCATCGGATACACGTTGGATCGACCTGATCTTCGGCCGGACCGAAGTTTCCTGGAGTGTGTTTCGCGTCCCTCGCTGTAGCGTCTTCACGCAGATGTCGGACGTCGGCCAACTCTTCGAGGCGGAGTCCGGCGTGCGCACCATCGATCCCCTCTGGACCTACGCCGCCGTGCCTGCGGATCGGCCCTCGTTCTTCGACATCGCGCGTGTTCTCGAGGTTTACCGCCGGGTCGCGTCTGACGGCGGTTACGACTGGAGCATCCCCTTCGCCGTCGGCTCTCACGCCACCGAAGACCTGTGGACGTACCGCACCTGCCGCATCGACACCAAGGCCGACTTTGGCGAGGACAACACCTACGACCACCGACTCCTCCAGATAGAGTATTCCATGCAGCCCACCGTCGGCACCGCGAAGTACACCATCGAGATCGTCCGCCGCGTCAACTGCGAAGACCCGATCTGGCAGTCGCCCGACTGGTAGCCACCCCTCGCGCGCACAGGCTACGGTACGGCCATGCTCCTGATGCTGGCGCTGCTTGCCTGTCCCGAGGCGCCGGAGGGCAAGTCCCCGCCGACAGGGGTCCCCGAGGTCGACGACACCGACACCGGCGACACCGCCCGCTGCGAGGGGCCTGCCCGCTACCTCGATGTCGACGGCGACGGCTTTGGCGACCCGACGACGGTGTCGACCGCCTGCAACGCGCCGGGCGTCGACAACGGCGATGACTGCGACGATGCCGACCCCACGCGCTACCCCGGGGCCACCGAGTTCTGCGACGAGGTCGACGACGACTGCGACGGGGAGGTCGACGAGGAGGCAGCCGACGCGACCTTGTTCTACGCCGACCTCGACGGCGACGGGCACGGCGATGGCGGGCAGACCACGCTCGCCTGCGGCGACGCCCCGACCGGCTACGCGGCGACGCCCACCGACTGCGACGACGATGATGCGGCGGTGAACCACGGCGCCACGGAGCTGTGCGACCTGGTCGACAATGACTGCGACGGCGCCACCGACGGCGCCTCGGCGGTCGACGCCACCACCTGGTATCGCGACGGCGACGGCGATGGCCTCGGCAACGCCGACGACAGCGTGGTGGAGTGCGCCGCGCCTCCGGGGCACGTGGCCGACGACACCGACTGCGACGACTTCGACGCCACCGTGCTCGGACCGACGGTGTACTACGCGGACAGTGATCGCGACGGCTTCGGCGACCCGCTCGTCACCACCCTGGCCTGCGCGGCGAGCGAGTCGTGGATTGCGGACGCATCGGACTGTGACGATACCGATGCCGCCGTCCTTCCCGGCGGCACGGAGACCTGCGACGGCGTGGACAACGACTGCAATGGTAGCATCGACGAGTCCGGCGCCAGCGGCGAGACCACCTGGTACCTCGACGTGGACGGCGACGGCTACGGTACGCGCGCCGGCAGGGTGGCCGCCTGCGACGTGCCCGCGGGCTACTCGCCCAACCGGACCGACTGCGACGACACCGACGCCGGCGTGTCGCCGGGGGCCACGGAGAGCTGCAACGACATCGATGATGACTGCGACGACGAGATCGACGAGTCCGGCGCCAGCGGCGAGTCGCCCTGGTATGCGGACACCGATGGCGATGGCTACGGCGACGCCTCGGCGTTCAACATTGCCTGCGACGCCCCGGCCGGCCACGTGGCCGACGACACCGACTGCGACGACGCCGACGGTGGCATCAACCCCGGCGCCACCGAGCGGTGCGACTTCGGCAACGTGGACGACGACTGTGACGGCCTCGCCAACGCCGCCGATCCGGACTTGACGACCACGGCCGACTGGTACGCCGACGCCGACAAAGACGGCGCAGGCGACGCCTCGGTGTGGACCAGCGCCACGTGCGCGCCCGACGGCTACGTGGCCAACGACACCGACTGCGACGACAACGACGCCGCCGTTAACCCGCTGGCCGAGGAGTCCTGCGACGACACGGCCGACAAGAACTGCGACGGGCTCGTGGGCAGCACCGACCACGACGGCGACGGCGCGGCGGCCTGTGATGACTGCAACGACGCCGATGCGGCCGAGTCGCCGAGCGCCACCGAGTTGCTCGACGGCGACGATGACGATTGTGACGGTCTCGTCGACGAGTACGTGGGCGACCTGGCCCTCGATTCCGAGGCGGCCGTCGATAGCTTCTGCGCCACCTACGCCTCGGTGGAGGGCACGCTCGATCTGGACGGCCTTGGGAGCCTGCGCGGCCTGGGCTGCCTGCGCGCGGTGAGCGGCAGCCTGCGCGTGTCGGGCCTTACCGGGCGCGACCTCCGGGGGCTGGAACAGCTCACCCGCGTGGGCGACGCGGCCATGTTTGGCGGCGACGACGCGGAGCTTGGCTGGCTCGACGCCAGCAGCATCCAGTCGATGGAGGGCCTCGAGCGTCTCGCGTTTGTCGGCGGGGACTTCTGGGTGGCGCACTCGGAGGTGAGCGACCTTGGCGGGGCACCTCGGCTCCGCGAGGTCGGGGGCGGCGTGGTGCTCTACGACCTGCCGCTGGTGAACGTGTCGCTCCCGGTCGAGACGCTCGGGGTGGGCGTGTGGCTGGAGTCCCTGCCCGAACTCGCCTCGGTGGAAACCCCCCAGCTCGTGGCCATGGGCGGCGGCTACTGGTTCGAGCGGGTGGCGTGGAACTCCGGCAGCTTCACCGTCGACGGCCCCCTGGAGATTCCCGGCACGCTCGGTCTCGTGGAGCTGCCGGATGGGGCCTGCGGTGGGTGGACACTCCCCGAGACGGTCGGGGCGGTGTGGGTGTCGGGCACGGAGCTGGCCGACTTGTCCGGGCTGGAAGACCTCCGCGAGGTGGAAGGCAACGTGGTGATCGCGGGCAACACGCGACTGCGGGACCTGTCCGCGCTCGATGGGCTGGAGAGCGTCGGCGGCGACCTGTCGATCTGGAACAACACGCGCCTGCCGGACTGGGACGGCTTCGCGTCGCTCGAGACCATCGGCGGCACGCTGCGACTGGTGGGTACCGGTCCCACGCTGGTGTCGGGATTCTCGGCGCTCACGCGCATTGCCGAGGGATTGTCTGTTACCGAGGCGACCTCGCTCGTGGGCATCGAGGGCTTCGACAGCCTCGCGAGCTGTGGGGATCTCGAGCTCAGCGGGGCGGCGTCACTGGCGCAGGCGCCCGGGCTGGCCGCCACCGCGTTCACCGGCAACGTGACCGTGAGCAACACCGCCTTGCCGGACCTCTCGTTCCTGGGGGCCACCTCCACGCTCGACGGCACGCTCACCGTGGCCGACAACGACGACCTGTTGACGCTCGATGGTGTCGACGCCCTCCAGTCGGTGGGGGGCGCGTTCGTGGTGGAGGACAATCGTACGCTCGCCGATGCCTCCGCCCCCGCGCTGGTCTCGGTGGGCGGCGCTTTCTCGCTCGTCGACCTCGACGTGCTCGCGGCGATCGACTTCGGTGCCCTGCAGTCAGTGGATGGCGACGTGGCACTGGAGAAGCTGGAACGGCTGCCCGATCTGGGGTTCGGCGCGCTGACCTCGGTCGGGGGCCTGTGGATCAGCCAGCTGGATAGTCTCGTCGACCTGTCGGGACTCGACGCGCTCGCTACCGTGGGAGATAGCGTGATCATCGAGTATAACGACGACCTCGCCAGCCTGTCCGGGCTCGATTCGCTCGCGACGGTGGGCACCGACTTCCGGCTCTATGCCAATCCCCGCCTCGCGAGCCTCCAGGGGCTCGACGGCCTAGCAAGCGTGGGTCGCGACCTGACCCTGGACACGAACGCGGCGCTGGTTCGACCGGACAGCCTCGGCGCACTGCAGTCCATCGGGCGCGACCTCTGGGTGGAGTACAACGCGAGCCTCGAGGATTTCTCGGGGATGGGCAACTTCACCGTGGGCAGCGCGGTGTTTGTCTTTGGGCAGCCGGTGCTCTCCTCGCTCGATGGACTCGACGCCTTGCAGGAGATCCCCCACAACCTGGTGCTCTTCGACTTGCCCTCGCTGGTAGACGTGTCGGCACTCTCGCAACTGCAGCGCGTCGGCGGCGATCTACGCGTGGGGGACTGCGACGCGCTGGTGGATCTCTCGGGGCTATCGGCGCTGGAAGAGGTCGGGGAGAGCCTGGAGATCGGCTACCAGGTGAGCTGGTCGTATGGGGCGGGGAACCTGTCGATGACGAGCCTTGATGGGCTCGAGGGCCTGCGGACAGTGGGTGACGAGCTGGACATCGTGGGCAACCGCGTGCTCGCGGACATCGACGCGCTGGACGGCCTCGAGTCGGTGGGGGGCGACCTCCAGGTGTCCGACAACGTCTCGCTCCTCACGGCGGACGCCAACGACCTCGCCGACGGCTCGCCCACCGTGGGGGGGACGGTGTCGATCTATGGGAACTTGTAGTGAACTTCCGTCTCTGATGTCGAGGTCCGGCCCTCTGAAACCCCGGCGTGCACGTTGCGGAGTCGCCGCAGGGGCGGAACTAGGTCGATCAGCGAGTTCAGCGGGTCCACATTGAACGATGAGGCAATGACTCGGCCTTCGACCTCGACAGACGAACGCCAGCCTCCGCGCTCCGGCTGCGCCGCGTACACCCGGCACGCTGCCCGGTCGGGCGTGGCCGCCACCCCGCCGAGCCCACCAAGTACCGCCCCGAATTCGCCCGGGGACGTGCCTGGGCGGCTCGCGAGCGTGCACCACCGGGCCCCCCGCCTCAGCATGTACAGGGCCTCCAATCCATAGATGAACGCCGAAAGAGGTTCGCGGGAGCCGAGCACGTGAGTGCCGAGCCTGCCAAGGTGGACCTGGCAATTCCACACGCCCGCCGCCGCTGGTACCGGTGCGACGAGGGCAATTCGGTCGCGGATCGTTGAACACCCTCGTCGGAAACGCACTTCGCAACGCAAAGCGGCGATGTGGCGCTCACGTGACGCGAAGCCAGAGCGCCAGGGTGCTAGCGCTCTGCCGAGGCAGTTCCAGGCAGGAGGGGGTAGCCAGATTCCCGGACGGCACCTTCTGCGATCGAGGATGCGTTTCCTCCGGCCCGCCACTAGCCGATCCAGCGGGGCGGCTCCGAACTCGAAGCCGACACTCAAACCGACGAGCGCGCCAGCGAGGTTCTCGTTGGTAAGCAGGGCGCTTCGACTCGCCGGCGGGAACACACATTCAGTGAGCCAACCAGCGGTCCCTGCGGTGCGGATCTCCACCGTGCCGGCGCGCCCCCGGGTCAACGAGCCGGTTGCTCGTAGTGAAACTCCAGACGGGCCGTTCGGGCCGCTCGGTGGCAGGGGACCTGTCGGCACGCCGTCGAAGAGCCCGGTCGCCATCACGCCATCCACCGCCCCCCACAGCGCTGCGAGCGCGTCGAACGACGCGGACGAGGACACTCTGCCGGTCGGCGACGCGATGGCGGCGAAGTGCCGGGAGTGGCCGGAACGCGGCAGCGGACTCCACATGGTGACAGCCGCGGTCGAGTCCCTCAACTCCGAAATCTCGTAGCCCTCGGCGCTAGCTCGCGGTGGCCGGGCTGCAGCGCGCAAGAATCGTGCGACCAGACCTGAGGAGAGCCGTCCACTCGGCAGCAGCAGCGGCGCCGTCAGCACTTGACGCGACGGCAGAAGTTCTCTCGTTCTGCGAGTATCTCAGTTCCCTTGGAATAACAGCTCGCCGTCCAGGACTCCTCGGCAATGAAATCATCGCGGCACCACTCGATCCAGTCGTCGCCGCCCCGACGCGCCGCGCTCATGCAAGCTCGATACTCCCACTCCTCCAGGCAGGAGTACAGGTCCACCGCCTCGCCAAACGTCCCCGCAAGTCCGGCAAGCCCATCGAGAACGTCCTCCTGCCAAGAATCGGCGCCTAGCGATTCCAGAAGCTGGTCGAGCATTGACTGCCGCAGTTGCTCGTTGGACTCCGCAGCGTCCGGCGATGCTGAGCACGCGTAGTGCAGGTATGTGAACGTGTACGGAGGCTCGTCGCAAGGCCCGCCGTCGCTCCCGGTGAAACAGGCGCCGGTGCAGAGGCAGTATCCGCTCGGCGTGGGGACACAGATAACCACCGTCGCCCCACACATACAGCTGGTCCCGAAATCGCTGGGACTGTAGCAACCGCAATCTGGAAGGTCAGCCACGGCGGGGGGACCAGCGGGCGTCCCGCCCCTCGGAAGGTCCCCCCGGGCCGCCGGCTTCTCGCGCCGTTTGGCTTCCGCCGCGAGCTCCGCGTCGAAGGCGTCGTGAAGGAACTGGGCGGCGGGGTCGAGTCCCGGCGGCTTGTTTCTCGGCGGGTCGGTCCAGTTCTGCATCATCGCGAGGAGATCGACCCGGGGGGCCAGCCTCTCGGCGCGCCGGGCCCGGCCGAGCGCGCGGCGGAGGTCGCGCCTGAGCGCCAGGTGGGGCTCCAGGTCGACCCCCGGGGGGATCACGCCTTCCTCGCGTGGACGGCGGAGGTGACGGT